>JANJVG010000004.1 GCA_024710165.1 Burkholderiaceae bacterium
CTGGGGCCACGATTCGGCCAAGTCGTTCGAGGCAGCCGTGACTGCGCAGGGCAAGAAGGTGTCCCTCAAACTCTTCGTGCCCATGGGGACCAAGGACTACGCACCCTACATCCAGCAGCTCAAGGCCGCCAACGTCGATGCCATCTGGGTGGCGGAAGTGGCGGGCGCCATTCCCTTCATCAAGCAGGCTGCAGACTTTGGCCTGAAGACGCCGATGATCGGCCACGCCGTGGTGTCCGACTTCATCATCAACGCCACGGGCAAACTGATGGAGGGGATGCCGGGCAATGTGGGCTACACGCCCGACATCGATTCCGAGGCCTCCAAGGCCTTCGTGGCCGCATTCAAGGCCAAACACAACCGTCTGCCGTCCGACACCGAAGCCCAGGCCTACAACGGCGCCATGGTGCTGTTCCAGGGCGTGACGCTGGCCAAGAGCGTCAAGCCCGAGGACGTGACCAAGGCCCTGCGCGGTGCCCAGGTGGACACGCTGTACGGCAAGGCCACCGTGCGCGCGGCCGACAACCAGATGGTCATTCCCAATTACGTCGCGCGCGTCAAGATGGCCGACGGCGTGCTGCGCCCTGTGATCGAGCAGACCTACCCGGCCTCGATCGTTCCGGCGGCATCGCCTCTGTGCAAGATGTGACGGGACGGGCGTCGTGAAAGCCGCCTATATCACCGGCCATGGGGGCAACGAGGTTGTCCAGGTCGGGCAGCGCGAGAAGCCGGCCGCCGCCCCCGGGCAGGTGGTGGTGCGCATGCATGCGGCCACGCTCAACCGCGTGGACCTCTACATGCGCGACAGTGGCGCGGGCATCACGCACCGCCTGCCGCAGATTCTGGGGCTTGACGGTGCCGGCATGGTGGAGGCCGTCGATTCCGGCGAGCCCCTGCTGCGCCCGGGCCAGGAGGTGGTGTTGCACCCCGGCATCGGCTGCGGCCGCTGCGAGTTCTGCCAACGCGGTGACACGGCGCTGTGCACATGCATCCAGTTCCTGGGCGAGCACCGCGACGGCACCTTTGCCCAGTGGGTGGGGCTGCCCGTGGCGCAGGTGTTTCCCAAGCCCGCCCATCTGGATTTTGCCGAGGCGGCGGCCCTCGGCGTCAACCATCTCACGGCCTGGCGCATGCTGTTTTCCAAGGCACGCCTCCAGCCGTGGGAGACGGTGCTGGTCTTCGGCATCGGCGGCGGCGTGTCGCTCGCTGCCCTGCAACTGGCCAAGGCCGTCGGCGCGCGCGTGATCGTGACCTCGCGCGACGATGCCAAGCTCGACCGCGCGCGCGCCCTGGGGGCCGACCACGCGGTCAACGGCAAGACCCAGGACGTGGCCAGGGAGGTCATGGCCCTTACGGGCGGGCGCGGTGTGGACGTGGTGTTCGAGAACACGGGCGCGGCCACCTGGCCGTCGGCCCTGAAGTCGCTGGTGCGCGGTGGCCGCCTGGTCACCTGCGGCGCCACCACGGGCGACCAGCCAGGTGCGGACCTGCGCCGCCTCTTCGTGCGCCAGTTGCAGGTTTTTGGCTCCAGCCTGGGCAGCCTCGGCGAGTTCCGTGATCTGCTCGGCTTTGTCGAGCGCACCGGCCTGCGGCCGGTGATCGACAGTGAATACCCGCTCGACGATGTGCATGCCGCGCTCGACCGCCTGGAGTCGGGCGCGCAGTTCGGCAAGGTGGTGCTGCGTATCGATGGGCACTGACGGCCCACCGCATTCCGTTGCGATGGCGGCGTCCATGTGCGGGCGCCGCACCAATCCACCACCAGTCTGGTCCACAAGAGTCGTATAAAGTGCTATAGATTAAATAGCTAGTCGCCCTTGTTTCATAAAGGCTTAAAGCGAATTTGGTTCGGATTTTTGCAGACTGGCACAGGGATCAGGCCAGCACGATGCGGTTGCGCCCCTCGGACTTGGCGCGGTAGAGCGCCTCGTCGGCGCGGCGTACCAGTACATCGGGGCCTTCGCCCTGTGTGGGCACCAGGGCTGCCACGCCGATGCTCACGGTCACCAGCCCACTGGGCGTGTCGGGATGCACCAGCGCCAGCCGGTGCAGTGCCTCCTGGATTTTGTGGGCGATCTCTACCACCCCGGCGCTGTCCGTTGCGGGTGCCAGAAAGGCGAATTCCTCGCCGCCGTAGCGCGCCACCAGGTCGCCTTCTCGGCATACGCTGGCGGCGAGCACCCTGGCGATGCTTCGCAGGCATTCATCGCCGGCGAGGTGACCCAGATGGTCGTTGTAGGCCTTGAACCAGTCCACGTCGAGCAGGGCCAGGGTCAGTGGCTGGCGGCTGCGCTGCGCGCGCTGCCATTCGGTGGCCAGCACCTCGTCGAAGTGGCGGCGATTGGCGATGCCTGTCAGGCCGTCGGTCATGCTCAGGGCGGCCAGCTTGCGGTTCAGTGCCTGCAGTTCGCTGGTGCGCTCTTGCACCCGTTGCTCCAGTTTCTGCTCGGACTGCTTGAGGCTGCCGATCAGTGTGGTCTGCGCTTCGAGCAGCTTTTTCTGGATGCCGGCTTTCTCGCGCCGCATTTCGTTGAAGCGGTCCGCCAGGGCAAAGGCCAGCAGCACCATCTCCAGTGCCGAGCCCACTTGCATGGCATGGGTGGTGAGCAGGTTGGTGGGCACCAGCCCGATGGCGCGCAGTGCATTGGTGATGGCCCCCAGCGCCAGCAGCAGGAAGGCCCCCAGAAAGAAATAGGCGCTGCGCTGGCGCCGCAGCGCGCCCCGCAGACCAATGGCGACGGCGGTCATCACGGCGCCCAGGTAGACGATGGCAGCCGTCTGGATGAAGGTCTGCCCGGTGAACAGAAAAACGAACGGGCTCAGGATGAAGAAGAGCACCAGCCACCAAAGTCCGCCATCCCAGCGAGCGAGGGTACGGGGGGTATCGAGCATGTGGCGCATGAACTGCAGTCCGGCAGCGATGGAGAAGGAGTAACCGAAGGTGGATGCCAGGTCTGACCACAGGGGTGATTGCAGCCGCAGGAATTCCTTGACCAGCCCGTTTTGCGCCGCTAACGCAAAAGCCATGCAGAACGCGAAGGCCACGTAATGGATGTAGACGCGGTCGCGCAGGCGCACGAACAGCAGAAGATTGAACAGCACCATGGCTGTGGCCATGCCGAAATACCAGGCCTGGGCCAGATAGTCGTTGCGCTCGTGCGCGTGGAAGGCGGCGGGCTCCCACAGCCGTGCGGGAACGATGAAAGCGGTGGTGGATTGCACACGCAGGAAATACGTCTGCTCGGAGTGTGCCGGGAGCTGAAGCGGAAACACGAAGAAGCGGTGCGCGTAGGGGCGCGATTCAAACAGCGCAGTGGCGCCGGTCTGCACGCTCTCGGCGCCACCGCCGGGCAGGGGGCGGTGCAGGCTGACGTGGGACAGGCGCGCATAGCCAACCTCCAGCATGCGCTGTAGCGGCTCGTCACCCGTATTGCGCAGCACCACCTGGAACCAGTAGGCCGAGGGCGTGATGCCGAAGCTGATGCCCTCGGCGGGAGGATGGCCTGCCTCAAAGCGCCCGGCGCTCGCGGCGTGCAGCACCTCGTCCAGCGTGAGGCGGGCTTGTGAGTCCTCCAGCACGCCCAGATAGGGTGTCAGCGAGAGCACACCGGCATTGAGTGATTGGGCGTCAACAACCCGCGCCGGCCCCGCCTGCGCCCACGCCCCGGTGGCTGCCAGACCCATCAGCAGGACGATGGCGGTTGCGGCATGGCGCAGTAAGGGAAGCAGTGCAAGAAGGCGTGGCAAAGGCATGGCGCTGGCGTGTGGGACCTGCCGGTATTCTCGTCCATGCCTGCAGCCGAGCGTGAAAGCCCGTATGCGAACCTGAAAATCGCTATTTAAAAAATAGCTGCCAACGCTTGTCTGGCAAGCGTTAGCAGCCAAAAAGACCTGAAACCTGGCCACACTTGGCGGCCCGGAGGTTCGTCAGACCTTGTCCAGTGCCTGATCCAGGTCGGCCTGCAGGTCTTGCAGGTGCTCGATGCCCACCGACAGGCGCACCATGTTCTCGCTGACACCAGCCTTGGCCAGTTCCTCGGGGTTGAGCTGGCGGTGCGTGGTCGAGGCCGGGTGCGTGGCCAGCGACTTGGCGTCGCCGATGTTGACCAGGCGCGTGAACAGTTGCAGTGCGTCGAGGAAGCGCGCCCCGGCGGCGCGCGGGTCGGCGTCGCTGCTCTTGAGGCCAAAGCTCAGGATGCCCGAGGCGCGGCCGCCCATCTGGCGCTGCACCACGGCGTGGTCGGCATGGTCGGGCAAGCCGGCGTAGCGCACCCACTCCACCTTGGGGTGGGTCTGCAGGAACTGGGCCAGGGCCAGGGAGTTGTCGCAGATGCGGTCCATGCGCAGCGGCAACGTCTCGATGCCCTGCAGCGTGAGCCAGGCGTTGAAGGGCGAGAGTGCCGCGCCCATGTTGCGCAGCGGCACGACGCGTGCGCGGCCGATGAACGCCGCAGCGCCCAGGGCCTCGGTATAGACCACGCCGTGGTAGCTCACGTCAGGCTCGTTCAGGCGCTTGAAGCGCTCCTTGTGCTGAGCCCAGGGGAATTTGCCGCTGTCCACGATGATGCCGCCGATGCTGTTGCCATGGCCGTTCATGTACTTGGTGAGCGCGTGCACCACGATGTCGGCGCCGTGCTCGATGGGGCGGCACAGGTAGGGGCTGGGCACGGTGTTGTCCACGATCAGCGGCACGCCATGGTCGTGCGCCACCTTGGCCAGCGCGGCGATGTCGGTCACGTTGCCCAGCGGGTTGCCGATGGATTCGCAATACACCGCCTTGGTGCGCGCGTCGATCAGTTGGGCAAAGCTGGCGGGGTCGCGCGGGTCGGCAAAGCGCACCTCGATGCCCTGCTGCGGGAAGGTGTGGGCGAACAGGTTGTAGGTGCCGCCGTAGAGCGTGCTGGCCGAGATGATGTTGTCACCGGTCTCGGCAATGGTCTGGATGGCCGCCGTGATGGCCGCCATGCCCGAGGCCACGGCCAGTGCGGCGATGCCGCCTTCGAGCGCCGCGACGCGCTTTTCGAGCACGTCGTTGGTCGGGTTCATGATGCGCGTGTAGATGTTGCCTGGCACCTTCAGGTCGAACAGGTCGGCGCCGTGCTGGGCGTTGTCGAACGCGTAGGCCACGGTCTGGTACAGCGGCACGGCGGCAGACTTGGTGGTGGGGTCGGGCGTGTAGCCGCCATGGACGGCCAGGGTTTCGATGTGCATGGGTGAGTGTCCCTCAGTAAGAAAATGCGCCAAGGCATCCGCAAGGCTGCGGGCCGACCGGCATTGTGCATGCCGTGGCGGCGGGCTGGTTCGAATCGTTTGTCATGTGCTTATGGCGACGCATCAGCGCCGGAGGGCGGCGGGCGGTTCGTCCATGGCCAGGGCGGCAGGCTGGCGCTTGCGGCGCCAGGCTTTTTCGAGCTCGACCGCCAAAAAGACCACTAGCGCGGCGCCCAGACAGATGGCCAGCTCCGCCAGACTCAGTGGCTGAGTCTTGAAGATCGGGTTGAGCCAGGGCACATAGATGGTGGCCATTTGCAGAGCAAAGGTCAGCAGCACGGCATACAGCAGTGGCCTGTTGGTGCCCAGACCCAGGCGCCAGAGCGGCTCGCTTTCGGAGCGGATGGCCAGCACATGGGCCATCTGCGCCAGCGTGAGCACCGTGAACACCATGGTCTGCCAGTGTGCGTGGCCGGTGGAAATCGCCCAGGCCTGCACGCCCAGGCACAGCCCTCCAATCAGCAGGCCGATGAACAGGATGTGCTGCCACATGCCACCGGCAAACATGCTTTCGGTGGGTGCGCGCGGCGGGCGCCGCATGATGCCGCGCTCGGCCGGTTCGGCCGCGAGCGCCAGGCCGGGCAGCCCGTCGGTGACGAGGTTCACCCACAGGATGTGGATGGGCAGCAGCGGAATGGGCAGCAGCAGCAGGGGCGCGAGGAAGATCGTCCAGATCTCGCCCGAGTTGCTGGTCATGGTGTAGCGCACGAACTTGCGGATGTTGTCGTAGATGCGCCGCCCCTCTTTCACCGCTGCGACGATGGTGGCGAAGTTGTCGTCCAGCAGCACCAGGCTGCTGGCCTCACGCGCCACATCGGTGCCGCCCTTGCCCATGGCCACGCCGATGTCGGCACGCTTGAGCGCGGGGGCGTCGTTCACGCCGTCACCCGTCATGGCGACAAAGTGGCCGCGTGCCTGCAGAGCCTCGACGATGCGGATTTTTTGTGCGGGATCGACGCGCGCGTAGATGCGTACCTGCTCCACGCGCTGGGCAAGCGTGGCGGTGTCGAGCTCGGTCAGGTCGGTGCCGGTGAGCACGGGGGCATCGATGCTGCTGACAATGCCCAGCCGGTGGGCAATGGCGCGCGCGGTGGCGGGGTGGTCGCCGGTGATCATCACCGGCACGATGCCCGCGCTGACGCAGTCGCGCACGGCCGCCATGGCTTCGGGGCGGGGTGGGTCGATGAGGGCGATCAGGCCTAGCAGTTCGAGCTGGCTTTCCACGGCGTCGATGGCGTTGGTGTCGGGCAGGCGTGCGTGCTGGCGTCGGGCCAGTGCCAGCACGCGCAGGCCTTGCGCTGCCAGCTGCTCGGCGCTGGCCAGCACGGCGGCCGTGTCCAGGGGCGTGCTGCCGTCGAGCGACCATTGCGCGGTGCAGCAGGGCAGCATCGATTCGGGGGCGCCCTTGGTGTAGGCCACAAAGCCGTCACCGTCCTTGTGGAAGGTGGTCATGCGCTTGCGGTCGGAGTCAAAGGGCTGCTCCTGCACGCGCGGGCTGGCGGCGTCCAGCACCGTTTTGTCCAGCCCACCAGCGTGGGCGGCAAGCACCAGGGCGGTTTCGGTGGGGTCACCCAGCCAGGTGCCTGGTGCACCGCCCTGCGGGCTTTGGTGGCTGGCGTCGTTGCACAGGGCGGCGGCGCGCAGGGTCTCGTGGTGCACAGCGCCGGGCAGCGCGTCGCCGGGTATCCAGCGCTGGTGGTGTGCCAGTACCAGCTCGGCGTGCATGCGGTTTTGCGTGAGGGTGCCGGTTTTGTCGGAGCAGATCGTGGTGACCGAGCCCAGCGTTTCCACCGAGGGCAGGCGCCGCACCAGTGCTTTGATGGCCACCATGCGCCGTGCGCCCAGTGCCAGCAACACGGTGACCACGGCGGGCATGGCCTCGGGGATGGCGGCCACGGCCAGACTGATGGCCGTGAGGGCCATGAGCAGCGGCGCCTCGCCACGCAGCACGCCCACCACGAAGACGACGGCGCAAATGCCCAGCACCGCCAGTGCCAGCCGTTTGCCAAAAGCCGCCAGACGCCGCTGCAGCGGGGTGGTACGGTCTTCGGTATCGAGCAGGGTGGCCACCTTGCCCAGTTCGGTATGCATGCCGGTGGCCACCACCAGGCCGCGTGCGCGCCCGTGCGTCGCCGTGGTGCCTTTGAATGCCATGTTCAGGCGGTCGCCCAGTGCGCTGTGGGCGTCGCCTGTCAGGGTGTCTGACTGCTTGGCCACGGTGACCGATTCGCCCGTGAGGGCAGATTCATCCACCTGCAGCTGCGCAATTTCGAACAGGCGCAGGTCGGCCGGAATCTGGTTGCCCGCCTCCAGCAGCACGATGTCGCCAGGCACCAGCGCGCTGGCAGGCACTACCTGCACCTCGCCCCCGCGCAGCACGGTGGCGTGCGCTGCCGCCAGTTGGCGCAGCGCCGCCATGGCCTGATCGGCCCGCCAGGCCTGCACAAAACCGATGATGGCGTTGAGCACCACGATGACGAGGATGACGATGGTGTCGGTCAGCTCGCCCACCAGCCCCGCCACTACGGCCGCGCCCAACAGCACCAGCACCATGAAGTCCTTGAACTGGTCCAACAGCAAGTGGAGCCAGGTGCGGTTCTGGGTGCTGATCAGCTCGTTGGGCCCGTGCCGTGCAACGCGGCGTTCGGCTTCATCGGCACTCAAGCCGTTGCTCATATCCACAGCGTGAACCTGGGCCAGGACATCGGTGTCCTGCAGGTGCCAGTCACTGTGGTGGGGTGGGGGAGAGGGCGACATAAAATTTCGAATAAAAAATGGCTATAGCGCTTGATCAGAAAGCGCTTAAAGCTATCAATGTAATAGCATCAGGGGCGCTGTGATGCACTGGGGCGGGTGCGGTAGAACTGCAGCGGCAGGGTCTGCTGGTCTTTCTGCTGCTGGTTGAGCACCGAGCGCTTGATTTTCCCCACCACATGCATTTCGCAGGGCTTGCAGTCAAAGCGCAGGGTGAGCTTTTCCTTGCCGTTGATCAGTTGCAGGGGGTCGGCTTTGATGGTGCCCTTGACGCCAATCACGCCCTTGGCCTGTTTGGGGCACAGGCTCAGGCTGAAGCGCACGCAATGCTTGGTGATCATCAGGCTCACTTCGCCTTCCTCTTCCTGGCTTTCGTAGGCAGCCGCGATCACCCGCACACCGTGGCGGGCGTAAAAGTCTCGCGCCTTGTGGTTGAACACGTTGGCCAGGTAGCTCAGGGTGTCTTCGGGGTAGGGCACCGGCGGTTCAGCCGGCCGTGCGCGTGGCAGGCGCGGCAGGCCCGCAGCGCGCTCGGCTTCGAGGGCCGCCACGGCATCGCGGCGCAGCTGGTTGAGCACGGATGCGGGCACAAACCATGGCTGCGAGAGCTGCAGGGCGATGTCATGCACCGAGAAGATGGTGTTGCCAAAGCGTCCGAGCTGCTCGCGCAGCGTGGCCTGCGCCTGGGCGGTATCGCTGGCAAGCCGGTGCGGCTGCGTAATGCGGGCGCTGGCAGCAAAGCCGTCTTCATCGGTCAGGGTCAGTTCGAAGCCGTCCGGCGTCTGGGCCAGTTGCGCCCACAGGCCCACGCGCCGTTCGCTGGATTTTTTCTCCAGCATGCGCACCCAATCCATGTCGCGGTTGCGGTTGATTTCCAGTCCTTTGCGCAGGTCCTTCAGATCGGCCACCGGGTCTTTGGGGTACACGCGCCACAGGCTGGCGCCGCGCGAGGGCAGGGGCTCTGCGGTGTTGATGGCCATGCCCACCAGCTCTTTTTGCAGGTCGTAGTAGCAAAGTCCGTCACCGTTGTGCAGCACCGTGTCGGGGCTGGAGGTTTCAAGTTCCACACAGTCGGGCCCCACTTTGGTGACCCAGCCGATCGCCCGGCCGGGTGTTTTGGGGGTATCGAAGGCGCCGATGTCGTCTTTGCGGCCGTTGACGAAGTAGTCGGTGAACTCGCGGTTGAAATTCTGCTGGGGGTCGGGCGTGAAAAAAAAGCGCGTGTGCCCGCTGGAGGCGCGTGCCACGGGTTGGGCGGTGTATTCGCGCTCCTCGATGATGGCGTCCAGCAGCGTCCGGTAGTGCGCCGTGATGTTCTTCACGTAGCCCATGTCCTTGTACCGACCTTCGATCTTGAAGCTGCGCACACCGGCGTCGATCAGAGCGCGCAGGTTGCCGGACTGGTTGTTGTCCTTCATCGACAGCACATGTTTGTCATGGGCAATGAAGCGGCCCTGATCGTCCGTCACCTGGTAAGGCAGGCGGCAGGCCTGATTGCAGTCACCGCGGTTGGCGCTGCGCCCGGTGTGGGCGTGGGTGATGTAGCACTGGCCTGAATACGCCACGCATAGCGCACCATGAATGAAAAACTCGATGTTGCAGCGTGCCGGGTCGGTGGCGGCGCGGATGGCGGCAATCTGCTCGATGGTCAGTTCGCGCGCGAGCACGATCTGCGACAGGCCGGCGTCCTGCAGAAAGCGGGCTTTCTCCGGGGTGCGGATGTCGGTCTGGGTGCTGGCGTGCAACTGGATTGGCGGCAGGTCGATTTCGAGCAGCCCCATGTCCTGGATGATGAGCGCATCGGCCCCGGCCTCGTAGACCTGCCAGGCCATGCGGCGCGCGTCTTCGAGCTCGTCGTCCCGCAGAATGGTGTTGAGCGTGATGAAGATGCGGCTGTGAAAGCGGTGTGCGTGGGTGATCAGGCGCTCGAGTTCGCGGAGTTCGTTGCCCGCGCCGGCGCGCGCGCCGAAGGCCGGGCCGCCGATGTAGACGGCATCGGCACCGTGGTTGATGGCTTCGATACCAATGGCGGCATCGCGTGCGGGCGAAAGCAATTCAAGCGGGTGGGGCAACAGTGACATGACCGGGATTATCCGGTGAAGTCCCACGGGATGTGGGGTTGCTGCCTGCACGGTAAGCGCGTTTTGCTACGATTAAAAGAGCAAATCGTGTCACGGAATTGGCCCGGCCAACGCATCACAGTCCCCAAACAGAGTGCAGACCATGGACAGCGCTGCCTTTTTTCGCATGCCACTTTTCAAGCCTGGTACCCTGGTGCGCCTCGGACACCGGCAGGAAACCGTCAGCCACGTTCTGATCCGGCGCGGAATGTTGATGGTGCACCTGGTAGGCCACGGTGCACCGGTCGATGCAGATGCACTGACGCTGGAGCCATCGGTGTTTGTGCTGGCACGCCGGTCCTGAACCGGGGCGCGGATCTTACGGGGCCATGCTGGCCATGGCTTCGCCCAGGCGGATGGGGCGGGCCGGTGCCCAGGCGGGATTGAACTGCAGCGGCCCGCGGGGAAACAGCATCACCACCGTGGAGCCCAGCAGGAACCGTCCCATTTCCTCGCCCTGCCCGAGCGTGATGGAGCGGTCGTGGTAATCCCATTGGCGCACCGTGCCCGGGCGCGGCGGGTTCACCACCCCATGCCACACGGTCGCCATGCTGCCCACGATGGTGGCACCCACCAGCACCAGCACAAAAGGCCCGCGGGGCCCATCGAATACGCAGACCACGCGCTCGTTGCGCGCAAACAGCCCGGGCACGCCGCGTGCGGTGGCGGGATTGACCGAAAACAGATCTCCCGGCACATGCACCATGCGACGCAACTGTCCTTCGCAGGGCATGTGAATGCGGTGGTAATCGCGCGGGCTCAGGTACAAGGTGGCAAAGTGGCCGCCTTCAAACTCGGTTGCAAGCTGCGCATCTCCGCCGACCAGCGCCGTGGTGGTGTAGTGGTGCCCCTTGGCCTGGAAAATCTGGTCGCCCTGCACCGGTCCGAACTGGCTGATCGCGCCGTCAACCGGGCAGATCAGATCGGCAGCAGCCAGGGGGCGGGCACCTGACCGCAGCGGACGGGTGAAAAAATCATTGAAGCTGGCGTAGCTGGCCGGGTCGGGGTTGGCGGCCTCTGACAGGTCTACACCGTAGCGGGCCACAAAGCGGCGAATCAGCGCGGTGGTCAGTGCACCGCCGCGTGCGCAGGCGATGCGTCCTGCCGCTACAGTGAGGGCCCTCTGGGGCATCAGGTACTGGGGCAGTACGGCAAGGCGGTCGGACACGGCGGTGAGGGTGTGTAGTGGAGCAAGCGAACCATTCTATCGGCCTACCCGAACGGCCACGGGTGGCGCCAGAGCTACCGCTTACATCGAAAGCGCTCTGCGGCTGCACGGCGCCAGGCCTTGCTCCCGGCCCAGGCCTCTGCGCAGGCAAGCCACATCGCGGTACAATTGCAAGGCTCATGCACAGCGCCTTGCCTGTCCATTGATGCCGTCTCTCCCGGCATTCTTTCTGAACTGCGCCCCGGGTGCAGCGAACCCCTCAGCACGCAAAGCACACCGCGCCTGCCCTTGCAGACAGGCGTTTGACCCTGTGGGGAGAACGCAATTTCGCAGGCGCCGTACACAGACTGAATCGTTTTTTAGAGATTGAACATGGCCAAAGAATAACTCATTGAAATGCAGGGCAGCGTCACCGAAGTGCTGCCAGACTCCCGTTTTCGCGTCACGCTGGACAACGGTCACCAACTGATTGCCTACACCGGCGGCAAGATGCGCAAGCACCACATCCGCATCCTCGCGGGCGACAAGGTGTCCCTGGAGTTGTCTCCCTACGACCTGACCAAGGGTCGCATTACCTTCCGCCATCTGGCCGGTCGCGGCCCCGGGCCAGGCCAGTCGGCTTCCCGCTGAGGTACCCCAGGTCCAGGGACTGGCCTGAAAAGCAAATATTCATGCCCGGCCTCCTGAAATTGGGGTATTTGTCGGGTTAGAATGCCAGCTGTCGGAGCGTAGCGCAGCCTGGTAGCGCATCTGCTTTGGGAGCAGAGGGTCGCGAGTTCGAATCCCGCCGCTCCGACCATTGTACGTAAGGGCTCCTAGCTATCAAGTTAGGAGCCCTTTTCGCTTTCTGTTAGACAGGTGTCTAACGGCCTGTGCTTTCCGCATGTGCTGCGATAGCCAGTTGGCGTGGGCGTACCGCATGAAACAGTCTCCCAGCATCCCGGCTCGTCGCAAGCCAAGTACAGCGAGTCAATGCTCTTGCACTTCGGGCATCCCCATACTTTCTCGCCTGGGTCAAACGGGTGTGGCGCACACAGCACCTCGTCACTTGTCCCGCGCCAGTTGCAACGTCTGGCGTCACATACTTGTCGTGTCGTCATGTTTTCTCCAATGATTTTTAACGGGTCGCCGTGGACTTGATCGCCTTCTTGTTGCGAATGTAGTCCGCAGTCTGGGCTTGGGTGCTGTGCGCTCCCATCCTTTGCGCGGCGATGATGCCGCTCCTTTCGTCCACGTCTGTCAGGGCTTTGGCCCGCAAGTCCCTGAACTGGGTGTTCGGAATGCCCGCCCGCTGGGTGCCACGCTTCCAGGCCGTGGACGCCCCGCTGTAGGTGTACCGCTGGCCGTCCTGTTTGCAGAACACATGGCGCAGGTTGGCATTGGGAAAAGAGCGCAGGCGGGCCACCAGCTTTTCGAGCCTGGGCGTCCACCCAATCAGCACTTCGACCCCGGTGGAATGCAGCGTCTTGCCGGGTTGGAACAGGATTCCCTGCTTGCCAATCTCCGACCACTCCATCCTCAGCAAGTCACTCGCCCGTTGCCCTGTCAGATAGGCCATTTCCACAAGGCAGCAGATCATGGGGCCGCTGGGCGTGCGCTTGCCGTCCTTGCCGTAGCAGATGCCCACCTTGATGCGGCGCAGTTCGGAGTCGGTGATGTACCGGCGCCTGGCCTTTGTGGTCATGGTGCGCAAGCTGTCCACCGGATTCGATCCCGGCTCGCGCAAGCCACGTTCCTCCGCATACCGCATCAGCTCCCTGAGCATGGCCCGGTATGCGTTGTACGTCCGGGGCTTGTCGCGCAGCAGCTTCAGAAAGTCCACGATGTGCGGCGGGCGAATGTCGCAGGCGCGGAACTCGGCAAAGGCTTGGGCAATGGCCCGCGTCTGGTAGGCGTCGTTGGCCTGCGTCTTTTTGCTGTGCCGACTGCCCACGTCACGCAGCCAATCCGCGATCATTCTGGGCATGGTGTCGGCCTGTATCTCGGCTGTCTCAATGTCCGCCAGCGCCCGGTACATGGCCGGTATGCCGTCAGCAATTGAGCACAGCCGCGTCCATATGCGCTTGTCGCCTTGCGCCGCAACATGCCAGAACGCGCCATGTTTGCGGTACACACGCGGAGGCAGGTCACGACGCGCTTTCATGCCAGCCTCAAAAACGGATTGCGCACGGCCGGCTCCTTCGCGGGCTTGTCGCCTGCACATACGGCGTCATAGTGTGCGCGCTCAAGAATCACATTGCCAGCGGCTGAGATTCTGGCGCGGTAGAAGCCCTGGCGGTGCAGCTCGTCAAGCTGGCGCTTGGGCGTGCGGTAGCCTGTCACGCCTGCCAGTTCGTCGCTTGAGAGAATGATGCTCATGGCATTGCCTCCGGTGTGTCGTCAAAGTCGGGGATTGGCTGGCGCTTGTCGCGCTGGTTGCGGGCGCGGCGGCTCATGCGCCGAGTCCCGCCCACGGGTTGAACCGCACTGCTGGCTGGGGCATTTTCAGGGTACGTGGCCGCGATGGCCTGCGCTGCGGCATCCTCTCCCTGTACTCCCGAGACAGCGCAAGGTAGCGCTCGCTGCTGCCGGTGTACGTGGCTTTGTAGCTGTCGTCGTAGCTGACCTCCAGCCGATCATCCAGCGCGGCGCGGCGCAGCAGCTTTGATGCGTCGGCTTCTTTGATGCGGTAGCGCTCGGCGAACTCGAGGACTGTCAGGCGCATTTATCGCTCCAGGCTATTTGTGGATAGTTGCGGATGGCAGCGACGTCGCTCCGTCATCCGCTCCAAAAGCAGAGCGCACGCTTTTCGCTCTGCTTCGGAGGCAAGGGCGGCGAAGGCGCGGAAGCGATTAAGTGCCTCGTCCGTTGCGCTGTCTGCAAGCTCAAAGCCCGCTTCGCGCGCCATGCGGATGATGTCTTCGCGGCTCATGGCTTGCCCTCCAGCCGCGCGCGGGCGGCGTCGATGATTTTCCGAGCGCTGCCCTGGGCCACCTTAGGTGCGAACAGCACCCACATGTTGTAGCCGCTACCATGCCCATGCTTGGCATCCCACTCGGGCATTTCGCGGTAGAAAATGTTTTTGTCGAGCCAGTCCAAACGGGCAGTATCCAGCTCATTCTCCTGCGATGCGGGCGAGGGCTGGGTGGTGGGCGCGGCGGCGAAGTTCGGTTTCGCGTCCTGAACCAGCAATGTGACGCCATGCTTGTCTGCGATGTCGTCCATCACTTCGGTGACTGTACCGAAGTACCTATGCCCAGCATCGTGATCGCCTGTGCTCACATCAACAGACACCGTCATGCCTTCAATAACGCTGCGCAGTTCATCGCTCAGTCTGCCACTCGGCCCCGCCACAGCGGCAGGCGCTTCCTGTGCGGCCCGCAGCGCCTCAATCTCCAGCCGAGCGGCTGCGTAGCCGATGCGCAGGGTTTCGTTTTCGGCGTGCATCCGCTGCATCTCGTCCGACACTTCGCGCGCTTCCTTCACGGTCAACGTGACCGGATCGCGCACCATCGCAAGCTCAGTCGCCCAGCAGAACGCCTCGGGTTGTGTGTTGTCTGTCATGGCTCAATCCTCATAGGGCACGTTCCGTCCACGAATGCGGGCGGGTTCATGTGTGTCTGGTGGTCTGGGTGGCCTGGTTCGCGCCTGCGGCATTTGATGCATTCTCTGTGGCGCCGGTTGTCGGGGAAAAGCGCGGCGGCAATGTCTCCGACTGTGCGGTTGACCATGACGCCTTTGCAGCGCGCTACGTCGTAGGGCGTGGTCATCTGCGTATCTCCACAAGTGCTTTGCTCAGATCAAGGCTGGCGCGCTTGACTGCTGCGGTGTACTTCCCGTAGTAGAAGACGTCTTCCGGGTGCGGCTTGCTGGTTGCATGGTCGTAATTTCCGGCTGCATTTTGTGTGGAGCTGTACCGTGTCCATCCTGCGCATCGCTCCATGTCGTCAATGCGTTGTAGAAGGCGGGCGACTTCGGCCTTGATGGCGTCGATTTCTTTTCGCTTCACGACTCACCCCCCTTCACCCGATCTTCGGCAATCACATTCAGGGCATCCATGATCCGGCCTGCCAGCCCGTTCAGGCGGGCATCGCTATCGTCGTCGCCGGGCACTTGCATCAGCGCGTCAATCACCGGAAGGCACTCGCCCAGCAGCGAGCACAGCACGCGGCGCTGGCCCCGTAGCTTTGCCATTTCTGCGGCACCATCGCGGAATCCTTCGGCGGCTGCTGTTGCCATGTCGGCTGGGGTAAATTGGTCTGTCATTTCGTGTTCTCCTTCATGCTAACTCCTGGTATTCATCCGGCACTTCGACGGAGTGGCCTATCTCCCGCAGGACGATGTGCTCTGCACAGCGCTATTTGCAGCGTCTCACCAGTTGCCTCGCGGTCAACAAGTGTTGCAGTCCAAACTCCGTCCGCGCACACGAGAGACATGCGCTTTCCGGCAAACTGCCCCAGCTTCGGAATCCATTTCGGGTCGTCGTGGAACACAGGGACACTCCGGCTATACCCGTGTGTGACGATGCTTGTGCGGGGCCAGAACCAGCCAGCTTGGCGGGGCGCCACCGCTGGCGAATACACGCCGTTGACTGCAACACCTACTGCGTAATCAAGGGCGCGGCCCGTGAGGGTATGGGTTTTGGTCATGCGGGCACCTCAAATCGCCATCACATGCACCCCATCGGGCAGATGGTCGATGCGGCCAAAAATTTCGCGGATGCGCTTTTCTGTGGCGCGGTGGCAGCGCACCATGGTGCGGGCTGGCAGGCATTCCAGCGCGGTCTGGTAGTCCTCCAGCACGGCGCGCACGGCCTGCAGGCCGGGGCCGTCCAGGCGCATGGGCTTGCCATCAAACGCACGCTCGCCCGCCTTTGCCATGGCGGTGATGGCGTCGAGCAGCAGGCCGCTGGTGTCGGCAATCTCCACGGGCTGGCCGTCGCAGCCGCGCCAGTGGCTGGCGATGGTCTTGCCTGTGGTGGCGTCTTTCACCGGTGCTTCGCCGCAGAGCACTAGCGTTTCGAGCAGGTTGACTGCATCGCTGATGACGCGCCAGGCTTCATTGCCGGGCCGGGGGGCGTGCATCATTTCGTTCAGCGCGTCGGCCATGCGCGTGAGCTGGTGGCGACGGGTGTGCGCGGGCATGGGGGCGCTGTCGCTGGCGAAGAGTTCGTGCACCAGGCTGTAGTGGGTTTTGGGTTGGCGTTTGCGGGTCATGCCACCCCCTCCACCCGACCATCCCGATACACCCGCTGGTTAAACCAGCGGCTGGGCAGGGCAAAGGCATCCATTGCGCCGGGGCGGGCGCCGAAGGGGCGCAGCTCGGGGCAGGTGTACGGCGCGCCGCGCATCACGCTGTTGCAGATGATGGCCCGGGCCGTGGCGCCCATGGCCGGGATGGGTGCGGGGCCGTAGGGGGTGGCGGTGGCCATGATGTCTTGCAGGCCCGCGCCGGGCTTGGGGCGGGCGGTGCGGTGGATGTGGGCCGACTCGGGGTTGGCCTTGCGCGCGCGGTTGTCTTCTTTGCGCAGTCGGATGCGGTTGGCCCGGCCCGAGAGGCTGAGCACGGGGCGGCCAATGAGGTCAGCCAGGGCTTGGTCGGGCATCAGGCCGAAGTGCTGACGCAGCAGGGCGTCTTCTTCGGGGCGCCAGGCGTTGCGGTTGGGGTTGTTGTTGAAGGTCATGGTCATGCGGCAGTGGTTGCGGTGGGTGGGATGGCGGCTGCGGCCTGCAGGCGGGCGCGGTCGAGCTGCTCAAAGCGCTGGATGAAGTCGTCACGCCAGTGGTGCCACTGGCAGGCCGTGCGCTCGGGGGTGTTCAGCCGCAGCTTGGCGGTGGGTACTTCGGCGCCGGGGGCGTCGAGCACGGGCCAGGGCATGCAGGCTTCGTGCGCAAAGGGCAGTAGGTCGCGCCGCTCGGTGGCCAGGGCCACGAGGTCGGCTCGCTTGATAGCGGCGCGGTGGGCGGTGTGCGCGGCGCGGATCTGGAATGCCTCGCGCACCAGCAGGGCCTGGGTGTTCTCGAAGGCCATCCATGCCATGCCCAGCACCTGTTTGACGGGCGTGGCGGCGTCGCCGCAATAGGCCTCGTGTGCGTCGTGCAGCAGGGCGGCCATTTGGGCGTGGCAGTCCAGGCCGTCGGCCTGCACCAGGTCGCACACCAGCAGGCTGTGCTCTGCCACGCTGTAGGGGCGGGCGGCGTGGCCGGTGTAGCGGTTGATCTGCGCCAGGGCGTGGGCGATTTCTTCAATCTGCGGGGTGTTGCCGGGGCGCAGGGCAGAGCACGCGCCCAGGTGGTGCTCGCGGCCGGTGGCGGTGAGGAGCCAGGTCATGCCTTGCCCGCCCCGCCTGCTGCGGCCTCGGCGCCCAGGGCGGCATAGGCTGCGCCGTCGAGGTAGTCGTCTGGGTTGTACCGGCCATTGCGCGCGGTGTTGGCTGCGCGCACCAGCTTCAAGGTCTGCATAAAGGCCCAGCCCTGGCGCTCGCTCAGGGCCGTGCCCTCGATGGCGTTGAACGCGGCCACGGTGGCGGCCATGCTGCGCTCTTGCGCCTGGCCATCCTGGCTGGTGTCGCGCTCCTGCCCGCGCTGCAGGATGGTGGTGGCGGCGCTTTGGAGCATTCGCACCGGGTAGGGGTGGCTGATGCTGGCGGGCGGCTCGGCTGCGGGCGCCGGGCGGGCGATGGCGGGGCGGATGGGGCGGGGTTTGGTCATGTCGGGCTGGTGGTGGGTGAATGGGTCATGCGGCCACGCTGGCCGGTTGCTCTTGGGTTGATAGCTGCTGGCGCACGGCTGGCGTGCCTTTGGGTTCGATTTGTATGCAAACCACCCGGGCGCGAATTTCGGGCACGTTGGCCTGGCCCAGGTGCGAGCGGGCTGCGCTCCAGCTGCACGCGCAGCACGGCGCCGGGCTCCGGCAGGTGCTGGTGCTGCGCATGCCAGGCGCGGGCCGCGTCGCCCACCCAGCGCACGCGCCAGGCCTCGGTCTCGTGCGTGCCCTGGCGGTCGAGCAGCAGCAGGGTCAGGCGCCACGCGCCATCGGGCGCCGTGTCGACCACGGGCCGCGTGCGGCTGAGGTACAGGGTGCCGGTGTGGTGCATGGTGCTATTTGTTTTGTAGCTACTAGCGCTTGCCCATCAAGCGCTAAGGGCCGTTTTGACCAAACAAACTACCCCGGCCACGCACACCAGCAGCACCAGGGCGATGGCAGCCAGTTCGGCGCGGGTGGGTGGGGCGTCTGCCAGGTGGTGGCCCCGCGCGCCCAAGGGCTCGGGCACCTCGCAGGCGGTGGGGCAGGGGCAGGGCGCGCGGCCCTGCTGGCATTGGTCGGCGCTGCACATGCGGTGCGAGCGGCGCGGCGCTGGGGTGCAGCCGTTGCAGGGCTGGGCGCGGTGGGTGGTGGTGCTGGTCATTTCAGCCACCCGGCCAGCACGGCCAGCGCCACGCCGTTGATCAAGCCCACGGCCATGCCGCTGTACCAGCCTGCGGCCCATTCGCGCTGGGCGGCTTGTTCCACCACGGGCAGGGTGGTGGGCTTCATGGGGCGGGTGGTCATGCGGCGCCCCCTGTCAGCCGCAGGGGCTTGGCCGTGATGGTTTGCGCGCCGTGCAGGGCAATGGCGTCGGCAATGGCCTGGCAGGGGCCGGTGGCCAGGGCGATGTATTGCAGGCCGGCGCAGGTGATGCGGTAGGGGCGCAGGGTGGGGGGGGTCATGCTGCCTCCTGGGCCAGCACGGCGGCGGGCAGGGTTTCGATGTCGTGCGCGGCGTCGAGCAGGCAGGCGGCCAGCTCGCGCAGCTCGGCGAGGTTGAGGCGGGCGGTGATTGATGCGTTGGTGTAGGTGCCGAGACTGATGGTTACTTCGGCGAGGTCGCATTCGCCATCGCGGTACACCACCAGCGAGGCGCCCATTGCGCAGGCTTCGCGGTCGGCAGGCCGCAGGTTGTAGTCACACGGGAACTTTCCCGGGCCGAACCGGCGTTGGGTGGTGTGGCCCTCCGTGGTCGGCACGATGGCCGGGCGGGGGGTGTGGGTGAAGGTGCTCATGCCGCCACCTGCATCAGCTTCGCCACGGACCATGCCGCGTGGTCGCACGAATCGGCACAGGCTTTGTTGCCGCGCTGGTTCTTCACCTCAATGCGGCGCTGGGCCACCAGCTCGCTCATGGCGGTCATGGTGAGCTGCTCCACGCTCATCACATCGCGCAGGTTGGTGCTCTTGCGCAGGCCGCGCTGGGCGCACACCTCGCTCTTTTTGCCGCCCAGGATGTTTTTGTAGATGGCGTTGGTGCAGTCGGCAAAGCCCTTGCCCGCCACGCCATGGGCGGCCAGCGTGCTGGTGAGCTGGTTGCGCGCCACGGTGCTCTGCACCCGCTTTGCAAGCCACACGGCATCGGCGGGCTTGGCCTTGTCGGCAATCTCGGCGGCCAGGGTTACGTCGCCGGTCTTGAAGCGGGCATAAACCTCGTTGACCTGCATGTGCAGCTCGGGGCTGAGGTACTTGGCGTAGGCCAGGGCGATCTGCCAGTGGGCAAAGGTGCCGCCGCCTTTGCCCTTGGTGGCTTTGTAAATGCCCGTTTTGCGGGTATTCAACTGGTCAGCCACAAAGTCGATGAACTGAGCGCCTGCCTCGCGCGCCCAGTCACCGGGTTTGCGCTTTCCTTCTGCCCATCCTGCACTCAGTGCGGCCTGGTGCAGGTCCGTCAGGCTGACCAGGCCTTCATCGTTGGTCTTGAGCGGCTGGCCGCCCAGGGGGATTGCTTGCATCTCGACTCCATGCGCCCGTTGGGGTGGGCGATGAGTCAATAGTAGTCGGACTATTTGAAATAGTCAACAGTCGGACTATTTATTTAATTAGTCGTTGGAACTGATTGTTTTGGCTGTAACAGTGTGTGGCGGCTAGACTGTCGCCATTCCGTGACCAACCTCTTGTTTGCCATGCGCTACAGCCCTGTTTGCCGAAAGCCCGCCATGCAACGCCAGCGTGGCGTGTCCGTCCTCGCCATCATTGCCGTGGTGGCGGTCATCGTGGTGGGGTTGGTGGTCTACAAAGAGCGCAGCCGCGCTGCGGCCAAGGCCGAGCAGCAGCGCATAGAGCTGGTGCAGCGGCAAGAGGCCGAGCGGGCCGCCGCCGCAGCGCAGCGCGAGCGCGAGGCGCTGCAAGAGCAGGCAAAAAAGGCTGAGCAGGAAAAGAGCGACCTGCTGGCTCAGGCCCTCAAGCAGTTTGACGATGTGGTGGTGCGCTTCAACGATGCGAGCCGCGTGGCGGGCGGCACGGGGCGCATAGCACTGGCGCAGCCTGTGGCCACTATGCAGGCGCTACACCGAGAGGCAGCGCAACTGGCGGCGCCGCCTTGCCTTGCCACTGGCCGCGATGACCTGGCAGACGCCATGAAGGAAACCGTGGAGGCCTACCTGGTGTTCATGCAAAACCGCGACAAGTTGGGCGATATTCTGGCTTCTGCCCACTTTGACAGGGCCACCAAGAGCATGGAGCGCTACCGCTCTGCGCGCTCTGCGTGCCCGGCGCCGTAATCAAGGTGCGGTGGGGTTGCGGGGGCGCAGCACAGACAGGCCCAGCATCAAGGGCCCGTAGGGCTGGCGCCCGGTGATCCAGGCCACGGTTTCGCGGATGGCGCCAAACAGAACGCTGTGGGCTGTGATGGTGATGCCGCGCAGGGCTTCTTGCTTGTTCAGCGTGCTGTCTGCGTGCAGCAATGCCATGCACTCAATGTTGATCTGGTAGGGGTGGGCTTTGTCCCCATCGGGGTTGACCACGGTGGTCATCACCGCCTGGTAGCGCCCTTCGTCGCCTTTGATTTCTTCCACATGCAGTGCGTTTTCGGGCTCTGCGGTTTCGGCGTCTTCCTGGTACACATGGCCGGGTATGGCGGCAACGTGCACCTTGAGAAACAGCACCTGCTCAAGTGCAATAGGGTGGGGGGTGTCTTGCGTCATGCCGCCAGCTTTTCGTGTGCTGCCCAGTGCCTGCCGTTGGCGGCAAATTCCACATTGATCACTGTTTCACTGGCACCCGTAGGGCGTGGTTTGTGGCCGCGATGGAGGTCGCGGATGTCCCATGCGGCCGGCGGTGCGCTGGCATCGGCGATGTGCAGCTCAAGCCGCCCGCCGGTGGCGCGCGCCAGCTTGACCATGGTCTCGATGGTCAGGTTTGCATCGCCCCGGAACACCTTGGTTACGTAGGGCTGGCTGGTGCCAATCTTGGTGGCAACGTCCTTGTAGCTCAGGTTGTTGGAGCGCCGGAGGTTTTCGAGCGCAATCGAAAAATCGAGCTTGGCTTTTTCGACCCAGTAGCTGTCTGTCAGCTTGGCGCTTTCAAGCAGCTTCTTGATGGAATCAATCATCTTCATTTTTTTTGACCTTTAAGGTACCCGATTGCAGCGCTGCAAAGTATGCGCTCTTGATGCTTGCCGACAGGCTGACCATGCCCTTGTCGGCCTTTTGCCCCTTCTTCATCACCCCGGCAGTGCACACCGCGATCTGGCGACCCTGGCCTTTGAAGAAGAAGAGGCGCAAGTCGCCTTTGACAAATTCATAAATCTGTTCGCTCTTGTTGGCCTCGTGCGTCCATTTGGCGGGCACGCCTTGAAACCCGAGCTCTGCCACCCTCATGAGCATTTCCAGCAAACCCTGCCGAGAGGCCGCCGTGGAGGCTTCACCGTCCAGCAAAAACTCCAGTGCAGGGCAGGTGTCGCCATCCATTGCAGCCACCACTTGAAACTTGTCGTCAAAAAGCTCTTGAAGGTCCAAGACTTTAACCTATAGGTTAATTCCGTCAATCGTAGGGGTATACAGGTGCTGGCTAGGTGGCGGGCTACTGGCTATCTTGGTACCAATCCACCACTTGGTCTGCCAGGTTTTCTGCGGTGTGTGCTTCGGCCAGCAGCACCAAGTCTGATTTGCGCAGCTTGTACGAGTAGTTTGCCCACCAGTCTTGCCAGGTGCGCACTGTCTCGGCGGGGAGCAGGTCTGTGGATGGTGTAAGCACCGCCAGGCCGATTTGCTCGCGCTTGCGAATGCGCATGAATGTTTCAAGATCGGTGGTGGCCTCCATCACGTTCAGTCGCGCCGTGTCGAGGCCGGCGTAGCAGGCGGAGACGACGCACGATGCGGTCTTGTGGTCGTCGTAGGTGATGTCAAAGGTGTGCATCTGGCCTTTGTCGGAAATCTGCAGTCCGGCCTCTGGCTGCGAGATGCTTTCATACCGCGTGTTCATGCGCAACTTCAGCATGCGTGCCATGGTTTCGCGCAGTTCGCCTTGTGCTATTCCTTGGGTGCGTGGCTTTCTGCCGTCGGTCACAACGGTCACCACGCGCTCGAAAGCACGCGACAGGGCCGCATCGGCGCTGCTTCCACTGGCGTAGTGGCCCTCGCCAATGCCGATTTGGGGGCTCGCGCTCAGGTAGCGCAGCACGGCAGTGCCCTTGGCTTGTGCGAGTTCGGTGGTCAGTTCGCTGTGCATCCAAGCCCACGTTTCTTTGCTGAACCGGTTGCCATAGAAGCACTTGAGGCGCCCGGCCTCGTTTGCCACCCTGAAATGCGTCAGTTTGCCTTTTTGTGCAATGGCCACGCCAATGACGAAGCGCTGAGGCACGCTCAGGTCGGGCTGAAATTCGATGGGGTGCCACTTGCCCTCAAACTCGGGGCTGGCTGTGCTGGGCTGGGGTGCGAGATGGCTTAAATTCATCATCAAATGACTCCCAGTCTGTCTTTAATCCATTGCTGAGCTGTGCGCTCGGCGATGAATGATAAGACTCGGGTGCTCATCTCGTCGGCCTGCTGCGGGTAAATCTGTTGTAACAGTTGGGTTATCTGCCCCCTGCATGCTCTCAGCGCCTGGGCGTGCGATTCTGCATGGTAGGCCATGCGATTCAAGGCTTGTTCAAAGGTGGCTCGCGCCATGGTGCCGCCTGCCTGGGCTTGCCTGAGCCTGCGCAGGGAGTCGCCGTCTGCGGGGTGGTGTGCAAGGTTGTTACGGGTCCAGTCTTGCATGCCAAAACACAGCTCGTGGTCTATCGGCACGAAGGAGTCTTTGCTGATGTAGAGAACGTTCCCGGGGTTGCGGTCGATGTTGAGAAAGACTTCGTCAAACGCTGCGATGGCCAGCCCTTCGGCGGTGCACAGTGCGGTCAGCCAGCGGTCGGCGCCCGCAGTGCCGGCAAATAAAGCTTTGATGCTGGAAAAGTCCAGCTTCTTGGACGCCCAGGCCAGCACAAAGCCTTGGTGCACCAGCTCGGGGTGAATGGTCTTTTTGCCCAGCGCCTTGATGGCCTTGGCTTCGCTCAAGGTCAGTATTGCGGCGTGGCGCGGGGCGGGCACCCCGGCGGCCCGCAAAAACAGCCAGGCCATTGCTTCGTTGCATGCGCACAGCCCATTCGGATCCAGCAGTTTGACCACGCTCACCACGGGTGCTGTCTGCACTGGGTAGCGTACCTCAGCCAGGTGGGTTGTGGGGTTTGCGCCCCTGTGGGCCAGTGCCCCCACGTAGGTGACGTAGGCCGCGTCGCCAAGCAGTGGGAAGGCGCCGTTCATGTGCCTGGCGTGTCGTCTGCGGCTATCGCGGTTTTCACCATGCGCACCATGGCGACGATGCTGGGGCTGAGCTGCTGCAGGGCTGCGTCGCCTTCTTCCAGTAGCGCAATCTCCACCAGCTTGCGCGTAGTTTCGTCCGCTGTCGCAAGGCGTGCGGCCAGTTGGGTTGGGATGGCGGGCTTAGAGGGTAGTTGGGCGGCCAGGGTGGGGGAAATGGTCGATGCATCTACACCCAAGACGCGGCTCATTTTCAAGAGCGCATTAAGGTTCAGCGGGATTTTCCCGTGCAGGTACTGATTGAAGGATCCCTGGGTTTTCCAGCCACATTCGGCGGCGAACTTTTCCTGAGATGCCCCTGGATTGGCTGCTTTGTAAGACTCCCACGACGCCAGAAGCCTGGCGGCGTCTTGCTTCTGCTCTGGGGAGAGTGGTAGTGCTGGCATGGCGCGATTAAATAGCCTTGCTACTTTTTGTTCAAATAGTCTGACCATTTACAAAAGCAAATAGTCCGACTACTATTGGGGTATGGACCTCAAGACCTACTTCAAAACCCACAAGCAAACCGATCTTGCTCGCACACTGGGTGTCACCCAGGGGGCTGTGAACCAGTGGGCCAGTGGCCTTACCCGCGTGGCTGTCGAGCGCTGCATCGAAATCGAGCGGGCCACCGCTCGCGCCGTGACCTGCGAGGACTTGCGGCCCGATGTGGATTGGGGATTCATTCGAGGAACGGCCCCCGCCCATCAAGCGCGGGTAGCTATCAATTCCGAAGTAATGGAGGCCGCCCATGGGTGACACGAAATCCCTGGCGCACATCGCCATCGATCTGCTGCCCGATGGCAGGGCGCGGGTTATCAGCACATGCGCTGGCAGGCCAGATGCGTCGTATGCGCCGCTGCCGGATGCCCGGCTGGGTGCTGAGGTGCAGGCGCTTGTGGCTGAGCTGCGCGAGCGTCTTGCGGGAGTCAGTCCGGTATGACGTTGTACGGCTCGTTGAACGCTATTTGCACCATGCGCGGGCCTTCCAGCGGGCCGCGTTCTTTGATTCGGTACAGGCTCAGGTCTGCATTGCCAAAGTACACCAGGTCGGTGTCTTTGAGGTTGCGCACCAGCTCTGCAAATTCGGCTTTGAATTCTGCGCCGCTCATCATGTTTTCTTTGCTCATGTCCGCCCTTCGTGGTTTGCGTGGTTGTGTTGGAGCTTCCATCGTAGGCCATGAATGGGCGGGCGCCCGTCAAGTGCAGGGGGTGGCCTGATGTCAGCCCCCCAGTTGCTTCGTCACCAGGTTGGCGGCGACCTGGCTGAACACGCCAAACACCCATCCGGCCCCGAAGCTGAGCAGGCCAAAGGCGGTTTGCCGCAGGCGGTAGCGCAGGGTGCTTTTGCGCAGCAGTTCGGCCAGTTCGTCTGCGTACAGGCGGCCCGCCATGGTGGAGCTGAAGCCCACCACGGTGATCACTTCGCCGTGGTTGGTGTGCGAGCGGCTCACTTGGTAATGCCCTTGTGCGTAGCCGCTGTCGATCAGCTCCGGGACGGCCCAGTAGTCGGGTTGTTTTGGTTCCTCGCCATTCAACAGCCGGAGGTAAGTGGCCTTGAAATTCTTTGACGTTGTGCTGGTGGTGTTGTTCATCGTGGGCTGCTTTGTCGGCGCGGTGATGGCCAAAACATACCTGATTCCCCGGTTTTTCCCAGGTGTTGTGCTGGAGGTGCCCGGTGTCTGACGTGTTCGCCCGCATCGCTGCGCTGGATGCGGTGGTTGGCCGCGTCACCCTGCGCCGGGTGTTCCCCGTAGGGCAGCCAGCTCCCGAACGTATCGCTGCCGATCTGATAGCAGGGTTGACCACTGCTGCCAAACATCCGGCCGTTGCATGTCTGGCGGCAGCCCTTCGGCAAGCCGCAGCAGCGCAGCGTCGTATTCCTCCGCAATCGCAGGCAGGGCCTGCGGATCCACTCGATCCAGTAGCGCCTCCAGCATCGCCTCGGTGGCCAGCTGGCGGTTCAGGTGCGTCAGCTGTGTGTTGTTGAGATCTGCAATGGCCTGCATCACCTGTTTTTCGAATGTCATGGGCGCCCCTTTCGGTGGGTGGTGTGGTGTGGAAATCGCATTTTCTGCCGTCCGTGGGCGCCCGCCCTTTCCCCTTGGAGGTTTTGATGCCTGAACACTTGATGCTGGCCCTGCTCGACCGCGCAGAGGGCTGGGCCAATCGCGCCGGCAACACGCTGGCGCGCCGCCACCAATGGACGCCCGCCGCCTTTGCCGTGGGCCGCAAGCCTGAAGAACGGGCGTTGCTGTCGGCCGCTGCCGAGGTGTTCGACCTGATCGGCGCCACGCCCGAGGGCTGCGTGCTCATGGCCGAGCTGAACCTGAACCCCGAGGCTGGCGCGCTGCCGTCGCACGATGCCCTGGCCGCCCGGTATGCCGAGCACCGCGCCCTTGTGGCCGATGGGGCCGGGGGTGCTGCGTGATGTGCGCCGAGCTGGCCAGCCTGCATGTGGGCAAGCGCACCGAGGAGGCCAAGACGCTGGTAACCCCGGCCATGCATGACCTGTTGGCCGAGAAGGCTCGCGCGGCCCGCTGCACGCCGTCGGACCTGCTGCACGACGCGCTGTATCTGGTCATCACGGGCAAGACGTATGCGGAACATGTGGCCAATGATCGTCGCGCTGTGCTGGGCCTGGAAGGGCGACCGGTGGGCGATGCCATGGCGACAGGAGGCCACGAATGAACCAAACCGTAGATATCCAGCCGGTGGAGAAGGTGCGGCAGCGTGCCACCGACACCAGCGCCCAGGCGCTCGATGCCATGGGCCTGCGCCGCATGGCCGGGCAGCGACGTAAGATTTTCGACATTGTGGTGGCTGCGCAGCGGCGCGGGGTGCAGGACATGAGCTTGCGCGAGATTCAGGGGCGCTATGAGTCCCTGGAAGACCGCCGCATTGACGTTGGCACCGTGAGTGCCCGGGTGAACAACCTGGTGGCTGCTGGGTGGCTGCACAGGCGCAGCGATATCAGGCCGTGCAGGGTGACGGGCCACGGTGTGCACCCGGTGTATGTGCTGCCCCAGCAAGAGAGGCTGTGCCCATGACTGCCCGGCGATATCAAGATGAATGTATTGCCCGGCTGATTGACCAGCGGCGCGAGCTGGCTGCACAGCTTGCTGGGGTGGATTTGCAGCTTGCCATGGCCATTGGCGACCGCGATGCGGCCCAGCGCCACCTGCGCGAGATGAACGCACAGACCGAGGCCCGCCGTGCTGCGCGCTTCGCTATGTGCAGGGCTATGGGGGCGCACTGATGTTTTTTCACCCGGCTAGGTTCGCTACCGAAAAGCAGCCTCACCCACTGCCTGCCGACGTGATTTTTTGGGGTGTTTTGAGGGTGATACGCATGAATGCCACAAAACGAAAATCAATTTCCAAGAAGGCTCGGTTTGAAGTTTTCAAGCGCGATGGCTTCACCTGCCAATACTGCGGAGCGCATCCGCCCGCGGTGATTCTTCATCTAGACCATATCAATCCAGTCGCCCAAGGTGGCGGCAATGAAGACGACAACCTGGTTACGTCTTGCGATTCCTGCAATCTGGGTAAGTCCGATCGTTTGCTTTCCGAGATTCCCCAGAGCCTGCAAGAGAAGGCTGCGCTCATCATCGAAAAAGAAGAGCAGATCAAGGGCTACAAGCGCGTGATGGCGGCCAAGCGCCAGCGCCTTGAAGATGAGTGTGACGAGGTGGTTGGTGTGTACGAGCGCTTTATGGATGGCTTTACCCTAAATGACAAAGCAAGGGTGACGGTGCGCACTTTTATTGAAAAGCTGGGTGTTCATGAAGTCATAGGGGCCATGGAGCGCGCCTACACCAACACCAAGATTCGGAGCGGACAAGAGTTCAAGTACTTCTGCGGTATCTGCTGGAACAAGATACGGGAGGCCGAGTAATGGCCCGTGCCCGCAACATCAAACCCGGTTTTTTTCGTAACTCAGACCTTGTCGAGTTACCAATGGAGGCGCGGCTTTTGTTCATTGGCCTGTGGACGCTGGCAGACAGGGAGGGGAGGCTTGAAGACCGGCCAAAGCAAATCAAGATGGAAATCTTCCCGGCCGACAATGTGGATTGCGATGTTTTGCTTGGTTTGCTGGCGTCTACGGGCATGGTTGCACGGTATGAAGTGGGTGGAAAGCGCTTCTTGCAGGTGGTGAACTTCACCAGGCACCAGAACCCGCACCGCGACGAAAAGGCAAGCACCATGCCAGACCAGCACGGGAACATTGCCACAACAGCACCAGCACCACGCAAGCACAGTGCAAACACTGTGCAAGCACCGTGCAACGGAGATAGTAACCCTGTGGTAATCGGGCTGAATCCTGATACCCTGATTCCTGATTCCCTGACTGAACCTAACGGTTCTGTCGGCAGGGCCGACCAAAAACCGGCAATGCCTCGCTGCGACGTGCAAGCCGTGGTTGACCTGTTTCACGAAACCTTGCCCGAGCTGCCTGCCGTGCGGCTGATGAGCGATGAGCGACGAAAGCGGGTCGGGGCGCTGTGGCGGTTTGTGCTGACCTCGAAGCGGTCAGACGGCACGCCCCGGGCCACCACCGCCGCCGAGGCGTTGGACTGGATCGGCGGCTACTTCGCCCGGGCGCGGGACAACGATTTTTTGATGGGCCGGGGCGGCAGGGCGCCCGGGCACGAAAGCTGGCAGTGTGACTTTGACTTTTTGCTAAGCGAGAAGGGCAAAAAGCACGTCATCGAGAAAACCCAGGCGGTGGCGGCATGAGCGCGTTTGACCTGCCCGACGACCTGGCCTGCGGCCTGGATGCCGCCCCTGCCGAGCCGCGCCACTACTCGGCCAATGCCGAGGGGGCCGTCATTGGCGCGGTGCTGTCCTACGGCCCTGCGGCCTACGATGCTGCGGGCCTGCAGGCGGCTGATTTCTTCCTGCCGCTGCACCGCGTGCTGTGGCGCGCTGCCGAGGCCCTGGTGCTGGCGGGCAAGCATGTGGACGTGGTGGCCGTGCTCGAATCCGTGGACGCCGAGCACTGGCCCTACGTGCACGACCTGACCGGCTCTGGCCTGGCCGGCCTGCGCGCAGTGCCGGGCCATGCGCAAACCGTGGCCGCCCACGCCAAAGCCCGCGCCCTGTGCGCTGCTGCCCGCGATGTGGTGGGCATCGCCGACGATGATTCCGCGCCGGTTGAGCAGCGCGTTGCGCAGTCCGTGGCGCTGCTGGAGGCCGTGGTGGACGACCGCACACAGGCCGATGCGCTGCCGGTGGCAGACTTTGCCGCCGCCTTCATCGACCGCCTGCAGGCCCTGGCCGATGGCAGTGTGCAGCCCGGCCGGCCCACGCAAATCCCCACGCTTGACCGCCTGCTGTCGGGTGGCCTGCGCGATGGGCAATTGGTCATCGTGGCGGCCCGGCCGTCGGTGGGCAAGTCGTCATTCGCGCAGCAGCTGGCCCTGACGCATGCGCGCGACGGCATCCCCGCCGCCTTCTTCGGAATGGAGATGACAAGCCAAGAGCTGACCGCCCGCGCCGTGGCCAACCTGGGCCGGGTGGGGCTGTCGGGCCTCAAGACCGGGCGCCTGTCGGATGACGACTGGAGCCGCGTGTCGGAAGGCGTGGAGTGCCTGCGCGGCCTGGGCCTGTACCTGTACGACCGCCCCGCCATGACCCTGCAGGACGTGGCCGCCAAAGCCCGTCGCCTGGTGCGCCGCTATGGCCTGAAGACCTTGGCGGTGGATTACCTGCAGCTTATGAAGGGCACGGGCAGCAAGGCCGACCGCCGCACCGAGCTGGAGGAAGTCACGCGCGGCCTCAAGCAACTGGCAAAGCAGCTGGGTATCACGGTGGTGCTGCTGTCGCAGCTGAACCGTGAAGTGGAGAAGCGCAGCAACCCGCGACCCGTCATGTCCGACCTGAAAGAGTGCGGCGCCATCGAAGAGGATGCCGACGTCATCATTGCCCTGTGGACGCACCGCAAAGGCGGCGAGGGCGAGTCCGACGTGAAGGGCTGCACCGTGCTGAAGAACCGCGATGGGCAAACGGGCGAGCTGGCTCTGCACTTCCACGGGCCGCACCAGCACTGGACGGAATCTACCGAGTCGCTCACCAGCCCCGTGCGCGCTGTGCGCGGTGGCTATGGCTACGCAGAAGAACTGTGAAGGCCGCCGCACCATGCCCGCACTGCACCCAGCACCAAGCGCGCGCCCAGGCCGGCCAGCCCTGTGGCGCCTACCACATGGCCTGCCTGCAATGCTGCGCCCGGCTGGTGGCCAGCGCACGGCCCTTGCGCCGTCAGCAGGAGGCGCTGCTGGCGGCCATCGCCCGGCACGAGGGCGCGCCATCGCGTGCGGATGTGTTGGCGGCGATGGTGGCCCACCCCCACTAGGTTCTCCCGACGCCCCGAACCAGAAGGGTAATTCGGCCCCCCCGGGAAGGTTTGTGGAAGGAATTTCGGAGCAGGTTAAGCGGTGAAGCGGGTTAATAAATGATCGATTCAGTTAATCAGGACATGCCTTCGCAGCTATTGAATCAGAAGCAGCTCGCCAAGCTTCTGGACGTGAGTGCGCCCTATCTTTCGCGCCTGACGAAGGAGGGGCGGATTGCGTTTGCGGACCCAGACCGCAAGCTGTACGACGTCGATCAGGTGCGTGCCCAGCTTGAGCGCTCGCGCGATGTGCGCCAGGTGGTGGCGACCGAGACGCGGCGTCAGGCGCGGGATGCGGGTGTTGCCGTGGCTGCGCCGCCGCCCGTGGTCGATGGCGCGGCAGGGCTGGACGAAGACGAGCCCGAGTACGGCATCGACCACCACGAAAACTACAAGATCGCTGCCAGCTTCGAGAAGCGCGAGGCCGCCCGCATTGCGCGCATCGAGCGCATGGAGCTGGAGAAGTCGGTGGGCCGCGTGGCCGACATGGAGCGCGAGGCCTACACCGAGGCCCGAATCATCCGCGACACCCTGCTCGGCGCATTGCCTACCAAGCTTGCGCCCACGCTGGCACCCATCGCCGACCCGTTTGCGCTGGAGCAAGCCCTGCGCGAAGGCCTGCGCGCCGCACTGCACGACATCGTGCGCAAGATCGAGGGTGCCGATGCCGCTGGCTGATGCCGCCACCTGCTACCGGGGCAGCTTCACCGCTGGCCTGCGCCCCGACCCGCCCCTGTGGGTGGACGAGTGGGTGGATGAGCACGCCTACATCCCGTCCGAAGGCAACGCCGAGCCCGGCAAATACGACACTGCCCGCACACCCTTTGCGCGCCAGGTCATGCGCGTGCTCAGCCCCGGCCACCCGGCCAACCGCGTGGTGGTGATGGGCGCCAGCCAGCTGCTCAAGACGCAATCGGCCATGAACTGGATGATGGCCAGCGTGGACGGCGCAGCGGCCAACATCCTGGCGCTGATGCCCACGCTGGACCTGGCACGGCGCCTTTCGGCCCGCATCAACAACACCATCAAGGCGACACCCAAGGTGCGCGGGTTGTTCTCCGAGCCGCGCAGCCGCCACGGCAAGAACACCGACGACACCAAAACCTTCCGGGGCGGCACGGTGTACATCAGCACGGCGGGCAGCGCGGCCAACTTGGCCGAAATCCCGGCCCGCTACGGCTACGGCGACGAAATCGACGACTGGGAGTTTGACCTGCAAGGGCAGGGCGACCCGATCGAGATCTTCGAGAACCGGGGCAGCACCTACGGCCGAAACCGCAAGTGGTACTACTCCAGCAGCCCCAAGCGGCCCAAGGAGATGAGCAAGATCGCCCAGCTGTTCGAGCGCGGCAACCAGCAGCACTACCACGTACCGTGCCCGCACTGCGACCACCTGCACGAGCTGGTGTGGGAGAACATGCGCACCGACGAAGCGCAGACCCGCGCCTGGATGGTCTGCCCCGGATGCGGCGCCGATATTGAAGAAAGCCACAAAGGCCAAATGCTGCGCGACGAGGCCATGGGCGGCCAGGCCCGCTGGGTAGCCTATGCCGACAGCGTGGACGGCACCGAGAGCTTCACCATCAGCCAGCTCTACGCCCCCACCGGCTGGACCAGCTGGCTCGACCTGGCCCGCCTGCACCGCCAGGCCGAAGACGCGCTGCGCGAAGGCGACCACACCAAAATGGCCGCGTTCTGGAACACGCGCCTGGCCCGCTGCTACGACATTGCCCAGTCCGTCACCTCGGCCGACAAGCTCAAGGCCCGCGCCGAGCCGTACCCGCCGCGCGTGGTGCCCGACCCTGCGCTGGTGCTGACCATGGCGGTGGACACCCAGCCCGACCGGCTGGAGCTGCAGATCGAAGCCTGGGGCCCCGGCATGGAGCACTGGATTGTGGACCACCAGGTGCTGCCCGGCAGCCCGGCCATCCCGCCCATCGACCCCGCCAGCGTGTGGGCCGCGTTGGATCGCATCGTCACCACCCCCATCGCGCACGCCAGCGGCGCGCTCATCAAGATCAGCGCCTACGGCATCGACTCGGGCGGCCACAATACGCAAGACGTGTACAACTACGCCACCCAGCGCCGCCACCTGCACTGCGTGATCTTGGCCGGCGCGCGCAAGCCGCACAGGCCCATCATGGCCAGCAAGCCCAGCAACCAGGACGTGGACTGGGGCGGAAAAGTGCGCCAGGGCATGGCAGAACTGTGGTTTGTCGGCACCGACGTGGCCAAAGACTACCTGTTCAACCGCATCGACGTAACCAGCGGCCCCGGTGCCATGCACTGGCACAACCAAATGCCCGCAGAGTGGTTTGACCAGATGTGCGCCGAGCGCCTCGTGCCCGTAATGCGCAACGGCCAGCTCGTGCGCGTGTGGCGCAAGCTCAACGACCACGCACGCAACGAAGCCATCGACATCAGCGTCTACAACCTGGCCGTGGCCCACAAGCTGCGCCTGCACACCTGGAGCCATGCCGACTGGGAGCGCCTGCGCGAAAAGCTCATACCCCGGTCCATGACGCCCGACCTGTTCGCCGCGCCGCAGTTTCCGCGCCCCGCAGACTTTGCAGAAATTCAAGTGCCAAAAGCACCGCAAGCCCATTCCAATCAAGCGCAAGCAGCTATCAAAACAGAAGCAACAGAGACGACCCCAACCCCCACAGCCGCCTACATCCCCCCTGCTCCTCCGGCCACCGGCCGCCGAATGTTCTCAAAAGGAATCGCATGACCCCCGTACTTGCCGCCCCCGCCCGCCCCCTGCCGATGGAAGAAGACGCCCCCGCCCTGAGCGCCCAAGACCGCGACCTGCACCTCGTGTGCGAGCGCTGGGTGAACTGGTGCATCACCCGCCGCCTGTACGGCCCCAAGCCCATCACCGGCACCATCTTGGGGCGCCTGAGCGGCTGCAGCATGCGCCCCACGGAAGACGGCGGGCCCAACGCCATCAGCAGCGCAGAGCTGTCGGCCTTCCACATCGCCTACACCTGCCAGCCCGATGCACTCGACAAGCGCGTGTTCGACCTGTATTACGTGCACCGCATCAAGCCCGTCAAGGCCGCCGCCGCCGCGCTGGGCATTGGCAGGGCGCACTTCTACACCGTGCTGGGCGAATTCCGCCGGCGTGTTGCGCACGCTGCCGACGCCATCGCAGACGACAACGCCCAGGCGCTGCAGGCTATGGAAGCGCGCCGGGCTGCGCGGGTGCAGTCTGGCGTTCAATTAACAGAAACCGTGCAAAAAATCTAGGTCAAAAATGAGCAAACCGTCGCCTAAATTGTCGCCCCCAGAGCAGACACTTTAGTTCTAGTCTCCACCAGACACTTTGCCCCAAAATTGACCCCAATTCAGGTAAGTATCAAAAGTCCGTCAGCCTGAAACGAACCCATCACAACCCCGTTGTGACCACCGCCCCCGGTAGCCGAAAGGCCCCGGGGGCTTTGTTTTGGAGCGCCCCAAAAGCATGATCGAAGTTCGCCACAGCGGTGCCAGCATTGCCGATGTGATCGCGTCGGTGCGCGGCGTGCAGAGCTACATGGTGCCCTACGCCACGGCCACCGCCCTCACGCGCACGGCCAAGCACGCGGCAGACAAGGCCCTGCCTGACGAAATGCGCTCTGTTTTTGGCAACCCTGTGGCCTACACCCTCAAGTCGCTGCGCGTCGAGCCCGCCACCAAGGACAGCCTCAGCGCCCGGGTGATGGTCAAAAACACCGCCGCTGGCGGCGTGGCGCCTGAAAACTTCCTGTTTCCCCAGGTCGAAGGCGGGAGCCGCAAACACAAGCGTGCTGAAGCCGCTATGCGCTACGCGGGCGTGCTGCGCGCCGGCCAGTTCGCCATGCCCGGCGCGGGCCTGAGCATGGACGCCAATGGCAATGTCAAGGGCGCCGAGGTGCGCACCATCCTGACAGCGCTCAAGAACATTCGCGCCGCCAGCTCCACGGGCATCAAGCTACGCAAAGGCGGCAGGCTCAAAAACGACCTGTTCGTGGGCAAGCCACGCGGCGGCAGCCGCCCGGACGGCATCTGGCGCCGGGAAGGCGGCAGCGGCCAGGGAAAGAAGGAAGGGTATGGGCGCATCCGTCCGCTCTTTATCTTCACCAGCCAGGCGCCGCAATATGGCCGCCGCCTGAACTTCGACGGCGTGGTGCAGCGCGTGGCGCAAGACCGCTTCAAGGTCGAGTTTGACAAAGCGCTTCAGGCCATGGTTGCCAAAGGGGGGCGCGCATGAGCACGGGCACCAAGCTCGAACAGGCCCAGCAGCGCCTGCAGCAATACCTCGACGCCGAGGCGCGCATCCTGCAATCGCAGGAATACACCGTAGGGCAGGGCGGCACCGCCCGGCGCAACCGCCGGGCCGACCTGGAGCAGGTGCGCGCAGGCATCAAAGAATGCCGCGACGAAATCGCCCGCTTGCAGCCCGCGCCGCGCCGCGTCTCCTACCTTCGCCCCTACTAAACCATGCAGTCCAACATTCTTGACCGCGCCATCGCAGCGGTGGCGCCAGCCTGGGCGTCGCAGCGGCAACTGGCCCGCGCCCGCATGGACGCCATGAGCGTGCTCGACCAGCTCATGCCGCAGGCGCAGGCATCGGCCAACAGCGATGGCGCCCCTGCCGCACCCAGCGGCGGCGCTGGCCGCTGGTGGCGCCCCATGGCCCGCGATGCCAAGGCCGACACCCTGCGAGCCCTCACCGGCCAGCGCGGCGCCTCGCGCGAGCTGGTGCGCACCAGCCCCATTGCGGCCGGCGCCATCAATGTGAACGTGGATCGCGTGGTCGGCACCGGCCTGGCGCTCAGCGCGCAGCCCAACCGCGCCGTGCTGGGCTGGTCGCTGGAACAAGCCCTGGAGTGGAAAGCCATCACCCAGCGCGAATTCAGCCTGTTTGCCGACAGCGCCGAGTGCGACATCGAAAACACCCTCAACTTCTACCAGCAGCAGGCCCTGGTGCTGCGCTCCGTGCTGGAAAGCGGCGACTGCTTCACCCTGCTGCCCGATGGCCCGCGCACCAGCACCCAGCCCTACGCGCTGCGCCTGCAGGTGCTGGAGGCTGACCGTGTTGGCAACCCGCGCGGCGCGGTAGACACGGCCCGCATTGCCGGTGGCATCCGCACCGACGACACCGGCGCGCCCCAGGCGGCCTTCATTTTCGACCAGCACCCCGGCGGCTGGCTGCCAGGCAGCAACGCCACGCTGTACGCCGGTGAATGGTGCGACTTTGTCGGCCACAGTGGCCGCCGCCGCCTGCTGCACCACTACCGCAAGCTGCGCCCCGGCATGCCGCGCGGCGTGCCCTACCTGGCGCCCATCATCGACGCCATCAAGCAAATATCGCGCTACACCGAGGCCGAGATCATGGCCGCCGTCATCACCAGCTACCTCACGGTGTTCATCGAAACTCCCGGCGGTGGCAGCGCGCCGGTGTTTGATGGCACCGCTCCTGGCGCCGGAGTCCCCGGGCAAGAAATTGGCTTGGGCATGGGCGCCGTGGTGGGCCTGGCGCCCGGCGAAAAGCCCCACATGGTCAACCCAGGCCGGCCAAACCCCAACTTCGAGCCCTTCGTGCTGGGCATCATCACCCAGATCGGCATGGCCCTTGGCATCCCGCGCGAGCTGCTCATCAAGCAGTTCAACAGCAGCTACTCGGCCAGCAAGGCCGCGCTGCTCGATGCATGGGTGTACTTCCGGGGCCTGCGCCAGTGGCTGGCGCTCAGCATCTGCCAGCCCATCTACGAAACGTGGATGGCCGAGGCCGTGGCCATTGGCCGCATCCAGGCGCCGGGCTTCTTTTCTGACCCGCTCTTGCGCTGGGCCTACACCCGCGCCGCCTGGCCGGGCGACAGCATGGGCTCCATCAACCCCAAGGACGAAGTGGCAGCCTACGTGGCCGCCATCGACGCGCGCCTCATGACCCGCGAGCGCGCCGAATGGGAGCTGTGGGGCACCGACTTCAACGACACCTTCGACCAAAAGCAAGGCGAGCAAGACCGCCTGCGCGCGGCCGACCTGCTGCCCGTGCCCAAGGCCGGTGCAGCCGCACCGCAGGCCGCACCAGCGCCTGATGCAGAGGAAACACCATGACCCTTGTTGAACTCCTGGCCTCCCCCTGGGCCATCGTGCCCGAATCGCTGCGCGAGATCCAGCAGATCTACAACGTGCACATGAAGGGCGAAAAAATCGACATCGCCGCCGTAGAAGCGCGCGTGGGCCACAAGCTGGCCAACGAGCCGCAGCAGTACGTCGTGCGCGACGGCGGCATTGCCGTGCTCAGCATCGATGGCCCCATTGCCCCCAAGGCCAACCTGTTCACGCAAATCAGCGGCGGCGCCAGTGCCCAGCTTCTCACGCGCCAGGTCGAAGCCGCCGTGGCCGACAGCCGCGTCAAGGGCCTGGTGCTGGCCATCGACTCGCCCGGCGGCAGCGTGTTTGGCACGCCCGAGCTGGCCGCCGCCGTGCGCCGCGCCGGGCAAATCAAGCCCGTGGCCACCGTCAGCGAGGCAACAATAGCCAGCGCCGCCTACTGGGTTGGCTCTGCCGCCAATAGCCTGTACCTCAGCGGCCCCACGGTCGAGGCGGGCAGCATCGGCGTGTACGCCCGCATGCACCTGAGCGAAGCCCATCCCGGCACGGTCGAATTTGTGCGCGGAAAGTACAAGCGCGGCGGCATCAATGGCGAAGCCCCCAGCGCCGAATACATGGCCGACTTTGAAAACAAGCTCGACCACCTGTACGGCGTGTTTGTGGATGCCGTGGCGGAGCAGCGCGGCACCACGGTCGAAAACGTGTTAGAGACCATGGCCGACGGCCGCGTCTTCATCGGCCAGCGCGCCATCGATGCGGGCCTGGCCGATGGCTTTGCCACCGTGGACGAACTGGTCGAACGCATGGCCACCGCCCCCGACAAATTCAAGGCCCGGCGCAAAGCACGCTTTGCACCCGCCCACCACAACCCCAAGCCCGCCGGTGCGCGGGCCGAAGGCGACCCCACCGAGCCGGTGCTGCTCGAACTCCCACCCCCTGAAACCGAAAGGACCTCTATGGACCGCGCCACCCTGGAGCAGCAGCATCCCGCGCTGTTTGCCCAACTTCAATCCGAGTTTTCCGCCAGCGGTGCCACCGCCGAGCGCGAACGCATCCAGGCCGTGCTGGCTGTGGGCGAAGGCCTGCCTGGCCACGAAAAGCTGCTGGGCACCCTGGCCTACGACGGCAAAACCACCGCTGCAGATGCATCGCTGGCTGTGCTGGCCGCTGAAAAAGCCACCCGCGCCGCAGCCATCGCCGCCCACGCCGCCGACGCCCCGCCCGCTGCCAAGCCCAGTGCCGCCCCTGAAGACAAGGGCGCCACCAGCAAGCAGCAGCAAGTGGTGGAGGCCCAGGCCTACGCCCAAGAGAACAACACCGATCTGGTGACCGCGCTCAAGAAGCTCGGCTACGCCTCCTGATCGGCCCCAACCCATCCACAGGAGATTTCCCATGTCCGGAAGCATTTCTACCCTCACGCTGACCGTGGCCGCCGCTGGCGCCCTGGCCGCCAGCCGCTTTGTCACCCAGGCCGGCGCCTACCCCTCCGCAGGCGCTGCCGCCTTTGGCGTCACCCGCACCAGCGCCGCCGCTGCGGGCGACCTGGTGCCCGTGGACGTGTACGGCACCGCCATCGTCGAAGTTGGCACCGGCGGTGTCACCAAAGACGCAGCCCTGATGGTCGACGCCACTGGCTGCGTCGTCGCCCTCAGTGGCCTGAGCAAAAGCCCCGTCGGCCGCGCCATGGGCGCCGCCAGCGCTGGCGGCTTTGTCGAGGTGCTGCTTGTGCCCAGCGCAGGCCTGCTGACCCCCGCCGCCTGACCCAACCACCACCCCATAAAACAGGAGCATCTACATGTCCCAGCAAACCACCGGTCAGGCCCGCGTCCTCGACCCCATCCTCTCCGCCGTTGCTCGCGGCTACCGCAGCCCCAAGGCCGCCGTGGCCAATGTGCTGTTCCCCATCGTCACGGTGGGCCAGCGTGCCGGCCGCATCCTGTCGTTCGGCCCGGATGACTTCAAGCTCGTCAGCACGGCGCGCGCGCCCGGTGCCAACACCAAGCGCATCCAGTTCGGCTACGCCAGCGAGCCCTTCAGTTTGGTGGACTACCGCCTGGAAGGCGCCGTGCCCGTCGAGCTGATGGAAGAAGCCCAGGCCGTGCCCGGCATCGACCTGCAATCGAACGCCGTGCGCCGCGTGCAGAACGTCATGGCGCTGGAGCGCGAAAAGAAGGCCGCCGACCTGGCGCGCGACGCCTCCAAGTACGACAGTGCCAACAAGGCCACGCTCACCACCGACACCCAGTGGGACGACGTTGACAGCGACCCCTTCACCGCCATCATCACCGCCAAGGAAGTCATCCGAGGCAAGACCGGCGAAACGCCCAACGTGCTCACGCTGGGCCCCAAGGTGCTCACCGCGCTGCGCACCCACCCCAAGGTGCTCGCGCGCCTGTCCACCGCCAGCGACCGCCCACCGGCCACCATCGCCCAGCTGCAAGCCCTGTTTGAGCTGCAGCAAATCGTGACCGGCGAAGCCGTGTACCACGACGGCACCGCCTTTGTGGACGTGTGGGGCAAAGACGCCATTCTTGCCTTCACCACCCCCGCCAGCCAGCAGGAAATGGGCTCGCCATCCTACGGCTACACCTACCAGCTGCAGGGCCGCCCCAGCGTTGAAGAAGGCTACTTCGACGACAACACCAACACCTGGTACTACCCCACCACCGACGCTTACCAGCCCGTGCTGGCTGGCGCATCGGCGGGCTTCTTGTTCAAGGCAGCGGTGGCCTGACCATGGCCAAGTACACCACCATTGAGCCCCTGCTGCTCAAAGCGGGGCGCGTGGAGCCCGGCGAGACTGTGGAGCTTGGCGAGCGCCAGGCAAAACAGTTGCTGGAGCTGGGGGCTATCAAGCCCGCAGCGCAGCCCAAGCCCAAAGCGCCAGAGCCGCCAGCCACCAAGCCAGACTGACCCCAGCCATGCTTGACCTCGCAGAAGACCTGGCAGCCGTGTTCTTCGGCCCCGACTTCGCCACCACCTTCACGCGCCAGCGGCCCGCCGCTGCCGATGTGTCGGTGGCGGCAATCATCGGCGTTGCCGACGACGAAGCCCTGGACGGCCGCGCCCTGGCCACCACGCGCACCGCCCTCATGCCCGCCACGGCGGACGTGCGGGCAGACGACGTGCTGATGGCAGTGCAGGCCATCCCGGGCACGGGCATTGCAGCGGGCCAGCGCTTTGCCGTGCTGGACACCCCCCGCCGCACGGTGGATGGCGCCGAAATGGAGGCGCTGCTCGGCAGCGCAGCGCCATGAGCCTTCCCGCCGACAAGTGCCCCCAGGGCGTGCCCTACGTCATGGGCGCGGCCATCGTGCAGGCCCTGCGCGATGCGCCCGCCCTGGCGGGGGCCATGGTGCTGGACAACCCGCGCCGCGCCAGCGGCCTGTCCGAAGGCGCGCGCATTGTCTTCTTCGAGGATGCAGGCGACCGCCCGCGCAGCAACGAAGCCCAGGTGCAACACCGCACCTACAGCTTCACGCTGGGCGTCATCAGCCGCGCGGCGAATGCCAGGCAGGCCGCCCACGCCGACTACCGCGCCGCCAAGCGCGTGCTGCGGCTCGTGTGCATGACTGCCATGACACAGGTCGGCGTTGAAGTGACCGGCGGCGGCCTGCGCGAGGGCGAGGTCATCTACCGGCTTGAAAACATCGACGTGGGCGGCGAGCTGGTGCTCGGCACGTTCACCGTTGACTACCGCGACCCGAGCTGACACCCAGCCCGTATCGAACCCCCAAACCACGGCCCGCCACTGAGCGGGCCTTTTTGTTTCCGCAACGGAGATGGACATGACAACTACAGCACGCGCAATCCTGGCCGGTGGCCTGGTCGAGTTCTCGATCTGGGACACCCTGACCCAAAAGTTCTACGGCTTCGGCGAAGCGGTGGACGCCGACAAGTTCGAGATCAAACCCGATTTTGAGGAAAAGGTCAGCGAATCCCGCAGCCACCTGGACTACGGCCAGGCCCGCGCCACAGTCATCCTGCCCAAGCCTACCGAGGTCACGGTGGAACTCTCGGCCTCCAGTGTCAAGGCGCTGGCCATGCAGTTCCAGGGCAAAGTGGAAGAACTCACGCAAGCGTCCGGCAGCCAGACCGCCACCAGCCTGGAGGTGGCCGAAGTCGGTATCTGGCTGCCGCTTGGCAAGCGCAACATCAGCGACACGGGCCTGGTCATCACCGACAGCACCGCCACCACCACCTACGTGCTGGGCACGCACTACAAGGTCAACTGGCTGCGCGGCGAAGTCATGTTCCTGGCCGTTGCGGGCGCCCCTGCCAAGGCCGACACCGTCAAGGTGGCCGCGTCCTGGGTGGCGGTGGACGGCAAGAAGATTCTGGGCGGCCGCATCGCCCAGGTGCGCTGCAACCTGCGCCTGAACGGCCAGAACATGGTCAACGGCGAAGTGGTTGAGGTGGACGTGAACGACGTTGCCCTGGGCAGCAACAACGGCTTCGACTTCCTGGGCTCCGACTTCTCGGCCATCACCCTGAGCGGAAAGATTTCCGGGGGCTACGAAATCCGCTTCCCGCAGCGCAGCGGGGATTGATGCCGCCCTAGCGCCGTGCGGACGTCTGCACGGCGCCCATGAGCAGCAACACGGGCCATCCCACCACCACGGTGGCGATGGCTCCGCCGCCAAGCGCCATGAGGCGCTCGGACTCCACATGCAGGCCCAGCAGGGCCAGCACAGCACCAGCGCCCACCAGGGCGATGCACCACACCAAACCGATCATTTCGAGAGCCCTCCATGGCAGATCCCAAGATCAGATACGACATTGAAGCCGCCGTCAAGGGCGAAGCCGATGCCGAGCAGCTTGCGAAAGCCTTGCGCAATGTGGGGGATGCGCTCGAAGGCGATCTGCAACAGGGCGCGCAGGAGGCGGCCCAGGCGCTTGAGGCCCTTGCGGCCAAACAGCGGGCGCTGGAAAGCTTCACCGCACTGCGCCGCGAGACTGAGCAGCTATCTACTTCCCTCGCCACGGCTACCGGCGTGGTTGACCGCCTGGGCGCCGAACTGCCCCAGGTTGCAGCGCAAACCCAGGCCTTTGCAACGGCTGAAAGGGCTGCAGGCACAGCCCTGCAGCAAGCACAGGCAGACCTGGCGCGCAAGCGCGATGCACTCAAGGCACTGAGGGAAGAAAACACCGGCGCAGCCCGCAAGACCGACGAATACAAAGCCGCCGTGGAGGGGTTGAAGAACGGCATCAAGGCGGCCACCGTGGAAGTGAGGGCCCAGCAGGCCGCACAGCGCACTGCAGCCCAGGCAGCAGCCCAGGCGCAAGGCGCAGAGGCCGCGCTGCGCAAGGAATACGACATTGCCATTGGCAGCGCCGCCCGCCTGTCGGGGGAGCTTCGCAACAAGAACACCGTGCTGGTGCAGACGCGCGAAACCATGCAGACGCTGGGCGTCAGCACCACCAACTTGGCCCAGTCAGAGCGCAACCTGAAAGGCGCCGTGGAGCAGGTGCGCCAAAGCGTTGCATCTATGGCCCCGGCGTACCAACAGGCCGCAGCCGCATCCAGCCAGTCAACCCAGGTGCAGGCGCAAAACCAGCGCACCCTGCGGGAGGGCATGACGTCCATCAGCACACAGTTGCAGCGCATACAACAAATTGCCACCGTGGCACTGGGTGGCAGCTACGCGGGGGGGCTCATCAAGGATGTGGCTGACACCGCCGACGCCTTCAAGAACCTGGAGGCCCGCATCAAGCTGGCCACTGGCGAAGGCCCGCTGTTTCAGGAGGCGTTCCGGGGCGTGGCTGAGATCTCGCTGCGCACCAACAGTGCGCTGGACGAAACAGGCACCCTGTTCACCAAGCTGGCAAAGGCCGGGCAAGAGGCCGGCAAGAGCGCGCAGGATGCGCAGCGCGAGGCTCTGGCGCTTACCGAGACCATCAATCAGACCATCCAGCTGTCGGGGGGCTCTGCAGACTCTGCCAAGGCTGCCATCGTGCAGCTCATCCAAGGCCTGCAGTCGGGGGTGCTGCGCGGCGAAGAATTCAACAGCGTGATGGAGCAGGCGCCTCGCCTTGCGCAGGCCATGGCAAACGGCCTGGGGGTGACAACGGGCGAACTGCGCAAACTGGCAAACCAAGGCGCCCTTACAGCCGAGACCGTGATGGGCGCATTGCGCGGCCAGGCCGATGTGGTGGCGGGCGAGTTTGCCAAGCTGCCGCCAACCGTGGGCCGCGCCCTGCAAAACCTCAGCTCGCAATGGACGCTTTATGTCGGCTCTGCCGACAGCGGCCTGGTCTCCAGCGCGAACGCGGCAAAGGTCATCAACGCCCTGGCCGCGAACCTCGACACACTGGTCACTACCCTGCAGACGGCGGGCAAGCTGTGGGCCGCCATCAAGATTGCCGGGCTGGCCAGCGACTTCGGTGCCTGGGCGCTCAAAACCCTGAGCGCTACCACGGCGGTGGAAGCCAACACCATCGCCGTGGGCGCCAACACCGTGGCGCAGCGCGGCAACAGCGCGGCCATTGCAGCCAGCGCAGCGGCGCAGGCGGCCAACACCGCCGCAACCGTTGCCAGCACAGCAGCCAAGGCGGCAAACGCTGCATCCTGGGCATCCATTGCCACCTTTGCAGGCCAGGCCACCAGGGCCACCCAGGCGGCCACTGCGGCCACGACCGCGGGCGCAGCTGCGGTGGCAGCCAAGACGGCCGGCCTGGGCCTGCTGGGCGGGGCGCTGCGCGGCGTCACATCGCTGCTGGGCGGCCCGGTGGGCCTGCTCGCCACCGTGGTGCTGTTCAACGGGGAAATCAAGCGCGGCGCCACTGCGGTGTTTGAGTGGGGCATGTCGTTCACCGAGGCCGGTCAAAAGCTCAAGCAATACGAACAATCGCAGCGCGACGCCGAAACCCGCCAGCGCGCCGCCACCGAAGCCATCAAAGAGCAGCAGGCCGCACTGGAGCGCCAGGCTGCTGCGCAAGAGCAGGCGCGCATCAAGACCTTCGAGCTATCTAAAGAGTCTGTGGGGCTGATCGCCCAGTTCGACAAGCTGCGCAAGGACGGTGACAGCGTCGCCGAGGCCATCGGCAAGATTGGCAAGGACTTCGACCTGTCCAACGTGCCGGGCATCAAAAACGCCTCCGCCGTGCTCGACATGCTGCTGGCAGACGGCAAGTTGACCGCCGAGCAGTTTCAGGCCGCGTGGTCCAACGCACTCAGCGGAAAAGACCTGGCGCAGTTTGAAGTGCAGGCCCGCACCGCATTCATTGGCGCAGCCCGCGAGGGCGAGCGAATCGGGCAGATGCTTGATGCCACGGTGCGAGAAGCCGTCAAGCGCAGCGGCCTCGATTTTGAGCAACTGCAGGGCAAGATCGGCGCCGCATCGCGCAGCGCCTTGAACGACCTGGACTCCATTGTGGGTGGCCTGGATCGCCTCAAAGCGCAGGGCCTGGACACGGGCCGCGTGCTGGTGGCCAGCCTTTCCAAGGCCATCGACACCGCTGACAGCCAGAAAGCCATTGATGAGGTGCGCGCGCGCATCGAGAGCCTGCGCAAAGAGCTGGGCAACAAGGTAACAGACGGGCTGCTGGATCAGGTCAAGGATAAGGCCGACGCCCTCAAGGACTCGCTTGACAAAGCGCTTCCTGGCGTAAGCAGTCTGCGCGAGGCCATGAAAGATTTAGGCGTTGTTTCTGATGAAACGCTGCGCAGGACCGCAGCCACATCAAAAGAAGCCTATGACTTCATGGCGGCGTCCGGCAAGTCCAGCGCCCGCGAGCTGGCCGACGGCTTTCGGCGTGCGGCAGAGGAAGCGATTGCGGCAAACAAGGGCATCGCCCCATCGTGGGTAACAGCCCAGGCTGCCACACGCGGCTACCGGGTTGAAGTGGATGACGCCGGCAAGGCTACGCTGGTGCTTGCCGACAAAACAGAACAGGCAACCGGCCGCATGGCCCGGGGCTGGCACGCCTCGCGCGAAGCCATCGAGGCGCAGCAAGACGCCATGGACAAGCTCATGATGAAGTACACCATGAGCGCCAAATACACCGAGCGCCAAATCGCGCTACTCGAACGCGAAGCCGCCGCCGCCGAGAAAGCAGCCGAGGCCTACCGCAAAAAGTGGAACATGGACAAAGAGGGTTACTCCCTCAATACCGCTGGCGAGCGCGTGCTGGGCGGAGAGTCGCAGGACAAGGTAAACAAAGAGATTGCCGAGATGTATGGCGCCGAAAACGTGGACAACCCAGACGCCCAGCGCGCCCGTCAGTTGCGCGCGCTGGGCAGGCTGCGCAGCAAGGGCAACGGGCTGGTGACGCAGCGCGACTTCAGTGCGGACGAGCGCCGGGAGTTGCAAGAGCTGGAAGCCCGCCTGCTGAACGGCATCGGCGCGGCGCCCAAAGATGCCCAGACGCGCGAGCCCACTCGCACCCAGCCAGCCCCCCAGCGCGCCGTACCACCCCCGCCACCAGCACCAGCACGGCCAAAAAATCCGCCGGGAGGCTTGAATGACTCTGTCAGGTCACCAGCAGCAAATCAGCGGTTCATTACACAAGAAGAGCAACTCGCGGCGATGAAGCAAGGCGGAGTCGATGCTCTTGCTGCTTTGATCAGTGGCGCTAAATATTCGGCCGACAAAGGCCCCGCCGCCAAACCGACCCCCACCCAGGTCACCATCAACCTCGAAGGCCGCGCCCGCACCGTCAACACCGACACCGCAGGTGCCAACGTGCTGCAAGACCTGCTGCGCGAGCTGGGCAACGGCAAGGGCACCTACCAATGAGCATCACCCTTGCGCGCGGCCTGGAGGTCATCACCCTGCCGCCAGATTTGCTGTGGGAAGACGAGTTCGCATGGTCCCCCGTTTCGCAATCCACAGAGCGCAGTCTTACCGGCGCTCTGCTGGTGGATGTTGGCAGCCGGCATGACGGCATGCCCATCACCTTGACCGGCACAGAGAGGCACGCATGGCAGCAGCGCACCGAGGTGCAGGCCCTGCGCGCGTGGGTTGCGCTGCCAGGGCAGGTGTTCACGCTGTCAATCAACGGCGCAGCGTTCGATGTGCTGTTTGACCACGGCACGGATGAAACCTCGCGCGCATTCGTCGTAGCCCCGCTCGTCGATTACAGCGACCCGCAAGGCCATCACTACTACTGCAGCGTGACGCTGCGCTTCCTCACCGTCTGACCCCACCATGACCATCCTATCCAGCGACATTCGCCTGCTCGAATCCGAGCGCATGACCGACACCACCGACGGCGGTGGTCGGCGCACCAACCGCGTGATCCCCGACGGCGTGGCGGGCAACATTTTTCCCAAGGTCTCGCGGGTCGATTCGGTGTACGGCCGGGTCAACCTCCGCAAGATTTACCCGCACATCAACACCGCAAACCTGGACGTGTACGCGGGCGCGCACATGATCGTCACCGACGCGCCAGACAACGACCGCATAAGCGTGCTAGCGTTTTCCACCGGGAGCGACTTCGACAACCGCACCGCTGCACGCGACCGAATCGAGAGCTACGTCATCGCCGGGCCACTGAGCCGAATGACGCTGTACGGTCGCCAGCTCAGCGGCGCGGGGGCCATCCTGGCGTACCAACGCGAAGATGAGCCGCTGCCAGAGATTGGCGAGGTTTACTCCATCAGTTCGGAGACGCTCGGCAGCACGACCGCCCAGCAGTATGTCCGGCTGCAGGACGTTGCCCACGAAGTGCGGACATTCGAGGATGGCTCCGGGTCTTTTCGCATGCGCGTACTGACTCTCAAAATTGGCTCTCCGCTGCGATACGAGTTCCATGGCGTTGCAACTCCAAGCCGGTTCTCCGGAGCGCATGAGTCGATCACTGGCAAGATGCGGACGACCACAGTTGCCGATGCCGCTCGGTACTACGGCATTCAGCCGCTGTCCGCTGCGGTTTCGTCTGGCGCGCTGGATTTGTCGGTGGCGTCTGTTTACGCGCCCATCGTGCCGACCACACAGCGCGAGACTGCACTGAGTTTGGCGAGTGTTGCGGGGGCGGCGTTTGGGCTCGATTGCGCTGCTGTCGCTGTGAACGAGCCCACCTACAACCGTGTGGTGGGCGCGACCAACTTTGTGTACCGCACGGCGCTGCCCATCAAGCCGGGCACGTTGGTGATTTCAGACGGCTATATCAGTAGCGACAACGGCGTGGGGGGCATCGCGCCACCGCCGTCGATAAACAACGGGTACGTGGGGACTATAGATTACGAATCCGGCACGCTGAACCTGACAGCGGTGAACATCCACAGCTACCCGCCAATGAACATCAGCTACGTGCCGCAGGTATACGTCAACCAGGCCGCCCACACGCACGCTATCGAGATCACTCTAGGTACACGCGGCACGGTATACGCAGTGCCGCTGCTGCCATTGCCAGCGCCCGGCACGCTGATCGTGGACTACCGCGCGCTCGGAAAGTGGTACCGCCTGCGCGACGATGGCACGGGTGCGCTGTCCGGGGGCGATGCGCAATACGGCACCGGCACGGTGGATTACGTCACGGGCGGCGCCACCGTCACCCTGGGGGCTTTGCCAGACGTGGGCAGCAGCGTGCTGCTGTCATGGGGCAGCCCGGTGCACTACGAAGTGCTGACCGCAGCGCCCGTGGCCGGTTTTGAAACAACACTTTCACTGACGCCCGTCAAGCCCGGCACCGTGGTGCTGACGTGGGACGAAGATGGCACCACGAAAACCGCAACAGACAACGGCACAGGCGGCTTCACCGGCGCAGCCACGGGCACCATTGCCTACCAGACCGGGCAGCTAAAAATCGTCATGCCAAAGCCCATCGTGGGCGATGTGGACATTGCGTATGAGCAGTACACCGCACCGCCCGTGCAGCCTGCATTGGGCCGTGTGCACGACTTTGGCGGCGCCATCAGGCCGCTCACCGTGGTGGTGGAAGGTGCCCGCTACACCCTGCCAGACGGCAGCGTCCACACCACCGTCCTTATCGACATCGGCGATGGCCGCCTGGTGCCCAGCTACTCCAGCTTGATGGGGAACAACTACGCGCTGACATCGCACGTCGTCGGCACGGTGGACTATGCCACCGGCGCGCTGGAGCTTTTTGAGCAAGTAGGCGTCGAGGGCCGGGGCGTGTGGGACGCCGAAAACAAATACTGGACATCACCGCCGCCAGGCGATGTGGCGAGCATCACATCCGTCGCCGCCTACAGTGCAGCGCTAGTGTCCGCTGGTGAAGGCGTCACAGAGCGCTCCACCGTCGTAGCCGTGGGCAACGAAGGCCTTGGCCTGCGGCTCAAGATGGGCAACTCACTCCCGCGCGCCATCGTCCCTGGTTCCGTCATGTTCACGTTGGGCGGCAAAACCCATGTGGACCGCAGCGGCGCCATCTACACCGACCTGAGCGCCACAACGGGAAGCGGGCGCGTCGTTGGCAGCATCAACTACGACACCGGCGATGTGTCCATGAGCGACTTCCCAGACGGAGTCTCGACCGGCATCACTATCCAGTCGTGCCTGGCCGTAAAAGGCAGCTTCACAGCGCTGGAGACAGCCTTCCGCACCGCAGGCAGCCCCATCCGCCCGGCCAGCCTGTACATCCAGTGCACCGCCCTCGATGGCGAGCTGCTCACGGCCACGACAGACCAAAACGGCGTCATCACCGGCGTACCCACCACAGTGGCCTACCTCGATGTCGTAGGGGCCACGGGCATGACCGGAACCATCGAGCAAAGCATGGGCGTGGTGCGCCTGACCTTTGCCAAGCCCGTGCTGCCCGGCACCCTGCGTTACAGCGCGGTGGTGCTGTCCAACTTGCCGCTCAACGCCGACATTCTTGGCCTCGACCCCGTGCGCCTGCCCAGCGACGGCCGCGTGCCCATCTACCGCCCTGCCGATGTGACGGTGATCCACCACACCGACATCCACAACGCAGGCACGCCCGAGGCGGCAGAAGTGATCGACGTGGGTCGCACCGATCTGTCTGCCCTGTGGCTGGAGGATGCCGACAAAAAGAAGCTGGCAGCAGGCATGTATGCCGTGGACCTGGCCGCAGGCACCGCCACCATGGCCGCAGACCTGGACCTGACGGGCTACACGTCGCCCATCGTGGCAAAACATCGCATCGAAGAAATGAACCTGCTGTCGGATGTGCAGATCAACGGCCAGGTCACGCTCACGGCGCCCCTGCTGCGCGACTACCCCGCAGGCAGCCTGTTGAGCAGCGCTCTTTTGTATGGAGACCTGCAGGCCCGCGCGACAAATCTTTTCGACCAGCAGACATGGACTGGCGTGTGGCAAAACACCCTGATCGGCAGCGGCGCCACAGCGCAGTACAACGATGTGGACTACCCAATCGAAATCCTCAACAACGGCGCCATCACCGAACGCTGGCGACTCAATTTCACCAGCACCACCAGCTTCCAGATCATCGGCGAGAACATGGGCGTGATCGGCACCGGCACCACCGGCGTGGACTTGCAGCCCGTCAACCCGCTCACCAGTCAGCCCTATTTCACGCTGCGCGCCGCAGGCTGGGGCAGTGGCTGGGCAACTGGCAACCAGCTACGCTTTGACACCATCGCCGCCGCTCCGCCCACCTGGCTGGCGCGTTGCGTGCTGCCCGGCGCTGCCCTCACTGGCGACAGCTTCGACGCGCAACTGCGCGGCGATGTGGATTAACTCAACAAGGACACCAGCACCATGATTTTGCGACTCATCCCCGCGCTGCGCAGCGCCATTGCCGACCTGTGGATTTCGTACTTTGACGCTGGCACCGGCCCGGCCACCATCGAGTTTTACACCGGCGCCATTCCGGCAACACTGGGCGACGCCCTGACCGACCAGGTTAAGCTGGGCACGCTCACCTGCAGCGACCCTGCTGCGACCCAGACTGCGGGCGTCATCACCTTCGCCACCATCACCCAAGACAGCGCGGCAGACGCCAGCGGCACCGCCGCCTGGGCCTACATCAAAGACAGCACGGGCGCCATCGTCAACGCGGTGGACGTGACAGACACCGCTGGCGACGGCCTCATCAAGGTCAACACCACCACGGTGGTGGCCGGTGGCCCCATTGCAATCACATCGCTCACGTTCACCGTGGGTGGAGCCTAGACATGGCGAAAGACGCAGATTTCGACAAGGTCAGCCTGCTGCTGCATTGCGATGGGGCGAACGGGTCGACCAACATTGTGGACAGCAGCCCGGCGGGGCATGTGGTGACAGCGTATGGCAATGCGGCCATCAGTACGGCGCAGGGCGTTTTTGGCCTGCCGTCGCTCGCCTTTGACGGTGCGGACGACTACTGCACGCTGCCCGATGTGGCGGCTCTGGAGTTTGGCGCGGCTGACTTCACAGTCGAGTTCTTCATCCGCACCACGCAAACGTTGACGTACGCCTGCCCTATGGGGCGCGACACCGGCAGTTTTCCGGTAGGGGCCTGGGCGATTCTTATAAATGGCAACGGCAGCGGGTCAATCCAGTTATGGAACGCCAGCTACAGTCAAGGCTCGGTACACCTGAGTACCTCGGCATCACCGCCCCTGAATGACGGCGCTTGGCACCATGTGGCCCTGGTGCGCAATGGCTCTGCATGGGCCTTGTATGTGGACGGCACATCCCGCGCCACGAACACCTGGGCGGGCACCATGGCCGACGTGGCGCTGCCTATCAACCTGGGGCGCGACCCCGGTTACGGGCGCGACTTTTCCGGGCACCTGGCGCAGGTCCGCATCACCAAGGGCCTGGCCCGCTACACCGCCAATTTCACCCCGCCCACGGAGCCATTTCCCATGGCCGGGAGTTTCTCCGGCACGGTGATGAGCGCCAGCGGCGCCCCGGCGGCGCGTCTTGTTCGGGCCATGCGTGAGGATACCGGGGCTTTTGGCGGCAGCGCCACAAGTGATGCCGGCACCGGGGCCTACTCCATCCCTGCCACAAGCGAAGGCGCCCACACTCTGATCGCCTACCCCGGCACGGGCGAGGACTTGCCCGCCCTGCTGCTGCGCGGGGTAACCCCGGTATGAGCTACACGCCGCCCGCTGGCGACGCCGCGAACTTTTCCTGGGTGGGGGTTGCGGCCTACACGCCGCCTGCTGGCGACGCTGCCAATTTCGCTTGGGCGCCCTCTGGCACAACTGGCACTGGCGCGGGCACGCTCACATTCACAGGCACCGCCACCGCCGCCCACGGCATTGCCGGTACCGGTGCGGGTGCTCTGGCCTTCACCGGCGCCGGTACCGCAGAGCACACCAGCACGGGCGTGGAGGGCGTGGGCGCTGGCACGCTGCCATTCACCGGCGCGGGCACCGCCGCCCACGGCATCGCGGGCACCGCAGCCGGTGCGCTCGCCTTTACCGGCTCGGCTACAGCGGTCCACGGCATTGCCGCCACGGGCGCGGGTGCCATCGGCTTCACTGGCGCAGGCGTGGCCCTGCACCCCCGGTATGAGGTGCGCGGCGAGGTGCGCCTGGGCGGCATTTTGGTAAACCGGCGCGTGCGCTGCTACAAGCGCAGCACGGGCGAGCTGGTGGGCCAGACCGACACCGTGGCCGGGCTGTACCGCGTGCCTGCAGGCTTTGACGCTGGCGAGGTGTACGTCACTGCCATCCATCTCGCTGACGCCGCCACCGACTGGATACCTCCCACCGCAAACCGCCTGGTGCCCGTGCTGGCCGAGGACACCGCATGAGCGCCCAGCCCGCCACCGCCGTCATCCTGGCCTACGGCCCGCAGGGAGCGCAGCAGGCCGCCACGGCTGTGCTGCTGTCATACAGCCCGCCGCCCGGGGCTGCCCGCCGCGTGGCGGCCACGTTCGGTGCGCCGTGGGGCCAATCCACCCCCCGTGCCCTTGAGGCGCGCGGGGCCGCAAACCACCCCGACCCGCTCGACACCGAAGCCCGCGCGCCTTGGGGCGAGGGCGCACCGCAGCACAGCGATGCGCGCGCCGCCTGGGCGCCGCCCAGCACGCTCGACCGCGAGCGCAGTGCCCCCTGGCAGCAGTTCGCCCGCCGCCTGCAGCCGCAGGCCACCGGCCCGTGGGGCATCGCCAGCAAGCAAGACGCCACAGGCGCCTACCCATGGGGCGAGTTCGCAGGCCGTCCAGCGCTCACTGCGTCATCCGAGTGGCTGCGCGCGCTGGTCGAAGACCAGCAGGCCACCGGGCCATGGGGTGAGTTCGCCAGCCGCCCCGCGCTGCTGGTGCGCCCCGTGTGGGCCATTGCGCGCCACGCCGATGCCGAGCGCTGGATTCCGTGGACACGCTTCAGCCGCACCCTGCAGCCTGGTTGGGGCGTTGTCACCCCACCCGGCGGCCCGCCAATTGACGAACACGGCACCGTGCTGGTGCCCGTGCGAAGGGTTTACATGACGACCAACAACCTAACTCTAATGCGCGCATCAGACGGTGCCAGCATCCCGGCCTACAGCATCGGCATGTCGCTAGATGCCGACTCGTGGACCTGGAGCTGGCAGGCCACGCTGCACGCCGCTGCGCTGCCGCTGATCCAGCCCGGCCCCGGCGGCGACCCGGTGGACGTGCTGGCCACCGTCAACGGCACGCCCTACCGCCTGTGCGTGGAGCAATACGCCCGCCAGCGCAGCTTTGAGAGCACCCGCATCAGCGTGCGCGGCCGGGGCCGGGCAGCCATCCTCGATGCACCCTACGCGCCCACCCTCAACCACGGCAACACCGAGCCGCGCACTGCAGAGCAGCTCATGGCCGACGTGCTCACGATCAACGGCGTTGGCATCGGGTGGGATGTGGACTTTGCCCTGACCGATTGGCTGATCCCCGGCAACGTGTGGACCCACCAGGGCAGCTACATCAGCGCCATCCTTGAGATTGCCGCCGCCGCCGGCGGCTACGTGCAGCCGCACGACACCGCCGCCACCCTGCGCATCCTGCCCCGCTACCCGGCTGCGCCATGGGCGTGGGGCGACCTCACACCGCACTTCGAGCTGCCCAGCGCCGTCGTCAGCGTGGAAGGCATCGACTGGCGGCGCAAGGCCGCATACAACCGCGTGCACGTCAGCGGCACCAGCGCCGGAGTGCTGGGCGAAGTCACCCGGGGCGGAACCGCAGGCGACGTAGTGGCGCCCATGGTCACAGACGCCCTCATCACCCATGCCGACGCCGCACGCCAGCGCGGCCTGGCCGTGCTGGGCGACACCGGCACGCAGGCCCACATCAGCCTTCGCCTGCCAGTATTGGACGAAACGGGCGTCATCCCGCCCGGCGCGCTGGTGCGCTATGTAGACGGCGCCACCACGCACCTGGGCCTGGTGCGCGCCACGTCGCTGGAGTGGGGCGCCCCCAAGCTGCGCCAGACCCTCACCGTGGAGACGCACCCAGCATGACCAACCTCTACCGCCAGTTTCTGGACCTGCTGCCAGCCCGCCCCCTGCAAGTGGGCACCGTCACCGCATCCGCCAGCGGTGTGAGCACGATCGAACTGCCCGGAGGCGGCCTGCTGCAAGTGCGCGGCACCGCCACGGTGGGCCAGCAGGTGTTTGTGCGCGACGGCGCCATCGAAGGCAACGCACCCGCGCTGGCCGTGGTGCAGATCGAAATTTGACGGGCTGCAGAAACCATGACCTGCAAACTCACCCACCGCGTGGCGGTTGCCATCTTTGACAGCGACTTGAGCGCAACCCGGTTGCTGCTGGCTTTCGCTGAATTTCTCTGGGCCGTCATGCTGTTCTGGCCGGGCGAAACCTTCGGGCGCCCTACGTACCACCTCCTGGCCGCGCTCGCTCCGGAGACCGTCTGGGCCTGCGCCTTTGGCATCACCTCGTACCTGCAACTGCACATCGTGCTGGCCGAAAAGCAGCAGACGCTGTGGGCGCACTACTTCGCTCTGTGGAACTCGCTGCTGTGGGCCTACGTAGTGGGCTCCATGCTGCTGTCGGTGTACCCGCCACCCGCTGCCATCGCGGGCGAGATTTCCCTGATGGTCGCTGCTGCCTGGGTGTGGGTGCGGCCAATGATTCTCCTGCACTACGCGAGGCTCGCATATGGACACGCCCAACACTGACGAGCCCGTGTGGCCGATCATCGACCGACGCAAACCTGGCGAGGCGTGCGAAGAGATGCACAACGCGCTGTCAAAAACCAATGAGCGTGTGGCCGCGCTCGAACGAGAGTGCGAAGCCATGCGGTCCGCATTCATCCGCGACGACCTTGGCGGGCCTGACTTTGCCGGGCACCGCGCCGCGCACTTGGAGCAAAAGGCAGCAGCCGCCCGCATGGGCGAACTCAAGCAGTCAGGGGCAAAAAAAATGATCGACCTGATCCTGGCATTCCTGTTCGGCGTATTCACGCTGGGGGCCGTGGCATGGTTCAAAAACCCAAAGTAGGCACGACCTGGCGCGAGGTGCTGCGCAAAGCCTGGAGCGTGCGCCTGTCTGCGCTGGCAGCCGTTTTCATGGCCGCAGAAATCGGTATGCCCATGCTGGCATCCAGTATGCCGCCATACCTGTTTGTGTGCCTTGCCCTTGTGGCGTCCATCGGCTCCATCTGGGCGCGCGTCCTTGTGCAAAAAACCATGCAGGAGGCCGTCAATGACGCAGAGTAAGGTTCCAACCCAGCTCAAAGCAGGCATCGCCGCGCTGATGATCGCCCTGGGTGGTGGGTATGCCGCGTACACCCATATCGACGGCGAGACCGCGGCCCTGCTGCGCAATCAGTACGTGCAGGCCGTGGCCGCGGACAAGGGTACCAGCGAGGCCGTGAAGGTGGCGATGGTGATGGGCGCCTACTACGAAAGCAGCTACAAGCACATCGGCACGCCTTACGTTGATCGCTTAGGTAAGGGGCAGCCCCTGACGGTGTGCAACGGCATCACAGGTGCGCAGGTAGTGCCAGGCCGGTACTACACGCCAGGAGACTGCTACCGGCTGGAGCGTGTCAAGTACGTGAGCAACGAAGCGCACCTCAATGGCACGCTGCCCAAGTGGGCCAGCTACACGGTCTTGCAGCAAGCCACCTTTATTGACTTCCTGCACAACAAGGGCGCGGGCGCTTTCGACGGCTCCACTATGCGCCGCAAGCTGCTGGCCGGGGACGTGGCCGGGGCGTGCCGTGAGAACGTGCGCTGGAACAAGGGCACCGTGAACGGTGCTTCGACCGTGCTGCCTGGGCTCAAGGTGCGGGCGGATGCCAACGCTGAACTGTGCGAAGGGGGACTGCAATGAACCCGATCATCCTGGCCATGCTGTGGTGCTGGTGGAGGTGGTGGGAGTGATCCCGTTCGGCACACACATCGCAGCCGCAGCCGTCGCTGGTGTGCTGGCCTTTGGCGCCGCATGGCAGGTGCAAGCCTGGCGCTGGGGCGCGGCCGATGCCGACCGCCTGCGCGCCGAGCAGACGGCGGCCGCCGCCCGCGAATCTGACGCCCGCCAGCAGCGCCGCTTTGCCGACCAGGCCGCCGCCCGCCACGCTGCCACGCTGGCCCAACTGCACGCCCAACTAGGAGACGCCCGTGCCCACATCGCCCGCCTATCTGATCGCCCTTGCCTCAGTGCTGGCACTGTCGGCATGCTCAACAACATCGGCACCACCGCCAGCGGACTCGGCGTGCGAACCCATCCCGGCCAGCTTGCGGGTGCGCCCCCAGCCCCTGCCGCCCCTGCGCCTGACAATGCCCCCGGCTACGCCACCGAGCGCGACACTGCAGAGCACATCGCCACCTGCCGCGCCAGCTACGCGGCCGTGAGCGACCAGCTCAATCAGATCCTCGACATCGAGGACAAGCGCCACCCGCCAGGCGCACAGTGATGCGCGAGCCAGGCCCTCCGCGTCGTCGCCCCAGCGAAAAGCAGCGCGCCGACCGCCAGCGCAGAGACCGGCGCGAACTGGCGCGCGAACTCCGGGAGAGGGCAGAGCAGCAGGCAGAGCCAAGGCGCGATGACGGGCCGCTGCCGAGGGTTGATTGAGCCTAAAATCTGTCTAACCGAGTTGCTGCGTAGCTATAGAAAACAGCCACCAATCAACCCGCCGCCGTTAGACAAAAGTGAGCTAAGTTGTTGATTTATAAGGCTGGAACTGCTGCTTTGGGAGCAGAGGGTCGCGAGTTCGAATCCCGCCGCTCCGACCATTGTTTGAAGGACTTGCAGTCTGGTACTGCAAGTCCTTTTTGCTTTCCGAGCCTCTGGTGTCAGTCTGCAACTCGCACCCGCGATGGCATCATGGCGTTTTGTCTTCTGACGTCTGATCCGAGTGAAAAACGCCCTAGCTCCCCGATTTTTGACCATGGCGCCGGCGCGTTTTGACGCCGTGGACGCCCTGCGCGGCAGCGCCATGGTCTGGATGACGATCTTCCATTTCTGCTTCGATCTGAGCCATTTTGGCTATTGGGTGCAGGACTTTCGCAACGATCCTGTCTGGATCGGGCAGCGGACTGTGGTCGTCAGCCTGTTCCTGTTTTGTGCCGGTCTGGGTCAGGCGATTGCGGTCCATCAGGGGCAGGGCTGGGACAGATTTGGCCGACGCTGGTTGCAGATTGCTGCATGTGCCCTGCTGGTGAGTGCGGGGTCTTTCGCCATGTTTCCGCGCAGCTTCATCTATTTCGGGGTGCTTCACGCCATGGCGGTCATGTTGCCACTGGCCCGGGTCACCTATGGCTGGGGGCGATGGTTGTGGCTGGCCGGGGGGCTGGCCCTGGCCATGCCCTGGCTGGCGCAGTGGGCCTTGTCGGGACCGCTGGGTGACTGGGCCCCGTATTTCAATGGGCGTGCCCTCAACTGGCTGGGTCTGGTGTCGCGCAAGCCCTACACCGAGGACTACGTGCCGCTGTTGCCCTGGCTGGGTGTGATGTGGTGGGGCCTTGCAAGCGGCCGTTGGTTGCTGGCGCGTTTTCCGCGTGGCCTGGAGGTGAGCTTGCCCTCTGCACTGAAGGGTCTGGCGGTGCTGGGACGCTGGAGCCTGAGCTATTACATGCTGCACCAGCCCGCACTGATCGGGGTGTTGCTGGTGTGGGGCTGGTGGGGCGCTGCCTCATAACCCCCGATTCCCCGGTCGGCTTTTCATTCGGGCCCGAACTGCCGCCGCAACGGCGACGACTGCCAGTCCGACCTTCGGGAATTTGAAACAAGAAAAACGCGGCCTGGGCCGCGTTGTTGCAGGGCGAGGGCTGGGGCGCTCCTTACTCGACCTTGGCCTTGGCGCGCAGTTCTTCCTGGAATTTGGTTGCCTTCATCTGTTGCAGTTGCTGGGCAATCTGGGCCTTGACTTCGTCCAGTTTGGGCAACTGGGCTTCACGCACGTCGTCCAGGCGAATGATGTGCCAGCCAAACTGGCTCTTCACCGGTGTCTGGGTCATCTGGCCTTTTTCGAGCTTGATCATGGCCTCGGTGAATTCGGGGACATAGCTGCTGGGGGCCGCCCAGTCCAGATCGCCGCCTTTTGCTCCCGATCCGGGGTCTTTGGACTGCTTTTTGGCGATCTCTTCAAACTTGCCGCCCTTTTTCAGCGAGGCGATGATAGCCTTGGCTTCTTCTTCCTTCTCGACCAGGATGTGGCGGGCCTTGAATTCCTTGCCGCTGTTGGCGGCAACGAACTTGTCGTACTCGGCCTTGATTTCAGCGTCGGTGACCGGGTCCTTGTTCTGCTGGTTCAGAAAGAGTTCGCGGATCAGAATGGTCTGGCGGGCCAGCTCCATCTGGGACTTGAAGTCAGGCGATGCTTCCAGGCCCCGCTTTTGCGCTTCCTGCATGAAGATTTCACGGGCGATGACTTCTTCCTTGATCTGTCCTTCCATTTCGGGAGTGACGGGACGCCCTGAGCGCTCCACCTGCTGCTTGAGCGCCTCTGCGCGCTCCTTGGGGATTGCTTTGCCGTTGACGATGGCAAGATTCTGGGCAGACACGGGCAGGGCAACGGTGCCCAGCAAGGCAGCGGCCACGAGGCCGGACAAGAGCTGTTTCTTCATTCGAAATCCAAAAAAAGAGGATGGTTTTGACCGGAGGCTGCTGGCCCTGTGGGGCTGGTGCCGGGGCTTGGTCAGAGCGTTTCAATGGCGAGGGCATGCGCGCCCCGGTCAATGAATTCCTGCAGCGCATCATACACAAGGCGATGCTGGTGAACGCGGGGCAAACCGGTAAACAAGGGGGACGCGATACGCACCCGGAAGTGGGTTCCAAACCCGGTTCCATTGGCTCCTGCGTGGCCTTCGTGCTTCCAGCTCTCGTCCAGCACTTCCAGCAGGCTGGGCTGGAGCTTTTCGCGCAGTCGTTGCTGCATGTCGTGGGCGGTGATGGCGGAGGTGTTCATGCCTGGGGGTCCTTCGCTTCGTCGGTTTCCTTGATGTAGCGGCTCATGTACAGGGCCTGGATCACCACAAACACGAGCATCAGCCCCAGGCCGCCAAACAGCTTGAAGTTGACCCAGGTGTCGGTGTCGAAGTGGTAGGCCACCCAGAGGTTGAGCACGCCCATGACCATAAAGAACCCTGTCCAGCTCCAGTTCATGGCGCGCCAGGCTGGGTCAGGCAGTTCCAACTGGGAGCCCATGAGGGTTTTGATGAAATTTTTGCGGAAGAACAACTGCCCGATCAGCAGCGAGCCGCCCATCAGCCAGTAGAGCACGGTGGGTTTCCACTTGATGAAGGTGTCGTTCTGTGCCAGCAGGGTGGCGCCGCCAAACAGCACGATCACCCCCAGGCTGAGCCACTGCATGGGTTCGACCTTGCCATGCTTGGCACGCAGGTAGGCGATTTGCGCGATGGTGGCCACGATGGCCACGCCCGTGGCCACGTAAATACCCCAGACCTTAAAGGCCACAAAGAACAGGATGATGGGGAAAAAGTCGATCAGCAGTTTCATGGCGTAGCGGGGGGATCCTGTTCGGGCGCCTCGGGGGCAAAGTCCAGGGAGGCGGAGTTCATGCAATAGCGCAGGCCCGTGGGGGCCGGGCCGTCTTCAAAGACATGGCCCAGGTGCGCCCCGCATTGTGCACAAACCGTTTCGGTGCGTCGCATGCCATGGCTGTGGTCCGTGATTTCCGTGATGGTTCCGGGCAGAGCCTGCGAAAAACTGGGCCAGCCGCAACCGGCATCGAACTTGGTGCTGGCATCGAAGAGCTTGTTGCCGCAGCAGATGCAGTGGTAGCTGCCGTCTGCCCAGTGGGCCTCGTACTTGCCAGTGAAGGGGCGTTCCGTAGCTGCGTGGCGCGTGACCTGGAAGGCGCCAGGTTCGGCACCTTTTTCGCGCAGCAGGGCCTGCCACTGCGCGTCGGTTTTCTGGAGGGGGTAGTTCATGAAGAGCAGCTGATGGAGATGTGCCGGGCCCAGTCCGGCGGAAAGCCCGCATGGGCCTCGAAGCCGGGGTGCTCGTCGAATGGGCGCTCCAGCAAGAGTTGGAGTGCATGCACTTCGGAATAATTCCCTTCCTGGGCTGCACGGATGGCCTGCTCACCCAGGTGGTTGCGCAGCACGTAGCGCGGATTGTTTTTTAGCATCAAATTGGCATCTAGCGCTCTTCCAGTAAGCGCTGGTAGCTCTTTAAATGAGAGCAACCACCGGTCCCAACCGGCCCGATCGGCAAACAGGTCGCGCACCGGCTCGAAATCGCCGGAAGCCACCGCGTGCGTCAGGCGCCGCCAGAAGATGGGATAGTCCACCGCGTTGTCGGCCATCAGGTGCAGGAGGCTGTCGATCAGGGTGTCATCGCCATCGTGCGCCGTGGTCAGCCCCAGTTTTGCGCGCATGCGGGCCATGAATTCGGCGGGGAAGAGCGCCTTGAACGATTCCAGGGCGACCATGGCGATGGCCGGGTCGCCAATCAGTGGCTGCAGTGCCTGGCCCAGACGGTACAGGTTCCAGTACACCACCGGGGGCTGCTGCTTGAAGGCGTAGCGGCCCTGGTGGTCGCTGTGGTTGCAGATGTGGTCGGGGTCGAAGGCGTCGAGGAACTGGAATGGCCCGTAGTCGATGGTCAGCCCCAGGATGCTCATGTTGTCGGTGTTGAGCACGCCATGGCAAAACCCCACGGCCTGCCATTGCGCCACCAGGGCGGCGGTGCGCTCGCTCACGGCCTGCAGCAGCGCCGCGTAGCGGTTGCCGTCGAAGCCCGCGCCTTCGAGGCATTCGGGATAGTGGCGTTCGATCACGTAGTCGGCCAGCTGGCGCAGTTCGTCCAGTTGCCCGCGCGCGGCGAAATGCTCGAAATGCCCGAAGCGGATGAAGCTCGGCGCCACGCGCGTGACCACGGCGGCGGTTTCGATGGACTCGCGGCGCACCGGCTCTGGCGAGCCCGTGATGCACAAGGCCCGCGTGGTGGGGATGCCCAGGGCGTGCATGGCTTCGCTGCACAGAAACTCGCGGATGCTCGAACGCAACACGGCGCGGCCGTCGCCCATGCGTGAATACGGCGTCAGTCCGCTGCCCTTGAGCTGCAACTCCATCGGGCCTTGCGGCGTCTGCAGTTCCCCCAGCAGGAGGGCACGGCCATCGCCCAATTGCCCTGCCCACACACCAAACTGGTGCCCGCTGTAGACACTGGCCAGCGGCTCACTGCCGGGCAGCACGGTGTTGCCGCTGAAGGCATGCAGTGCGGCTTCCGAACCCAGCCAGTCAGCATTCAGGTCCAGTTCCCGGGCCAGGGCCTGGTTGGTAGCCACCCAGTAAGGGGCCGGAAGGGGTTGGGGTAGCTGGCGTGTGAAGAAGGCAGGGCCCAGGCTTGCAAAGCGGTTGTTCCAGCGCAAGCCGCAATCGCCGGACTCTCCATCGTTGCATGACAGATTCATGCAGACATTGTCCCGCAGACCGCAAGGCATGCGCTTGGCAGGGCTTTCCGAAGGTGTGGTGCCCGCACTGGCTCAGGCGCTGGCCGTTGCCTTCAGGTGGTTTGACAGAGCCTCGTCGTCGACGATGGCTACACGACCGAAGTCGAGCGAGACGATGCCTGATTCTTCCAGCGAGCGCAGTACACGGTTGACCGTCTGGCGTGAAAGGCCCGCGAGCTGGCCGATTTCGTCCTGCGTGAGGTTGAGCCTGCGCGTGCTGCGCCAGAAGATGCGGCTCAGGTACAGCGCCACCCGGTGCTCTGGTGAGCGCATGCGGCCCGCCTCGATAATGGTCATGGCCTGACCCAGCCGCAGGTTCAGGTGCTGCACGAGAAACTGGTTGAACTCCAGGCTGCCATCGCGCAGCGCGGCAAACCAGGGCAGCGGCAGGCACAGGAGCTGCGTGGGCCGCAGCGCGACCACATCGTATTTGCGGGGTTCGGGCTTCATGGCCGAACCTTCGCCAAACCATTCGCCATCAGGAATGCCGATGAAAGCCGAGGTGCGGGTGCGGGATGCCGGGCTGCGCAGCATCACCATGCCCGACAGCACGGCATGCCAGCCCTCTACCGAAGTGCCGGCAGGCAGCATCACCTCACCCTTGGCACCCTCTGTGACGACCACGCTATCGCGAATCTGGGCCTGCAGTGCGACTGGCAGGCCGGCAAACCAGGGCTGGGCAGCAATGAATCGCTCTGCAGTGGGGCTGGTGTCAAACATCCTTGGATTGTCGTCGTCTGACGGCGTGCCTCAGGGAAAACCCGTGCTAAATGTCAGCCAAACGACATGTCTTGGCTTTTGGGTCGGCGCCCTGCACACTGTGCCGAGTTTTGCGTGGCGTCACGTGGGGCGCTGGCCGGTGCCGGGCGCCTGTACAAAAGTCAGGCTCTGTCCGCGCTTTGGAAATTCAGCGGCTAGGATGGTGGGGTTTTCGTTTCAGACATTGTTCAAGGAGTACACATGCTGGGTTTGATGCAGAGTCAGCCGTTGCTGATTTCGTCATTGATTGAATTTGCCGAGCGTCACCATGGCGACGGCGAAATCATCTCGCGCCGCGTGGAAGGCGACTTCCACCGCTACACCTACAAAGACCTGGCGGCGCGTTCGCGCCAGTTGGCCAACGCGCTCGAGCGCGAGGGCCTGCAGTTCAGCGATCGCGTGGCCTCGCTGGCCTGGAACGGCTACCGCCATATGGAAATGTATTTCGGGGTGAGCGGTTCGGGCCGCATCCTGCACACCATCAACCCGCGCTTGCACCCCGACCAGATCGCCTGGATCGTCAACCACGCCGAAGACCAGATCCTGTGCTTTGACCTGAGCTTCCTGCCCCTGGTGCAGGCCGTGCATGCCAAGTGCCCCACCGTGAAGAAATGGGTGGCCCTGTGCGATGCCGACAGGTTGCCCGCCGACAGTGGTGTTCCCGGCCTGACAAGCTACGAAACCTGGATTGGCGCGCAGTCGTCTGACTACTCCTGGCCGGTGTTCGACGAAAACACTGCCTCGAGCATGTGCTACACCAGCGGCACCACGGGCAACCCCAAGGCCGCGCTGTACAGCCACCGCTCAACCACGCTACACGCCTATGCAGCGGCGCTGCCCGATGTGATGTGCCTCTCGGCACGCGACGCCGTGCTGCCCGTGGTGCCCATGTTCCACGTCAACGCCTGGGGCATTCCCTACTCGGCGGCGCTCACGGGCTGCAAGCTGGTCTACCCCGGCCCGGCCATGGACGGCAAGTCGATCTATGAACTGATCGAGACCGAGAAGGTGACCTACGCCGCGGGCGTGCCCACGGTGTGGCAAATGATGCTGAGCCACATGAAGCCGGCCGGCCTGAAGTTCAGCTCGCTCAAGCGCACGGTGATTGGCGGCTCTGCCTGCCCGCCGGCCATGATCACCGCCTTCCAGGAAGAGTACGGCGTGGAAGTCCTGCACGCCTGGGGCATGACCGAGATGAGCCCGCTGGGCACGCTGTGCACGCTCAAGAACAAGCAACTCGGGCTGTCTGCCGACGAGCAGATGAAGGTGCGCCAGAAGCAGGGACGTGCCATCTACGGCGTGGACATGAAGATCGTGGACGGAGAAGGCAAGGAATTGCCCTGGGACGGCAAGACCTATGGCGACCTGCTGGTGCGCGGCCCCTGGATTCTGGATGCCTACTACAAGGGTGAGAGCCCCCTCGTCAAGGACGCCCAGGGTCGCGGCTGGTTCCCCACGGGCGACGTGGCGACCATCGACGCCGACGGCTTCATGCAGATCACCGACCGCAGCAAGGACGTGATCAAGTCGGGCGGCGAGTGGATCAGCTCCATCGACATCGAAAACATCGCCATGGGCCACCCAGGCATCGCCATGGCCGCCTGCATCGGCATGCCGCACCCCAAGTGGGACGAGCGCCCGATCGTTGCCGTGACCCGCAAGCCCGGTGCCGAAGTCACCCGTGAGGAACTGCTGCAGTTCTATGAAGGCAAGACGGCGAAGTGGCAAATCCCGGATGACGTGGTGTTTGTGGACGCCATTCCGCTGGGTGCCACCGGCAAGATGCTCAAGACGCGGCTGCGCGAGCAGCTCAAGGATTACAAGCTTCCCGGCCTGTAATGAACGCAGCTGCGGCGCAGGGGGTGCCGCAGCAGTCGCGTGGGTGATAGGGGATAGGGGCAATCCCTGAGCGATGACGCACCGCAACACTGTACGCTGCGCATGTTGATTTAACTGGAGACTGAAAAATGAAATTTGCTATCAAGGCTGTAGCTGCTTCCGTAATCCTGGCGAGCGCTGGCGGCGCTTTTGCTCAAAAAGGCGAGACCGTCAAGATTGCCTGGCTCGACCCGCTTTCCGGCCTGATGGCGGCCGTGGGAACGAACCAGCTCAAGAGCTTCCAGTTCATTGCCGAGGAGTTCAACAAGAAGAACGCTGCCGGCGTGAAGTTCGAGATCATCGGCATCGACAACAAGCTCAGCCCCCAGGAAACCTCCAGCGCGCTGCGTTCGGCCATGGACCAGGGTGCACGCTATGTGGTGCAGGGCAACGGCTCCGGCCCTGCGCTGGCCATCATGGATGCGCTGGAAAAGCACAACGCCCGCAACCCCGGCAAGGAAGTGGTGTTCCTGAACTATGCCGCCGTCGACCCGGACCTGACCAACAGCAAGTGCAGCTACTGGCATTTCCGCCTGGATGCAGACACCTCCATGAAGATGGAGGCGCTGACGACCTACATGAAGGATCTGCCTGAGGTCAAAAAGGTCTACCTGATCAACCAGAACTACTCGCACGGCCACCAGGTTTCCAAGTTCGCCAAGGACATCATGAAGCGCAAGCGCCCCGACGTGCAGTTTGTCGGCGACGACCTGCACCCCCTGGCGCAGGTGCGCGATTTCTCGCCCTACATTGCCAAGATCAAGGCTTCGGGCGCCGACAGCGTGATCACGGGCAACTGGGGTTCCGACCTGGCGCTGCTCATCAAGGCCGCCAACGATGCGGGCCTGAACAACGTCAACTTCTACACCTACTACGGCTCGGTCACGGGCAGCCCCACCGCCATGGGTGCCGCTGCAGCCGGCCGTGTGTACATGGTGGCCTATGCCCACATGAACCTGCCCGGCCCCCTGAACCAGATCGTGGTGGACTACAAGAAGAAGTTCAACGACGACATGTACACCGGCGCTGTCTATCACGCCTTCTCCATGCTGACGGAAGCCTTCGTCAAGACCAAGTCCACCGACCCCGTCAAGGTGGCGGCGGCCATGGAAGGCATGAAGTTCAAGAGCTTCAACGGCGAGGTCGAAATGCGCAAGACCGACCACCAGCTCCAGCAAGGCCTGTTCATTTCCAAGTGGGAAAAGGCTGGTGGCAAGTACCCGCTGGACTCGGAGAACACGGGCCACACCTTTGTCCCGGTCAAGTACTACGAGCCCTACGTGGCTAGCACGCCTACATCGTGCCAGATGAAGCGCCCCTCCTGAGGCCGCTTTTTGAACGCAGGAGGCCCGACGCCCCTCGGGCCTCTTTTTTTGACCCAGAAATGAAGAATTTCAATGAATCTTGAATTTTTCGTGATGTCCACGCTCAATGGCGTGAGCTATGGCCTGCTGCTGTTCATGCTCAGCTCCGGCCTCACCCTCATCTTCAGCATGATGGGCGTGCTCAATTTCGCGCACACCAGCTTCTATATGCTGGGTGCTTACTTTGCTTACACCATCTCCAGCGTGGTGGGATTCTGGCCTGCGCTGGTGCTGGCACCGCTGGCAGTGGGTGTGATGGGAGCGCTGTTCGAGCGCTACAGCCTGCGCCGCGTGCACAAGTTCGGCCATGTGCCCGAATTGCTGGTGACGTTTGGCCTGTCTTACCTCATTCTGGAGCTGGTACAGCTCGTCTGGGGCCGCTCGACGGTGCCTTACGGGCTGCCCGAACAATTGCAGGGCCCGTTGTTCACCCTGTACGACACGCAGTTCCCCAAATCGCGCTCGTTCATCATGCTGGTGGCGTTGCTGATGTTGCTGTCGGTCTGGCTGCTGCTCACCCGCACCCGGATCGGCCTGGTGATCCAGGCGGCGCTCAAGCACCCCGAGATGGTGCAGGCGCTGGGCCACAACGTGCCGCGCGTCTTCATGCTGGTGTTTGGCGGCGGTTGCGCGCTGGCGGGGCTGGCCGGCGTGATTGGTGGCAATACCTACGTGACCGAGCCTGCCATGGCAGCATCGGTGGGTTCCATCATCTTCGTGGTGGTGGTGGTTGGCGGCATGGGCTCGCTCGCGGGTGCCTTCCTCGCCTCGCTGCTCATCGGCCTGGTGCAGACCTTTGCCGTGGCCATCGACCATTCGCTGGCCACCGGCCTTCAGGCCCTGGGCATGACGGTGACCGAAGAAACTTTTGGCTGGCCGCTGCTCAAACTCACCGTCTCGCAGGTGGCCCCCATCCTGCCGTACCTCTTCCTGGTACTGATCCTGATCTTCCGCCCCAAGGGCCTTCTGGGTACGCGGGAGGACTGAAGCCATGACCACCACAACCACCACCACGTCGTACCACCGGTTCAAGCCCTGGAACGTCGGCCGCATCGTCATCTGGAGCCTGTTTGCGCTGTCGCTCATCGTTGCGCCCATGCTGTTCAAGAGTAGCCTGGCGCTGACCATGCTCTCGCAGATTGGTTATCTCATCATCATCTGCCTGAGCTACAACATGCTGCTGGGGCAGGGCGGCATGCTGAGCTTCGGCCATGCCGTCTATACCGGGCTGGGCTCGTTCATTGCCATCCATGCCATGAATCTGGCGAGCAAGGGCTCGCTGCCCATTCCGCTGGTGCTGATCCCTCTGGTGGGCGGCCTGGCGGGCATGCTGTTTGCCGTGCTGCTGGGCTATGTCACGACCAAAAAGGCCGGTACCACCTTTGCCATGATCACCCTGGGCATTGGCGAGCTGGTGGCCTCGATGGCGCTGATGTTCCCCGAGTTCTTTGGCGGCGAGGGCGGCATCACGACCGACCGCGTTTACGGCGGCTCGTTCCTCGGCATCACCTTTGGCCCGGCCATCCAGGTGTATTACCTGATCGCGGCGTATTGCTTCGTCTGCACTGCCGCCATGTTTGCCTTCACGGGCACGCCGCTGGGGCGCATCCTGAACGCCGTGCGCGACAACCCCGAGCGCGTGGAGTTCATCGGCTACAACACGCAGCGTGTGCGCTACTTCGCCTTCATCATTGCGGGTTTCTTTGCCGGCATTGGCGGGGGGCTGACGGCCATCAACTTCGAAATCATCACCGCGGCCGACAGCGTGAGCGTGATCCGTTCGGGCGGCTATCTGCTGTTCACCTTCCTGGGCGGCGCCACGTTCTTCTTCGGCCCCATCATCGGTGCCGTGCTGCTGGTGTTTGCCTCGGTGTTGCTGTCCGAGCTCTCCAAGGCGTGGCTGCTGTACCTGGGCCTGGTGTTCCTGTTCATGGTGATGTATGCGCCCGGCGGCGTGGCCAGCCTGATCATGATGAATCTGCGTCTGGCCAAGTTTGGCAAGCTGCGCAATTTGTGGCCGTCCTACCTGGGGCTGGCCGGCACGGGGCTGGTGGCGGTGCTGGGCGCTGCCTGCATGGTCGAGATGACCTACCACCTGCAGCTCAATGCCGCGCTCGGACCCGTCATGTCCTTCATGGGGGCCACTCTCGATACCAAGGCTTTGTCGAGCTGGTTTGGGGCCATTTTTGTGCTGCTGACCGGTCTGGGGCTGTTCGAATTGTGCCGACGTCAGTTTCTGAAACAGTGGAGCCAGATCCAGGAAGAGATCGAGCACCAGATCAAGCGTGGGGAGGCGCTGTAAACCATGGCGCAAAACGCAAGTAACTACGCACTGGAGCTGCGCGACCTGCGCAAGAGCTTCGGCAAGACGGAAATCATCCGGGGTGCCAACCTGGCAGTCAACGCGGGCGAGCGCGTGGCCATCATCGGTCCGAACGGGGCAGGCAAGTCCACGCTGTTCAACCTGATCAGCGGGCGCTTCGCGCCTACCAGTGGCGAGGTGATTCTCAACGGCCAGCGCATCGACGGCAAAAAACCTTTTGAAATCAACCGCATGGGTCTGAGCCGCAGTTTTCAGATCACGAACATCTTTCCCAACCTCAGCGTGTTCGAAAACCTGCGCTGCGGCGTGCTCTGGAGCATGGGCTACAAGTACACCTTCCTGCGCTTCCTCTCGGGGCTGGATGATGCCAACGAGCGCGCCAAGCAGCTCATGGAGATGATCAAGCTGGAGAAAAAGCGCGACACGCTGGCCGTCAACCTGACCTACGCCGAGCAGCGTGCGCTGGAGATCGGCATCACGATTGCCGGGGGCGCCAACGTCATCCTGCTCGACGAACCCACTGCGGGCATGAGTCGCAGCGAGACGACGCGCTTCATCCACCTCATCAAGGAAGTGACCGAAGGCCGCACCCTGCTGACGGTGGAGCACGACATGGGCGTGGTGTTCGGTCTGGCCGACAAGATTGCCGTGGTGGTGTATGGCGAGGTGATCGCCTTTGACACCCCCGAGAAGGTGCGCGCCAACCAGCGCGTGCAAGAAGCCTACCTGGGCTCCGCCGTGGCCGACGCGCAGGCGGGAGGACACTGACATGCTGCATATTGAGAATCTTCACGCCTACTACGGCAAAAGCCATGTGCTGCATGGCGTGGCCTTTGATGTGCAGCCGGGCGAGATTGTTGCCCTGCTGGGTCGCAACGGTTCGGGCCGCTCCACCACGGCCAAGGCCATCATGGGCCTGGTAGATTGGGAAGGTACGGTGCAATGGAAGGGCCAGAACCTCAGCGGCAAAAAAGCCTACGAAATTGCCCACCTGGGCCTGGGCTACGTGCCCGAAAGCCGTGATGTGTTTCCCAACCTCACGGTGCACCAGAACCTGCTGCTCGGCCAGAAGGGCGCTGGCCGGGGCAGCCGCTGGTCGTTTGACGATATGTATGCCATGTTTCCGCGTCTGCACGAACGCCGCAACATCGAGGCGGGCGTGATGTCGGGCGGCGAGCAGCAGATGCTCACCCTGTGCCGCACCCTCATGGGCGACCCCGATCTCATCATGATTGACGAGCCCACCGAGGGATTGGCCCCGAAAATTGTTGAACTCGTGGGTGAGTACCTGAAAAAGATCAAGGATCGCGGTGTGTCCGTGCTGCTGATCGAGCAGAAGCTCACCATCGCCATGGACATTTCTGACCGCGCGCTCGTCATGGGGCACGGCAGCATCGTGTTTCAGGGCACTCCGGACGAATTGCGCGCCAACAGCTATGTGCGCAAGGAGTGGCTGGAGGTCTGATCCAGCCCGGGCCGGAGGGCACAGCGCGCCGGCGTGCGAAGCGCTCTCCGGCCGCTTTGTCCCAGGTGAGACAAGGCTCTGCTCGCAAAGCGGGCATAAGTCTCTACAATCAAAATCGCACGACCGTTCGTTTTCTACTTTCCAAGGAACAACAGCATGACCGCTGAATACAAAGTCCACGGCTCCGTTGCCGTGATCACGCTGGCCAACCCGCCTGTGAACGGACTGGGCCTGTCCACCCGCCAGGGCATCGTCCAAGGCCTGAACCAGGCCAATGCCGACGCTGCCGTCAAGGCCATCGTCATCACCGGTGCCGGGGGCGCGTTCTCCGGCGGTGCCGACATCAAGGAATTCGGCACCGACCGTGCCATGCAGGAGCCCAACCTCAATTCGGTCATCGCGGCCCTGGAAAACTCGGACAAGCCCGTCGTCGCGGCCATCCACAGCGTGGTGATGGGCGGCGGCCTGGAGCTGGCCCTGGGCTGCCACTACCGCGTGGCCGCCCCCGGCTGCAGCGTGGCCCTGCCTGAAGTCAAGCTGGGCATCCTGCCCGGCGCTGGCGGCACGCAGCGCCTGCCGCGCGTGATTGGCGTCGAGCCCGCCCTGAACATGATCGTGAGCGGCGAAGCCATCAAGAGCGAGATGCTCGCCATGCTGCCCGGCCAGAAGCTGTTCGACAAGCTGGTGGCCTCGCCCGAGGTGCTGGCCGCCGAGGCCCTGGCCTTTGCGCAGAGCGTGGCCGATGTGCGCCCGATGCCGCTGGTGCGCAACCTGCCGTGCAAGCACCCCGAGGGCGATGCGTACTTCCAGTTCGCCCGCAACATGGTCAAGGGCATGGCCAAGAATTTCCCGGCGCCCGCCAAGTGTGTGGACGCTGTCGAGGCCGCCACCAAGAAGAGGTTTGCCGATGGCCTGGCCACCGAGCGCGACATCTTCATCAACCTCATGTGGACGGCCGAGTCGCGCTCGCTGCGCCACCTGTTCCTGGCCGAGCGTGCCGCGAGCAAGATCCCCGACGTGCCCTCCGACACCCCCAAGCGCGACATCAAGGCCGTGGCCGTGATCGGCGCCGGCACCATGGGTGGCGGCATCGCCATGAACTTCCTGAATGCCGGCATCCCCGTGAAGATGCTGGAGATGAAGCAGGAGGCGCTGGACCGTGGCATCGCCACCATCCGCAAGAACTACGAAGCCCAGGTGGCCAAGAAAAAGCTCAAGCAGGACAAGTACGAGCAGCGTATGGCGCTGCTGAGCACCACGCTGAGCTACGACGACCTCCGGGACGCCGACCTCGTGATCGAGGCCGTGTTTGAAGAAATCGGCGTCAAGGAAGCCGTGTTCAAGGAACTCGACCGCGTGATGAAGCCCGGCGCCATCCTGGCCTCCAACACCTCCACGCTGGACGTGAACAAGATTGCCCACTTCACGAAGCGCCCGCAGGACGTGGTGGGCCTGCACTTCTTCAGCCCCGCCAACGTGATGAAGCTGCTCGAAGTGGTGCGCGGCGATGCCACCGCCAAGGACGTGCTCGCCACCGTGATGGCGATCGCCAAGAAGATCAAGAAGACCGCCGTGGTCTCCGGCGTGTGTGATGGCTTCATCGGCAACCGCATGATCGAGCAATACGGCCGCCAGGGCGGCTTCCTGCTCGACGAAGGCTGCACGCCCGAGCAGGTGGACAAGGCGATGGAAAAATTCGGCATGGCCATGGGCCCGTTCCGCATGGGCGACCTGGCGGGCAACGACATCGGCTGGGCCATCCGCAAGCGCCGCTACACCGAGAAGCCCGACATGAAGTACAGCAAGACCGCTGACCTGCTGTGCGAGAAGGGCCGTTTCGGCCAGAAGACCGGTGCGGGCTGGTACGACTACGTGCCCGGCAAGCGCGACGCCATCCCGAACGCCGAAGTGGTCAAGATGATCGAGGACCACCG
>JANJVG010000046.1 GCA_024710165.1 Burkholderiaceae bacterium
GCAGGCCGCCGTGCAGCTCGAAGGCGATCATGCCGCCCATCTGGCGCATCTGCTGCTTCGCCAGCGCGTGCTGTGGGAAGCTGGCCAGGCCCGGGTAGTGCACCACCGCCGTGGCCGGGTGCGCAGCCAGAAACTCGGCCACCGTCTGCGCACTCTGGCAGTGGCGGTCCATGCGCAGCGCCAGGGTCTTGAGGCCGCGCATCACCAGGTGCGCGTCCTGCGCCGACATCACGGCGCCCGTCATGTCCTTGAGGCCGTACAGGCGCACGCGCTGGGCCAGTTCGGCGTCGGCGAAGATGGCGGCACCGGCCGTCAGGTCGCCATGGCCGCCGAGGTACTTGGTCATGGAGTGCACGCTCACATCGGCGCCCAGCAGCAGCGGCTGCTGCAGGTAGGGCGTGCAGTAGGTGTTGTCCACCACCACCTTGGCGCCCTGCGCGTGGGCCAGCGCAGCCACGGCGGCAATGTCCACCAGGCGCATGTTGGGGTTGGCCGGGGTTTCGAGGTAGACCACGCGCGTCTTGTCGCTCAGCGCGGCGGCCACATTGGCCGGGTCGGTCATGTCCACATGGCGCACCGTGACGCCAAAGCGCCCCAGGCCATGGTGCAGGAACGAGAAGGTGCAGCCGTACAGCGTGAGGTCGGCCAGCACCTCGTCGCCGGGCTCCAGCATCGACCACAGCGTGGCCGTGATGGCCCCCATGCCCGAGCCGAACACCACCGCACCCGCGCCCTGCTCCAGGCTGGCCAGCCGCCCTTCGAGCAGCGCCAGCGTGGGGTTGGCGATGCGGGTGTAGAAATAGCCGTTTTCCTCCCCCGTGAAGCACCGGGCACCATAGCCCACATCGGGGAACGCAAACGTGGCCGAGGTGTGGATGGGCGGCACCAGCGCGCCCTGGTGCTCGGCCGGGTCGTAGCCGAAGTGGATGGCGCGGGTGCTGAAGCCGCCGGTGCTGTCGTGTGCCTTGCCCATGGTGAGGTCTCCGGGTGGTGTTGGAATACCCCAAATTGTTTGCCAGGGCCAGGGGAAATATTTCGCCATTTGTGCAGTAAAAATCCAGAACATTGGAAATAATTACCCCAATATTTCAATAATCAGGAAATTTATGCCCACCCTCCTTCCCTCCCTGGATGCTGTGGACCGTGCGCTGCTCGATGCCCTGCAAAAGAATGGCCGCGCCACCGTGGGTGAACTGGCCGAGCAGGTGTCGCTCTCACCCTCGCCCTGCTGGCGCCGCGTGCGGCAACTGGAGGAAGCAGGCCTGATCAGCGGCTACCACGCCCACCTGGACCGGCACCGCGCAGGCTATGGCGTGCTGGGCTTTGTGCAGATTGGCCTGCACAACCACACGGCCGAGATCACGGCCGCCTTCGAGCGCGAGGTGCTGGCGCTGCCGCAGGTGCTGTCGTGCCACAACCTCTCGGGCCGGTACGACTACCAGCTCGAACTGGTGGCGCCCGACCTGGAGTTCTTCGCCGAATTCGTGCGCACCCGCATCCGCAGCCTGCCGGGAGTGCGCGAAATTTCCACCAGCTTTTCGCTCAAGGAGGTCAAGCGCACGGTGGCGCTGCCCGTTGACCGTTAACCCCCCATCCCGCAGTTGACCGCTTGCCATCTTCTCGTCAACCGCATGAAAACTGGCCTTGACGGCTGCGATAGAGCTCACCCAGGCACTGAACAACGCTAGGCACCCAGCAGCAACCGCTCTCGGCACGCCATGCGGCGTTGTTCCTCCTTGCGCACAGAAGTGCGCTGCGTCGTCGCGCCTTGCCTGGCGCACCGATGGCGGCGCTGCTGGGCACCTCCAACTGCCGGATGGAGGGTTGTCAAAACGCCGTGGGCGTGGTGGACAGGGCTTCGAGCCACGCCACCGTGGCCGCCAGCTCCGAGGGGCGGATTTCGTGCGCGCTCGGAAACTCGCGGTAGGTCACCGGCACCGGCAAGGTCTCGAAGTGGTGGCAGATGGCCTGCGCACTGGCCACCGGAATCACGTCGTCGTGCGTGCCGTGGCTCACCCACAGCTTGCGCCCGTGCAAGGCATCGGCCGCAGCCGCGTGCGGCAACACCTGCGGCACCAGCCGGCCGTGCCACACCACGGCAGCGCCCATCAGCTCGGGGCGGGTGAGCAGCATGGACAAAGCCATGGCGCCGCCCTGGCTGAAGCCGCCCACCACCACCCGCTCGGGCGGAATGCCCAGCTGCTGCGCGGCAGACTCGACCGTCTGCGCCACCAGCGTACGGCTGGCGGCCTCTTGCGACTCATTGATGCTGCGGGCACCGCCGGGTTCGATGGAAAAGTCAAACCACGCAAAAGACCCCGGCCCCATGCGGTGCGGCGCACGCAGGCACAGCACATAAAAGCGCTCGGAAATCTGGGGCGACAGGGCGAACAGGTCTTGCTCGTTGCTGCCCACACCATGCATCAGCACCAGCAGCCAGGGCCTGGGCGTGGTGGATGCGGCAGGGCGCTGCACAAAGGTGAGCGGCAGTTCAAGCATGGCAAGCCCCTTTCAAGATGGTGTGGGGCGATTCTGCCACCGGCAGCCTAGGCTGTGGGCTGCAGAGCGAAGGCATCCATGGCCAGCATGCCGTACATCACCTCGCGGCTGAGGTACCGGGCGTTCAGGTCATCGCCCGCCGCCCCGAGGGCAAAGAACAGCGGCAGAAAGTGGTCATCCGTCGGGTGGGCGCGTTCGGCATGCGGCGCCTGCTCGCGGTAGGCCAGCAGCGCGGGCAGGTCGCCGCGCTCCAGGGCCGCCTCGATCCAGCGGCTGAACGCCAGCACATAGGGCGCAGGCTCGCGCGCCCCGCCAAAAAATTCGGCCAGGTTGTGCGTCATGCTGCCCGAGCCCACCACCAGCACCCCCTGGCTGCGCAGGCTGCGCAGTGCCGCGCCCAGCGCATATACGTCCTGAGGCCCCGCGCCCACGGGCAGCGCCACCTGCACCACGGGCAGGTCGGCCTGCGGAAACAGGTGCATCAACGGCACCCAGGCGCCGTGGTCAAACGGGCGCTCTGCATCGCCCTGCGCCGCCACGCCCGCGGCCTGCAGCAGCGCCAGTACCTCCTGCGCCAGCGCGGGTGCCCCCGGTGCGGGGTATTGCAGTGCATACAACGCGGAGGGAAAGCCGCCAAAGTCGTGCCAGGTGGCGGGCTGCGCGCCCGTCATCACGCGCACGCCGTGTGCCATCCAGTGCGGCGACATGACAACCACGCCGCGCAGGCCCGGAAACTGTGCGCGCAACGCCTGCCCCCAGCGGGTGAGCGCGGGGCCGGTTTCGCCCGCATCCACGGCGAACAGCGGCGCGCCGTGCGACACGAAAAGCGCGGGCACGGTGCCCTGGGCGGGGGTGGAGGGGAGGTTGGCGGAAGCATTCATGACAGGTCTCCTTGTAAGCTTCACTGTAGGAGCTATCAGGTCGTGCATAAAGCCCCTAGCAGGAGATGGTTCGTCCCAGAATCAGCACCAATTGAGCCCCCATCATCCGGCAGCAAGCGACAATTTTTTACTCTTGCACCCTGCCGCGCAGGGCCTTGGTCTGCCCGCGCTGGCTTTTGGACTCCAGCCGCCGCTGTTTTGATCCGTAAGTGGGCTTGGTGGGCCGCCGCACCAGCGGCGCCTTTGCCACGCTTTGCACCAGCGCATTGAGCCGCGCCAGCGCGTCGGCGCGGTTCTGCTCCTGGCTGCGGTATTGCTGGGCCTTGATGACCACCACGCCCTCCTGCGTGATGCGGCTGTCGCGCAGCGCCAGCAGGCGCGCCTTCACGTCGATGGGCAGCGCCGAGGCGCCGATGTCGAAGCGCAGGTGCACCGCGCTCGACACCTTGTTGACGTTTTGCCCGCCCGCGCCCTGGGCGCGCATGGCGGTGATCTCAACCTCGTCCTCGGTGATTTCGGGCAGCGCCGCAGTCATCATCGCGCCCGGCCCATGCTGCGGCTCAAGGCTGCATCTGCGCCAGCGCGTCGATGGCCAGCCCGTAGCCCGCCACGCCAAAGCCGCACATCACGGCCCGCGCCACAGCCGACAGGTAGGAATGGTGGCGAAACGCCTCGCGCGCATGCACGTTGCTGATGTGCAGCTCGATCAGCGTCACGCCCGTGCCCTTGACGGCGTCCGCCAGCGCCACGCTGGTGTGCGTGTAGGCACCTGCATTGAGCACCAGGCCCGCCAGCGTGCCCGCAGCCTGCAGGCGCCCGGCTTCGTGGATCCAGTCGATCAGCGCGCCCTCGTGGTTGCTTTGGTGAAAGCGCAGCGCAAAGCCGTGGCGCGCGCAGGCGGCGGCGCAAAGCTGCTCCACGTCGGCCAGCGTTTGCGCGCCGTACACGGCGGGCTCGCGCGTGCCCAGCAGGTTCAGGTTGGGGCCATTGAGGACGAAAACGGTTTTCACGGGGGGCTCTCCAGGCGTTGCGCCCGCCGGGCAGCAACGCCAGCAGGCCAGAACGCAGGATTATGCGGCGCGCAAGACAAAGGCGGCCCGCAGGCCGCCTTGAGCACCTTCATAGGCTGGCCGAGAGTCAGCGACGATCCCAGCGGTCATACCGGTCGTGCCGGTCATGCCTGTTGTGACGGTGGTGGCGATGGCCACGGTCACGGTCGCGGTAGTAATAGGCGGGGGGCGGCGCATAGTAAGCCGGGGGCGCAGAGTAATACACCGGGGCTGGCGCGTAATACACCGGGCGCGGGGCCACATACACGGGTGGCGGCGCCACATACATGGGGTAGCCATTGCTCACCCCCACCACCACGCCCGGCGAACTCAAGCCCACCGACCAGTTGACATCGCGCGCCTGGGCGGCACCGGCACCAGCCAGAAGGGCCACTGCCACACCGGCTGCGGCAAGCAGGGACTGGATAGAACGGGTTTTGGTCATGAAAATCTCCTTTGCGAGGGGCGCCTGACACACTGCCAAGCTTTCTCATAGGTGCATAACGCACGAGGTGGTGATTAGGATGGCATGAAAACCGCCCGATATTGTTTCCGGACGTACATGCGCTTGTTTCCGTGCGTAAAGCTTCACGAAACCGCCGCCTAAAATGCCCGCATGAGCACCCCCACCCCCGCCAACACCCCCGCCGCAGCCGCCGCTGCGGCCCAAGAAGCCGCCAAACCCAGCAACTTCCTGCGCCAGATCATCGAGAACGACCTCGAAAAAGGCACCTACGCCAACCGCCGCTGGGCCGGCAGCCCCGGCGACGCCGCGCACCATGCGGCCGGCCAGCCCGACCCCGCCAAGATCCGCACCCGCTTCCCGCCCGAGCCCAACGGCTACCTGCACGTGGGCCACGCCAAGAGCATCTGCCTGAACTTCGGCCTGGCGCGCGACTACGGCGGCGTGTGCCACCTGCGCTTTGACGACACCAACCCCGAGAAGGAAGACCAGGAGTACGTCAACAGCATCATCGACGCCGTGAAATGGCTCGGCTTCGACTGGGCCCAGCCCGGCAACGACCAGCCCTACCAGGCCAGCGACTACTTCGACTTCATGTACCGCGCGGCCGAATACCTGATCGAAGCCGGCCACGCCTATGTGGACGAGCAAACCGCCGAGCAGATGCGCGTGAACCGTGGCGACTTCGGCAAGCCCGGCGTGGACAGCCCCTACCGCAGCCGCACCCCCGCCGAGAACCTGGCGCGCTTCCGCGAAATGCGCGACGGCCGGCACGAGGACGGCAGCATGGTGCTGCGCGCCAAGATCGACATGGCCAGCCCCAACATCAACATGCGCGACCCGGCCATCTACCGCATCCGCCGCGCCACGCACCACCACACGGGCGACAAATGGTGCATCTACCCCATGTACACCTTCGCGCACCCCATCGAGGACGCGCTGGAGCAGATCACCCACAGCATCTGCACGCTGGAATTTGAAGACCAACGCCCCTTCTACGACTGGCTGATGGAGCGCCTGATTGAGGGCGGCCTGCTCGCCGCCCCCGCGCCGCGCCAGTATGAGTTTGCCCGCCTCAACCTCACCTACGTCATCACCAGCAAGCGTAAGCTGGCCCAACTGGTGTACGACCACAAGGTGAGCGGCTGGGACGACCCCCGCATGCCCACCATCGTGGGCCTGCGCCGCCGGGGCTACACCCCCGCCGCGCTGCAGATGTTTGCCGAACGCATCGGCGTGACCAAGAGCGACAGCTGGATCGACTACGGCACCCTCGAAGGCTGCCTGCGCGAAGACCTGGAGGCCAAGGCCCACCGGGGCATGGCCGTCATCAATCCCGTCAAGCTCGTGCTCACCAACTGGGACGAAGTGATGGGCGCCGGCCACCTGGAGCCCTGCAGCCTGCCCGCCCTGCCCCACCCACCAGAGGGAACGGAAAGCCCCGTGCGCCACTTCACCATCGGCAAGGAAGTGTGGATCGAACGCGAAGACTTTGAAGAAGTGCCCCCCAAGGGCTACAAGCGCCTCTTCCCCGGCAACAAGGTGCGTCTGAAAGGCGGCTATGTGATTGAGTGCACTGGCTGCACCAAAGACGCCGACGGCAACATCACCGAAGTGCTGGCCACCGTGGTGCCCGACACCAAGAGCGGCACGCCCGGCGCCGACAGCGTGAAGGTGAAGGCCGCCATCACCTGGGTGGGCGTGGCCGACGGCGTGAGCGCCGAAGTGCGCATGTACGACCGCCTCTTCCTCGACGCCCAGCCCGACGCGGGCGGCAAAGACTTTATCGAGAGCCTGAACCCGAACAGCCTGAAGGTGGTGACCGCCATCGTGGAGCCGTCATTGGCCAACGCCAAGCCGGACGACAAGTTTCAGTTTGAGCGGCATGGATACTTTGTGGCGGATCGGGTGGATCACGCGGCGGGGAAGCCGGTGTTTAACTTGGCGGTGGGGTTGAAGGATTCTTGGGGCAAGTAAGCATGCTCGCCCGCGCACCCAAGCCCAAACACCCCACCGTGGTGGTGATTGCCGGGCCCAATGGCGCGGGCAAATCCACTGCGGCGCCCTATTTGCTCAAAGACGCATTGGGCATTTTGGAGTTTGTGAACGCAGACCAGATTGCGGCAGGCCTCTCAGCCTACGCCCCTGAAACGGTAGCGTTTGAGGCGGGGCGCATCATGCTGCAGCGCCTGCGCACCCTGGCTGCCGCCAAAGTCAGCTTTGCCTTTGAATCCACGCTGTCCAGCCGCACGTTCGCGCTGTTTCTAGCCCGCTGCAAAGCGCAGGGCTACCAAGTGCATATCTATTACGTGGCCTTGCCCAGTGCAGAGCTGGCTACCCAGCGCGTCGCGCTACGCGTCAAACTGGGCGGGCACAACATCCCGCACGACGACATTGCCCGCCGCTTTCAGCGCAGCCTGCACAACCTGTTTGCCCTGTATTTACCCTTGGCAGACCACTGGCGCGTACTGAATAACGCAACCGGCGCGCTAACATCCATCGCACGCGGCACTGCACACCGCACTTACGTAGAGGACCTGGACAAATGGCTGAATCTTCAACGACTCGGGCAGTAGTAGAACGCGCCGCCCCCAGCAAGCCCGCTGCATCCATGCAAGACCGGGTGGAAGAAGCTCTCAAGCAAGCATCCAAGCAGGCAAAGAGGCAACTTATCGCCAACGGCCTCAAGTTGCCGACACAGAGTTGGACAGACACCGCCGTTAAAAACCCGGCTACTTGAACGCCAAAGTGCGCATCATCCTGGCCGCTCACACCGTCACAGGCGGCAAGGTCTTTATTGAAAAGCTTGAAGGTGGTGTCCGATCAGAATCACCAAGCTGCTGACCGACAACGGCAAGGAGTTCACCGACCGCCTGTTTGCCAGCAGAGAGCGCCAGGCCAGCGGCAACCATGAGTTCGACCAGTTGTGCCAGGAACTGGGCATAGAGCACCGGTTGACCAAGCCCAGGACTCCGAGAACCAACGGCATGGTGGAGCGGTTCAATGGCCGCATTGCCGATGTGCTCAAGACCCACCGGTTCAACAGCCGTGAGGACATGGAGCAGACCTTGCTGCGCTATGTGGCCTTGTACAACCACCAGTTGCCGCAGTCAGCGCTGGGCAGCAAGACGCCTATGCAGGCCATGAAGCACTGGTACCAGGAGCACCCTCACCTGTTCCACAAGCGACCCTATGATCGTCCGGGATGCGACACCTAAGGACGCAGCTGCTGAGGCCTCTTATCTTTCTCCAGCTGATCAATGCACTGGCGGTCTCAAATCTGAAGTGCAACACCGCTGGTTGATATTCAATGAATGGTAGCGGAGTTCTTCTCGGCGATAGCCGCCATGAATCGCTGGAAAGCCTGATAGGGGGAATCCCAGCCAAGCGTCTGCCGAGGACGGTTGT
>JANJVG010000057.1 GCA_024710165.1 Burkholderiaceae bacterium
TGGACGCATCCCTGCGTTCCACTCTTTTGGTTTTTAGGAGTCTCTAGCCATGATGGTGCTTTACTCGGGTACAACCTGCCCCTTTTCCCACCGCTGCCGTTTCGTGTTGTTCGAGAAAGGCATGGACTTCGAGATCCGTGACGTGGACCTCTACAACAAGCCCGAAGACATCAGCGTGATGAACCCCTACGGCCAGGTTCCGATCCTGGTCGAGCGCGACCTCATCCTGTACGAGTCGAACATCATCAACGAGTACATCGACGAGCGCTTCCCGCACCCGCAGCTCATGCCCGGCGACCCGGTCGACCGCGCCCGCGTGCGCCTGTTCCTGCTCAACTTCGAGAAGGAACTGTTCGTGCACGTGAACACGCTTGAATCGCGTGCCACCAAGGGCAACGAGAAGGCCCTGGAAAAGGCCCGCGCCCACATCCGCGACCGCCTGACCCAGCTCGCCCCGGTGTTCCTCAAGAACAAGTACATGCTGGGCGACAACTTCTCCATGCTCGACGTGGCCATTGCCCCATTGCTGTGGCGCCTGGACTACTACGGCATCGACCTGAGCAAGAACGCCGCGCCCCTGCTGAAGTACGCCGAGCGCATCTTCTCGCGCCCCGCCTACATCGAGGCGCTCACGCCCTCCGAAAAGGTTATGCGCAAGTAAGCGCCGTTTCCCCTCCTTCACGCACGCCGGCCCATGACCGTCCAGGAATCCACCTCCACACGCCCCTACCTCATCCGTGCCCTGCACGAATGGTGCACCGACAACGGCTTCACGCCGTACATCGCGGTGCGCGTGGACGACTCCGTTCAGGTCCCGCGTGAATACGTGAACGACGGCGAAATCGTGCTGAACGTTGGTTTCGACGCCACCAGCAGCCTGCAGCTGGGCAACGACTACATCGAGTTCAAGGCCCGCTTTGGCGGCAAACCGCGCGACATCATGGTGCCCGTGGGCCGTGTGATCGCCATTTACGCCCGTGAAAACGGCCAGGGTATGGCCTTCCCGCCACCGGTGGATTTGCTGTCAGCCCTGGACGACGATGCCTCCGCTCCAGATGCGGCCGACGGCGTGCAGGATGCCGACACCACCGATGACAGCCGCGTGGTGCAACTTGTGCCCACCGGTCCCGGCCCGGAAGGTGAGGGTGACGACCCGCGCCCGCCCACCCCGGCCGGTGCCTCGCGCCCTGCACTCAAGCGCGTCAAGTAGGGCGCAGGGCCGGTGCAAACCGGCCTGCTTCGCTAGTAGAATATGCGCTTCGCCGATTTAGCTCAGTGGTAGAGCAACCGCCTTGTAAGCGGTAGGTCGTCAGTTCAATCCCGACAATCGGCACCAGACACTCCCCATCAACCCGCAGCACTCTGCTTGCAGAGCCTGCGGGTTTTTTGTGCCTGGCACCCACTACCCAGGGCATACACCACATGGTGTGGCAGCCATCGCGCCCCGATCTTCTTGACGGGGCCGCGCCATGCCCAATAATCAACGGCTTGGACCACCCACCTTGCCCGGCGCTACCCACGCAGTCCGGCCAACCGCCCACTGCATGGACAAGACCCACCTCTCCGAAAGCGACATCTGCGACAAATTCATCCGCCCGGCCATGGAGCAAGCCGGGTGGAACGGTCTGGACCAGATTTTTCGGGAGTACCCCCTGCGTGCAGGGCGGGTCGTGGTGCGTGGCAGCAAGGCCTATCGCGACAAGAGCACGGTGCTGCGCGCCGACTACGCGCTGTTCTACAAAGCCAACATTCCGCTGGCGGTCGTTGAGGCCAAAGACAGCCAGCACGCCGTTGGCGCAGGCATGGGTCAGGCGCTGAACTACGCCCAACTGCTCGATGTGCCCTTCAGCTTCTCCAGCAACGGCGACGGCTTTGTGTTCCGCGACGCCACCCTGGCCACCGGCGTGCTGGAGCAGAACCTCACCCTCGAAGAATTCCCCTCGCCGCAAGAGCTGTGGCGCCGCTACTGCGCCTGGAAGGGCTGGACCGCCGAAGAAAGCCGCGTCGCCGGGTTTGACTACGCCCCCCACAAAACCCCGCGCTACTACCAGCTGGGCGCCGTGAACCGCGCGGTCGAGGCCATCGCCGCCGGGCAAAACCGCGTGCTCCTGGTCATGGCCACCGGCACCGGCAAAACCTACACCGCCTTCCAGATCATCTGGCGCCTGTGGAAGAGCGGCGCCAAAAAGCGCATCCTGTTCCTGGCCGATCGCAACATCCTCATCGACCAGACCATGGTCAACGACTTTCGCCCCTTCAAGGGCGCCATGGCCAAGCTCAGCCCCAACGGCAAGGGCGTCGAGCGCATCAACGCACAGGGTCAGACCGAAGTCGAGCAACTGCCGCTGGCCGTGAACAAAACCACCAAAAAGGTGGACACAGCCTTCGAGATTTACCTCTCGCTCTACCAGGCCGTCACCGGCACCGAGGAAGAGCGCAACATCTACAAGCAGTTCAGCCCCGACTTTTTCGACCTCATCGTGGTGGACGAATGCCACCGGGGCAGCGCGGCCGAAGACTCCGCCTGGCGCGACATCCTCACCTACTTTTCCAGCGCCACACAGATCGGCCTCACGGCCACGCCCAAGGAAACCAAAGACGTTTCCAACACCGACTACTTCGGCGAGCCCGTCTACACCTACAGCCTCAAACAAGGCATTGAAGACGGCTACCTGGCACCGTACAAAGTCATCCGCGTCGATCTGGACAAAGACACCTTTGGCTGGCGCCCCACGGCGGGCATGACCGACAAGCACGGCCACGCCATCGAAGACCGCATCTACACCGGCGCCGACATGAACCGCAAGCTCGTGCTGGAGCAGCGCGACGTGGCCGTGGCCGCCAAGATCACCGAATACCTCAAGGCCACCGACCGCTACGCCAAGACCATCGTGTTTTGCGAAGACATCGACCACGCCGCCCGCATGCGCCAGGCGCTCGCCAACGCCAACCAGGATCTGTGCGCCACCCAGCCCAAATACGTGGTGCAGATCACCGGCGACAACACCGAAGGCAAGCTGGAGCTCGACAACTTCATCGACCCCGAGAAAACCTACCCCGTCATCGCCACCACCTCCAAGCTCATGAGCACGGGGGTGGACGCCCAGACTTGCAAGCTCATCGTGCTGGACCAGGGCATCAAGTCCATGACGCTGTTCAAGCAGATCATTGGCCGGGGCACCCGCCTGCGCGAAGACCTGGGCAAAACCTGGTTCACCATCCTCGACTTCAAGCGCGCCACCGAACTGTTTGCCGACAAGGACTTTGATGGCGAGCCCGTGCAAATCTACGAACCCGGCAGCGGCGAGCCCGTGGCGCCGCCTGAACCGGTAGTGCCCGGCGGCATTCCGGGCGACTCTGGCCAGCCTGGCGGCGCGCCAGAACCCTTGGGGCCTTTCGCGGGCGGCAGCCCCACAGACGGCCCCAAAAAATACATCCTCGGCAACAACGTCACCGTGATGATTGCCCGCGAGCGCGTGCAGTACCTCAACGCCCAGGGCAAGCTCATTACCGAAAGCCTGCGCGACTACACCCGCATCAACCTGCTGAAAAAATACGACTCGCTCGACCAGTTCCTGCAAGCCTGGCAACAGGCCGACCGCAAGGCCGCACTGTTGCAAGAGCTGGAAGGGCAGGGCGTGCTGCTCGAAGCCCTGGCCGACGAGGTGGCACACACAGGCATGGTGGACCTCGACCCGTTCGATCTGCTGCTGCACGTCGCCTACGACCAGCCCCCGCTCACCCGCCGCGAGCGCGCCCGCCGCGTGCAAAAGCGCAACGTCTTCACCCAATACGGCCCCGTGGCCCGCAAGGTGCTGGAGGCATTGCTCGACAAATACGCCGACGAAGGCATTACCACCATAGAGAGCAACGAGGTCTTCAAGCTGCAGCCGTTCACCGACTTGGGCAGCCCCGTGGAGCTGGTGCGCAGCTTTGGCGGCCGCCCGCAATACCTGGCTGCCCTGCAAACGCTGGAGCGCGAGCTGTATGCACCATCGGCATGAGCACCGCACGCAGAAATTCGGACACCGATACGCCTTGACCGGAAAGCATCCGCACCGCTGATGACACACAAAAAATGCATTGACCCCACCGCGGCACGGCACTTCATTGCCCATTACCAAAATCTGCTCGAATCCATCCCCATCACCAAACCCAAAGCGAACGTGGTGACGCAGCTGGCCGCGGCGCGCGATGCCCTGCATGCCGATCCTGCACTTTTGCAGCCAGCGCTGGCACACCTGCAGGACCAAGGCCGCCGCTGTGCGGACGATGTGCTGCAAGCCGTGCACACGCTGCGCGTGAACAACTGGATCTACGTCAGCGATACCGCCACACACAGTCAGCTTCTGGAGGCCAGTGATGTGAAAGCGGCTTACGCCATCAAGGCATTGACGACGCCGCTCAAGGAAATGTTTGGCAGCAGCGGCGCCGTTATCTCATGCGGTCTGCTGGTGTATCAAGGGCAGGTCGTCAGCGATGGGCTGGTGCGTTTCCTCGCTTGGCTGGGGCCGGGCTACCGCGGCAGCTTCAAAGAACAACTCGCAGACTGCCGCGCCCAGGGGCAGCTCTACCGCGATCGCCTCCTGCCTGCGAAGCTCTCTTCAAAAGAGTCAGTATCAATTCAAAAATAATAGCTGCTGGCGCTTTCCCCATAAGCGCTAGAGCCTGTTTTTATCTAAATTCTTCACCCCATGTCCAACCTCACCCCCGTCATCAAATCCATCCAGGACATCATGCGCCAGGACTCTGGTGTCGATGGCGACGCACAGCGCATCAGCCAGCTCACCTGGCTGCTGTTTTTGAAGGTGTTTGACGCGCTGGAAGAAGAGCTCGAACTCACGCGCGACCACTACCAAAGCCCCATCCCCGAGGCCATGCGCTGGCGTGCCTGGGCGGCCGACCCCGAGGGCATGACCGGCGAAGCGCTGCTCGACTTTGTCGACAACCAGCTCTTCGCCACCCTCAAAAGCCTCAGCGCCGACCCCGTGCGCAACCCGCGTGGCTATGTGGTGCGCGGCGTGTTTGAAGACGCCTACAACTACATGAAAAGCGGCCACCTGCTGCGCCAGGTGGTCAACAAACTGAACGGCATCGACTTCAACCGCCAGGCCGAGCGCCATCAGTTCAACGACCTCTACGAAAAAATCCTCAAAGACCTGCAAAGCGCAGGCAACGCGGGCGAGTTCTACACCCCCCGCGCCGTCACCCAGTTCATGGTGGACATGGTCAACCCGCAGCTGGGCGAGGTGGTGCTCGACCCCGCCACCGGCACCGGCGGCTTCCTCGTCTGCGCCATCGAGCACCTGCGCAAACAGGTGCACAACGCAGAGCAAGAGGCGGTTTTGCAAACCAGCATTCGCGGCGTCGAGAAAAAGCAGATGCCCCACATGCTCTGCGTCACCAACCTGCTGCTGCACGGCATCGAGGTGCCCAGCAACATCCTCCACGACAACACCCTGGCGCGCCCCCTGCGCGATTACACCCAGGCCGACCGCGTGGACGTGGTGCTCACCAACCCGCCCTTTGGCGGGGTCGAGGAACCCGGCATCGAACAAGGCTACCCCGCCGACGTGCGCACCAAAGAAACGGCCGACCTGTTTCTGGTGCTCATCAAGCACATCCTCAAAACCAACGGCCGCGCCGCACTGGTGCTGCCCGACGGCACCCTGTTTGGCGAAGGCGTCAAAAGCCGCATCAAAGAGCAGCTGCTGCAAGAGTGCAACCTGCACACCATCGTGCGCCTGCCCAATGGCGTGTTTGCGCCCTACACCGGCATCAAGACCAACCTGCTGTTCTTCACCAAGGGTCAGCCCACGCAACATGTCTGGTACTACGAGCACCCGTACCCGCCGGGCGTCAAAAACTACAACAAGACCAAGCCCATCCGCATCGAAGAATTCGACGCCGAGAAAGCCTGGTGGGGCACCGAGGCTGATGGCTTTGCCGCCCGCGTGGAAAACGAACGCGCCTGGCGGGTCAGCATCGAGCAGATCAAAGCCGCCAACTGGAACCTCGACCAGAAAAACCCCCACATCGGCGAACAGACCAGCCACGACCCTGACGTGCTGCTGGCCGACTACGCCCGCCTGCAGGCCGAGGCCCAGGCCCTGCGTGACGAACTCAAGGGCATCCTGGCGCAGTCTTTGGATGGAAAATAACCAAATAGGTTAAAATTCATGGAAAAGAGCACACCGCATTGCAAGCTGACCGTCGTCAAGTCCCTGCTGCAAGCTGGCAACTTTCGCGTGACGCGTTCTGCGCGCACCGGGGCAGAGGCCATGGGCATCGACTTCCGAGGCATGCTGGCCGTGATTTCGGTGCTGCAGGCGTCTGACTTTTATAAAAGCATGACCACCCATGCCGACCACACCATTTGGCAAGACGTGTACCGCACCAGCTCGCCGCTGGGGGAGGTCTATCTCAAGTTGACCGTGGTCGATGATCTGCTGATCGTGTCCTTCAAGGAGCTATGACATGAAATGTCCTGTCTGCGGCGCAGCCGAACTCATTCACGACACCCGCGATGAAACCTACACCTACAAGGGCGAAAGCACCGTCATACCTGCCGTGACGGGCGACTTCTGCCCGGCCTGCGATGAATCCTTGCTCGACCCGGCCGAGACCGAACGCGTCATGCGCGAGATGCGTGCCTTCACCCAGCAGGTCAACGCCGCCTTCGTCGCCCCCGGCTACATCACCGAGGTGCGCAAAAAACTCGCCCTCGACCAACGCGAGGCGGCCGAAATATTTGGCGGCGGCGTCAACGCTTTCTCGCGCTACGAAACCGGCAAAACCAAGCCCCCGCTGGCGCTGGTCAAGCTGCTGAAGGTGCTGGACCGCCACCCGGAACTGCTGGCCGAAGTGCGGTCTTGAAGCAGTGGGGGGCCGCAACATGTTTTCAATTTAAAAACATTCGTTTCTCATTGGAAAACATCCTCGTCGCTCTCCGAACTGCGGGCCCTCAAGCAATAGTGGCACAAAGTATTAGCGTTTTTTATGCCAAATCTGGCTCTAGCCCTTATGAAGTAAGCGCATGCTGCTATCTAATTTAGACCTCTTGGCCACCGCCCCCGGCGGCGTGGCGCGCCTGCGCGAGCTGATTTTGACCCTGGCTGTGCAGGGCAAGCTGGTGCCGCAAGACCCTGCCGATGAGCCAGCCAGCGTGTTGCTGCAGAAGATTCGGGCGGAGAAAGACCGGCTGATGGCCGAGGGCAAGATCAAGCGAGACAAGCCGCTGGCGGAGATTGGGGAGGAGGAAAAGCCGTTTGAGCTGCCGCAGGGGTGGGAGTGGGCGAGCCTCGCAACCATCGGCGTTATCAACCCGCGCAACGATGCGCCGGATGAGACCTTGGCCTCGTTTGTCCAGATGAGCTCTATTCCTGTGGAGTTCTCGGCGGCGCATGCTTCGGAGCCGCGACCATGGAAAGACATCAAATCCGGCTTCACGCAATTTGCAGAAGGTGACGTTGGCGTCGCGAAGATCACGCCATGCTTCGAAAACGGGAAGTCCACGGTTTTCCAGAACCTGAGTAACGGCATTGGCGCTGGCACGACCGAACTGCACATCGTTCGTCCGTTGGGTGGCATCGAACGCCGTTACGTTCTGCTGTTTCTGAAAACACCTGCCTTTCTCAAGGACGGTGAAGCCGTCATGACCGGCTCTGCAGGGCAGAAGCGGCTTCCCAGAAGCTACTTTGAAGGCAAGCCGTTTCCGCTTCCACCCCTCCCCGAACAATCCCGCATCGTCACCCGCGTCGAAGAACTCATGCGCCTGTGCGATGCGCTGGAGGCCAAGGGCCGGCTGGAGGCCGCACAACACGCCCAACTGGTCAGCACCCTGCTGGGCACGCTCACCGCCAGCGCCACGCCCGACGAGCTGGCCGAAAACTGGCAGCGCGTGGCCCAGCACTTTGACCTGTTGCTGGACCGCCCCCAAGCCATCGACGCCCTGGAGCAAACCCTGCTGCAACTGGCCGTGCGCGGCCTGCTCGTGCCCCAAGACCCCATCGACGAACCCGCCAGCGTTTTGCTGGCCCGCATTCGCGCTGAAAAAGACCGGCTGATTGCGGCAGGACAGATCAAACGCGACAAACCCCTGCCGCCCGTCACCGACGAGGATAAGCCGTTTGAGTTGCCGGTGGGGTGGGAGTGGGTGCGGATGGGCGCAGTGGTGAACGCAAGCGAAGCCGGTTGGAGTCCCGCCTGCATCGGCTCTCCTCGTCGTCCCGGCTTGTGGGGCGTGCTGAAGGTCAGTGCCGTTTCATGGGGTGAGTTCGACGCCAATGCCAACAAAGAGTTGCCATCGGATTTGGTTCCGAGACCGGAGTACGAAGTACGCGACGGCGATTTTTTGCTGTCCAGGGCAAATACAGCGGAACTGGTCGCGCGCTCTGTTGTTGTGGAGCAAGCAGAACCGAAGCTCATGTTGAGCGACAAAATCATCAGGCTGGCTGTGAGCAGTCAAATGAATCGTTCATTCCTCAACATGGCGAATAACGCAAGTTATGCGCGTGAGCACTACGCCGTAAACGCGTCCGGCACAAGCAGTTCAATGAAAAACGTATCGCGTGAGGTGGTGTTGGCTTTGCCTGTGCCTTTGCCCCCACTCGCTGAACAATCCCGCATCGTCACCCGCGTCACCGCCCTGCGCCGCCTGTGCGCCGACCTGCGCCAGCGCCTGGCTGAACGTCAGTCCGTGCAGGCCCGGCTGGCCGAGGCGCTGGTGCAACAGGAGGCTTTTGCCTGAACCGCCATGCCCATGCCGCAACCCGTTCGCTTGTTCCACATCACCGCTATGGGCAATCTGCCTGCGCTGTGCCGTGCGGGTGCCTTGCTCTCCAAAACGCAGGGTGTGGCGGCGGGCGTGGCCTACCAGAACATTGCCCACGATGGTGCGCAAAGGGCGCGTGCTGCCAAGCCCGTGACATTGCCGCCCGGTGGATCGGTGCATGACTACGTGCCGTTCTACTTTGCGCCGCGTTCGCCCATGCTCAGCGCTATTCACAACGGTCAGGTGGTGGGCTGCGATCTGCGGCAGCAAGACATCGTGCACCTGGAAACCACGGTGGACAGGGTGACAGCGGGCGGCGCCCCTTTTGTGTTCTATGACCGCAATGCCACGCTGGCCTACAGCAAGGCATACAACGATGTGGCGCAACTGGCCCAGGCCATCGCGTGGGATTTGCTCACCGAACCACCTACCCTCGATGGGTTTTGCAAGTATTTCCACAACCAGCACCAGAACGAGCGGTATGTGCAGCGAAGGGAGTTGCGCATGGCCGAGTTCCTGGCTCATCGCCAGGTTCCGCTGGCTGCATTCACCCGCGTAGGGGTGTGCAATGCCCCCCAGGCCCAGGCGGTTCAGGCCATTTTGGATGCGTCAGGGGTACCATTGCGGGCTGAAGTAAAGACCGACTGGTACTTTTTGGGCCAGTAACCATGACCATCTACACCACTTACGGCGATTTGTTGAAGCAGGACGATGTTGACGCCATAGTCAACACGGTCAACTGCGTGGGTGTCATGGGCAAGGGCATTGCGCTGCAGTTCAAGAACAAGTGGCCCGCCAACTTTGCGGCCTACCACGCCGCCTGTAAGGCAGGCCAGGTGCGGCCGGGCCGCATGATGGTGTTTGATGCCGGGGCGTATGCCCAGCCGCACTTCATCATCAACTTTCCCACCAAAGACCATTGGCGGGGCAACTCGCAGTTGTCGTTCATTGAGGACGGTTTGATGGACTTGGTGGCGCAGGTGCGGGCGCTGGGCATTCGGTCGTTGGCGGTGCCGCCTTTGGGCTGCGGCAATGGCGGGCTGGACTGGCGCGATGTAAAGCCGTTGATTGAAGCGGCCTTTGCTGATCTGCCCGACGTGGAGGTGCGCCTGTTTGAGCCTGGGGCAGCCCCTGCTGCCAAAGACATGGTGGTGCGCACCCACCGCCCCAAGATGACTGCAGGGCGCGCTGCGATTTTGAAGTCCATCGAGACCTACCGCGATCTGGACTATGGCCTGACCAAGATAGAAGTCCAGAAACTAGGGTACTTCCTTCAGGTGGCCGGTCAGAATTTGGGACTCCGCTTTGAAAAGCACCTCTACGGCCCATACTCCGATCAACTGCGCCACGCGCTTCAGCGGATGGAGGGGCATTTCATAGTGGGGCTGGGGGATGGCTCGGTGGATTCCGAACTCGCACCTATCCAGGACGCTTTGGCAGAGGCCGACACATTTTTGGCTGAGCAAGGTGATGCCGTGCTCATGGAGCGGCTGGAGCGGCTGGGGCGTTTGATTGAGGGTTTCCAGTCTCCCTATGGCATGGAGTTGCTGTCCACCGTGCACTGGGTAGCTGAACAAGAAGGCGCTGCGCATTCACCACAGGCGGCATTGTCGGCCGTGCAGCAGTGGAATGCCCGCAAGAAAAAACTGATGCGCCCTGCGCACGTGGAAGCCGCCTGGGAGCGTTTGGCGCAAGGGCATTGGATGCCTTGCTCGGCTGAGGTGCCTGGTCCCCTCGACAGGAATCGAACCTGTATCTAGCGCTTAGGAGGCACTCGTTCTATCCATTGAACTACGAGGAGCGGCAGGGCGTGATTGTACGTGTTCTTTTGCTTCTGTTTTGATAGCTGTTTGCGCTTGATGGACAAGGGCTAGCGGCCAATTTGACTTCAAAACCGGTGTGGCGGCCGGTGGCGGCTCAGTCGAAGCGCAGGGTGTGAATCAAATCCACCGCGCTGGTGCTGCCGGTCTGGCCGCGCAGGGTGAGGTTGCGCGAGAGGTCGTAGAAGATGTAGAGCGTGCCCAGCGTGCCCGAGAGGCTGCGCTCGTAGGTTACGTACAGGTCTTTGGACAGGCGCTTGCCCAGGGTGAGGGCGGCGCCGGTGGCGTCCTCGCCCGTGCCGGGGCCTTTGAAGCCGATTTCGTCCAGGCCCAGGCGGCTGGCGATCTGGGTGCTGGCGCTGTCGCCTTTGCCGCCCAGCAGGGCCAGGGCGGCCTGCTGCAGCACGGCGGCTTCGGCGCCCCCGGTGGCGGCGCTGCGGCCCAGCACCACCCAGGCGAGCTTTTCGGCGTCGGGCAGGTCAGGCTCGGAGTACAGCCGCACGCGTGGCGCCAGGGCCGTGCCCTGCACCTGTACGCCGGCGCGCACGCTGATGTGCGGGCGCAGCGCCAGGATGTCGAGCGAGGGGTTGTTGTAGGGGCCGTTGAAGCGGATCAGGCCCGTTTCCACGTCCAGCATCTGGCCCCAGGCGCGGTAGCGGCCTTGCACGGTGCGGATCTCGCCGGTGACGCGCGGCGGCGCGCTGGCGCTGGCCGCGCTGCGGATGTCCAGCACGCCTTCGAGCCGGGTGGTGATGCCCTGGCCCTGCAGGGCGAAGTCGCTGCCCAGGTCGATGGTGACGGCAATGTCGGGCGCTCGCGCCGTTTGTGCGCGGGTGGCGCTGCGGGCGGCGGCCTGGGCATTCTGCTGCGCGGCGGCGTCGCGCGCGGCCGAGCGCACCACCACGTCGGTGCCCAGGCGGGGGGCGGTTTCGTCGGGCAGCAGCAGGGTGGCGCGGTCCACCGTGAGCTGGCCGCGCAGGGTGAACAGGCCCTCGGCCAGCGAACCGCGCAGGGTGCCCGACACGCTGGCCTGGCGGTCGGCGCGCACCTGCACCTGCAGCGCGCGCGCCTCGGCCGCGAACTGCATGCGAAGGCCGGAGCCGGCGGGGGCGCCGTCTGCGGGCGGCTCCCAGGTGATGTTGCCGCTGCCCTGCAGGCGGCCGCCGTCGCGCGGTGCAGCGGTGCGGTTGCCGCTGTAACCCGCAACGCGCGCGCTGCTGCCGCTGCCGCCGTGCAGGGTGAATTCGGTGATGTCGAGGCGGTTGCCGCGCAGCAGGCCGCGCAGGCGGCCGCCCTGCAGGTCCACGCCATCGGCCAGCGAGCGCACGGCAAGCTGGTCGGCCCCCAGCGTGCCTTGCCACTGGGGCTGGCGGCGGGTGCCCGAGAGGGTGGCATCAAGGTTGAGCGTGCCTTGCACGCGCCAGCCCGGCGGTGCCAGGGCCGACCACACGCCCAGGTCGGGCAGGCGGGCCTGCACGCGGGCGGCCACGGGGGCATCAGGTGACCAATGCCAGCCATTCGGCGCAGAGGCGCTGCCGGGCGCCAGCGTGGTGCGGGCGTCGGCCTGCAGGGTGCCCGCGCGTTCGCTGTCCCAGTCGATGCGGGCGCGGATGTCGCCGCCCCGCGCATCGAGCTGCACCGACGCCTGGCGCACACCGGCCCAGGTGCCGGGGCCGTCGGCGCTGGCCGGGGTGGGCAGGGGCGTGCCGTCAGGGCCGCTGCGCTGCGTGGCCGGGGTGGTGGTGGCGCTGCGGTCGCCCGTGTTCAGTCGCAGGTCGCCGCTGCTGCGCTGCAGGCGCGCGCTGGCGCGCAGGGTGTCGGCCAGTTGCACGTCCCACTCGCCTTGCAACTCCAGGTTGCCGCCCAGGCCCAGGTCGGCCAGGCGTTGGCCCTTGCCTGCCAGGGTGTCGGCCCAGGCCAGCGGCAGCTGGGCGAGGGTGCCACGCGTTTGCAGTTGCAGCGCGCCGCCGGCCGTGGCGCCCAGCTGCGTGGGCTGCCAGCGCAAGGCCACGCGGCCGGGCAGGGGGCCGCTGAGGGTGGCCTGGCCTTCGGCGGCCTGCAGGGTGCTGCGGGTGGCGCCAGCGGCTGCGGCGGGGGGCTGGCGCAGGGTCAGGGCCAGGGGCTGGTCGAGCTGCAGAACCCAGGGGCCGGGGCGCTCCGGCGCCTGCACCTGCAGGCGCAGCGTGGCCACGTCGGCGCGCCAGGGCGAGGTGGCGGTGGGGCGGGGGCCCAGGCCGCCGCTGAGCCGCGTGCTCAGGTCGGCGCGGACGCCGTCCATCTGCGCCTGGCCGTCGAGCGCCAGGGTGGCCTGCGCCAGCGAGCCGTCCAGCCGGGCCTGCACGTTGCGCAGTTGCACGCGGGTGGGCTCGGCACTTTGGTCGGGCGGGGGCAGGGTGATGTCGAGCCGGGGGCTGGCCAGCGTGGCGTCCAGGCGGAAGTCGCCTTGGGGTGCGGGAGCGGCCGACGTCTGCCCGGTGGTGGACTGCCAGGGGTGGCGCAGCGCGTTCCAGCCGCCTTGCCAGCGGGCATCGAGCCGGGCCTGGCCTTGCAGTTGCCGCCCACCCAGCGCCTGGGCGAGGCCGGGCAGGGCCTGCAGCCAGGCCTGGGCGCGTTCGGCCTGTTCCAGCACCAGCCGGGCCTGGCCGGCACCGGCGTTCTGCCCCAGCTGCCCGCTGGCGCTGGCCGTGGCGCCGGGCAGGGCCAGCGAGAGCGTGCCGCGCGCCGACGGCGCGGCCCCCAGCGTGACGGCAATGGCCTGGCCTTGCAGCCGGGCCTGCAGGGCCTGGAGGTCCACCGTTTGCAACGCCAGCAGGCCCGGGCGCCAGGTGCCGATGGCACGGGCGCTTTGCAGGCGCAGCTGGACCGGGGAGGTGGGGGATGCTGCAGGCCATGGGGGCCTTGCTGCAGCACGGGCCGCAGCCTGCACATCGAGGTGGAAGTGCACCGTGCCGCCCTCGGTGCGGGCGCGCACCTGGCCGCCCAGCGGGCTGGCGTCGAGCCGACTGTGCACGGCGGCGGGGCTCAGGCCCTGCACCTGGGCGCTGCCTTCGATGGTGGTGTCGGCCATGGCGTAGTGGCCTTGCAGGGTGATGCTGCCGCTGCCCACCTGCAGGCGGGCTTCGGGCACGGTCCAGCGCGTGCCGTCGTACAGGGTGCTGGCGTTCAGGGCGCTGAGTGGCAGTTTCTGCTGGTCCCACGGGCCGGGTGCCAGGTTATGCAGTGCGGCGGCGATGCTCCAGCCCTCCGGGCGGGGGGCCACCTGCACCGTGCCCTGCAGTGCGGTGGCGGGGGCCTGTGGCCACAGGGCTGCCAGGTTGACGGCGTGCAGCGTGGCCTGGGCCTGGTGCAGGGGCTGGGGTGCCCAGGGGGCGATGTCGGCCGTCACCTCGGCCTGCATGGCGTGGGCAGCGGGGGGCGTGGTGCCGGTGCCCGGGCGCAGTTGCGCTGCCAGCTGCAGCTGGGCAGTGGCGCCGGCCAGGGGGCCTTGCAGCGTGGCGTGGGCCGACAGCGCCAGGGGCTGGGTGGAGCCAGGCGGGGTGGTGTGTACCTCGCCGTCGATGGTGGCCTCCAGCTGCATGGGGGCGTGGGCCTGCAGCGTGGCCTGGGCACGGTAGTGGCCCTGGGCCCAATCGACGCCGCTGATCTCCAGCTGGTGCTGCGTGCGGTCGTGGCGGTAGCGGCCTGCCAGGGCCTGGGCCTGCACGGCGGGTGCGCCGTGCCACTGCAGCAGGCCGATCTGGAATGGAAACTCCACGCGCACGGGCAGCACCAGCTGCTCCAGGGGCTGCGGGGGCGTTGCCTCACCCGGCTGTGGGGTGGGGGTAATGTTCACCCGGGCCGCCTGCACCTCGTCCAGTTGCACGGTGCGCTGCAACAGGGGCATCAGGCTCCAGCCGATGCGGATGTCGTGCACCTCCACCGTCAGCGTGGGGCTGTGCCAGCGCAGCCAGCCGATGTGCCCGCCGCTGCGCAGCGTGCCCGACACCTCGCGGCTCTCCAGCTGGTGCCCGGCTGGCAGGCGGGCGGCTGCCTGTGCCAGCGCGGTGGCCAGCGATTGCGGGCTGCCCAGCCACCACCACAGCGCGGCCGCCGCCACCAGCACCAGGGTCACCAGACCGGTGAGCAAGCCCCCCACCCAGCCCAGGGTCCGCCAGGGGAGGCGCGGCGCGGTGCGGGCGGCGGGGGCGCTGCTGGCGCCGGCCGCAAAGGGGTTGGGCCCGGGCGGGCGGCTGGCACCGGCGGCAAACACTTCGGGGCCGGGGCGGGGGGGCGGGGGGGGGCGCTCGGACATCGGTCAGAAAGAGAAGCCCAGGCGCAGGTGCAGGCGCAGTTCTTTGGCCTGCACGCCCCAGGCCAGGTCGGCCTGCACCGGTCCCACGGGGCTGCGCCAGCGCAGTCCGGCGCCCACGCCCACGCGGGCATGCAGGTCGCCGGGCTGGTCGGCCACGGCGCCTGCGTCCACAAAGAGGGTACTTTCCCAGTCGGTCATCTCGCCCTTCCAGACGATGGGGCGCTGCCATTCGGCGCTGCCCACGGCCAGGTAGCGGCCGCCAAACAGCTGGCCGTTGTCGGTGCGCGCGCCGATGGCGCGGTAGCCGTAGCCGCGCACGGTGGTGTCGCCACCGGTCAAGAAAAGCTGGGTTACCGGCAACTGGGCGCTGCTGCGCGCCAGCACCGCCCCGGCTTCTGCGCGCCAGGCCAGGCGGCTCTGGCGGGCGGGGCCTTGTGCGGCTTCCACCCGGCCCAGGGGCTGGTAGTGCAGCCAGCGTGCCAGCAGGCGCACAAAGGGGTCGCGCTGGGGGCGCAGCGTGGTGCCCACGCCCAGCTCCCAGGCCACGCCGTGACCGCGCGTGGGGTTGGTGGGGTTGTTGAAGTAGCGGCCGGTCCAGCCGAACTGGGCGCTGAGCGCGGTGCTCGATGGCGGGGCGTTCATGCCCTGGCTGCGGGCGGTGTCGATCTGCAAGGCGTAGTTGCGGTCGATGTGGTCGGTGAACTGGCTGCGCCCGGCGCGCATGCGCGTGCTGTTCACTTCGTAGTCGCCCGTGGTTTCGCGCTGCAGCTGCGCGCCGCTGAACCAGCGCCAGCCGCCTTCATTGGGCAGCGCCATCCAGTCGGTGCCCAGGCGCTTGGTGTTGCGGTCGAGCGAGAGCTTGCTCAGCGCGCGCCAGCCAATCACCGGCAGGCGGTTGTGCGTGTGGTCCAGCGACAGCCGGGCGCCGCTGTCGGTGGACAGGCCCACGCCCGACACCAGCTTTTGCAGGGGCGCCTCGCGCACCTGGGCCACCACCGGGGCGGCCAGCGGGTCGGTGCCCTCGGTGTCGAGGGTGAGGAACACCGCGTCGTAATAGCCGCTGCTGGCCAGGCGCAACTGGGCGTCAAGCAACTGGGCTTCGTCGTATTCGGCGCCCGTGGGCAGGCGGGCCAGGCGGCGTGCGCCGTCGGGGTCGTAGCGCTGGCTGCCCTCCACGCGCAGCGGGCCAAAGTGGTACAGCGGGCCGGGGTCGTAGGTGACCGCCAGACGGGCCTGCTGCTGGTCGGCATCGATGTCGGCGCGGCTGTGGGCGATGCGGGCGGTGGGGTGGCGCCGGGTCTGCAACTGGCGCAGGCCCTGGTTCTTGGCGTTGTCCCAGCCCGTCTGGGTGAAGGGCTGGCCGGGCGGCAGCAGCCAGCCGCTTCGAATGCGGGAGTGCTGGCGCCGCGCCGGGGCGTTGCCGGGCGGCGGGCCGGCAAAGTCCACCTCGGCTTCCACCACCTGGGTCTGCGGGCCGGGCTCCACGGTGAGGGTGACGGTGGGCGGGGCCGTGCTGCCGGGCGGTGTGGGCGCCAGGTCCACCGTCAGCGTGGGGCTGAAATAGCCCAGCGTGGCCAGCAGTTCGCGGGCGTCGCCGTCGGCGGCGCCCAGCAGGCGTGTCAGTTCGCGGGGCTGCAGGTCGGGCTGCAGGCGAAAGCGCTGCAGATCAAGGTGGCGCTCCAGGGTGGGGCGGACGGCGGGCGGTGCGTGGACCGCGAGGGTGAAGGCGCTCTGCGCAGCCGCGGCGGCGGCTTGTGCATCGGCCTCCTGCCGGGGGAGCAGGCTGCAGCCCTGCAGGAACAGCAGGCTTAAAAACAGCAACGCCGACCAGAAGGCCGGCGTTGGAGGGGGGTGCGGCATGTGCCTATTTTGACAGCAGGCGCATGGCTTCTTCGAGCCCTTTGAGTGACAAGGGGTACATGCGGTTGCCCACGAGTTGCTGGATGATGCTGATGCTCTGGCGGTACTGCCACACGCCCTGCGGCTCGGGGTTGATCCACGCAAACTTGGGGAAGGCGTGTGTCAGGCGCTGGATCCATTCCGCGCCCGGTTCCTCGTTGTTGTATTCCACGCTGCCGCCGGGCTGCAGGATCTCGTAAGGACTCATGGTGGCGTCGCCCACGAAGATGAGTTTGTAGTCTTTGTTGTACTTCCGGATGATGTCCCAGGTCGGGAACTTTTCCGCAAAGCGGCGGCGGTTGTTCTTCCACATGAAGTCGTAGACGCAGTTGTGGAAGTAGTAGAACTCCAGGTGCTTGAACTCGGTCTTGACGGCGCTGAACAGTTCTTCCACGCGCTGGATGTGCTCGTCCATGGTGCCGCCCACGTCCATGAGCAGCAGCACCTTTACGTTGTTGTGGCGCTCGGGCACCATCTTGATGTCCAGGTACCCGGCGTTGGCGGCCGTGCTGCGGATGGTGTCGGGCAGATCCAGTTCCAGCTCGTGCCCCTCGCGCGCGAACTTGCGCAGGCGGCGCAGCGCCACCTTGATGTTGCGCGTGCCCAGTTCCTGCTGGTCGTCGTAGTCGCGGTAGGCGCGCTGCTCCCACACCTTCACCGCGCTCTTGTTCTTGCCCGCGCCGCCGATGCGGATGCCCTGCGGGTTGTAGCCGCCGTGGCCGAACGGGCTGGTGCCGCCCGTGCCGATCCACTTGTTGCCGCCCTGGTGGCGCTCTTTCTGCTCTTCGAGGCGCTTTTTCAGCGTCTCCATGAGCTCGTCCCAGCCCATCTTCTCGATGGCAGCTTTCTGCTCGGGCGTGAGTTCGTTTTCCAGGATCTTGCGCAGCCAGTCGGCCGGGATCTCCTTGGTGAAATCGGCCACCATCTCCACGCCCTTGAAGTAGGCGCCAAAGGCCCGGTCGAACTTGTCGTAGTGCTTCTCGTCCTTCACCAGCGTGAGGCGTGAGAGGTTGTAGAAGTCGTCCAGGCTCCAGGCGTCGTCCGATTTGGGGCCGACCACGCCGGCCTGCAGGGCTTCGAGCAGGGTGAGGTATTCCTTGACCGAGACCGGCAGCTTGGCGGCGCGCAGGGTGTAGAAAAAGTCGATCAGCATGGTTTTGCCCTCCGGCGCCCGTCAGTCCTGCGCATGGCGCTCCAAAAGATATAGCAACTGAGCCCGGGCCTCGGGCCATTCGCCCGCGCGCATGCTGTACATCACCGTGTCGCGGATGGTCCCGTCACGGCGCAGTGCGTGGCCCCGGATCACACCGTCCTTCTGCGCGCCCAGGCGCTCGATGGCGCGCTGCGAGGCGAAGTTGAAGTTGTCGGTGCGCCAGCCCACGACGTTGCAGCCGAGCTGGTCAAAGGCGTGACCCATCATCAGCAGTTTGCAGGTGGTGTTGACGTGGCTGCGCTGCACGCTTTTGCGGTACCAGGTGTAGCCAATTTCCACCCGTTTGACGGCGGGCAGGATGTCGTGAAAACTGGTGCTGCCCAGCACTTCGCCCGTGGCGTCATCGCGCACGGCAAAGGCAAAGCGGTGGCCGTCTGCGCGCATCTGCAGCGCGGTTTCGATGTAGGTGCGCGTGTCCTGCGGCTCGGGCACCGAGGTGAGGCGCAGCGTCCATAGCGCGCCGTCGGCGGCTGCGGCGCGCAGGCCCTCTTCGTGCTCCAGCGCAAGGGGTTCGAGGCGTACGCCGTTCTGGCGCATCACCAGCGGTTGAACGAAACTCATGGCCGGGCTCCGGGGTTCAACGGTTCCTCTGGTTCATGAACACCAGCTTCTCGAACAGGCTCACGTCCTGTTCGTTTTTCAGCAGCGCGCCCACCAGCGGCGGCACCGACACCTTGTTGTCGGCACTTTGCAGCGCGGTGAGCGGAATATCTTCGGCCACCAGCAGCTTGAGCCAATCGAGCAGCTCGGAGGTGGAGGGCTTTTTCTTCAGGCCCGGCAGGTTGCGCACGTCGTAGAACGTCTTCATGGCCACGGTGAGCAGCTCGCTCTTGAGCGTGGGGAAGTGCACGCCGATGATCTGCCGCATGGTGTCGGCCTCGGGGAATTTGATGAAGTGGAAGAAGCAGCGGCGCAGGAAGGCGTCCGGCAGTTCCTTTTCGTTGTTCGAGGTGATGAACACCAGCGGGCGGTGCTTGGCCTTGATGAGTTCACGCGTCTCGTAGCAGTAGAACTCCATGCGGTCGATTTCGCGCAGCAGGTCGTTCGGGAATTCGATGTCGGCCTTGTCGATCTCGTCAATCAGCAGCGCCACGGGGCGGTCGGCTGTGAAGGCCTGCCACAGCACGCCCTGGACGATGTAGTTGCGGATGTTTTTCACGCGCTCGCTGCTGTGTTCATCGTTCAGCTGGCTGTCGCGCAGGCGGCTCAC
>JANJVG010000155.1 GCA_024710165.1 Burkholderiaceae bacterium
GGCGGGTCACTTCCGCACCCTGGCGGTGGGGTACGTCGCCGCCCAACTCCGGGGTTTGGTACACCGTTAAGTCCACGCAAATGGTGGCCCAGCTGGCGCCGCTGGTTTGGCATGGGTGGGTCTTGGGCGGGGTGGTGTGTGCAGCGCGGCCAGGGCGCGCTCCAGGTTCTGGCGGGCGGGGGCCTCGTGGCGTTCGTGGAACCCGTCGGTGCCGTAGATGCGCGGGCGGTCAAGAAAGCCGCGCAGCACCGCGCTGCGCCCTGCCACATAGCGCGGCCAGCGCACGAAGAAGTATTCACGCCGCACGTTGCGCTCGAAGCGGTCGTACACCGCCGGGCTCTGGCCCAGGATGGCCAGGTCGATGTCCACCACCCACAGTGCATCGTCCGTGAGCGGGCCGGGCTGGTGGCGCGTGTCCAGGATGTGCTGGCGTACCTGTGTCACCAGGGCTTCGGGCAAGGACTGGCTGCGCAGAAACCGCACGGCCCAGTCGGCGCTGCGCTCTTCGTTGTGCGCGCTCCAGGGCCAGTAGATGGCGTCGTGGTACCAGAGCGCCAGTTCCACGGCCACCGGATCTTGCAGTGCGCCGGGTTGGGCGGTGCGCAGCGTGCGCAGGTGCTCCAGGCAGGCCCACAAATGGGTGGTGTCGTGGTACGCGCGGGGCCAGCGGGCCCAGCTGCGCACCAGGCGGTGGCCCTCGGCGCGCCAGGCCGGGGTGTCCCGGTCCAGCGCCTGACCCAGGGCCTGCCACTGCGCAAGCAGCTCGGTGGCGTGGGCAGGCTGGCGGCGCCAGGGCATGGGGAGTTAGGCCAGCTTGCCGAGCAGCAGGTACTCCATGAGTGCCTTTTGCACGTGCATCCTATTCTCGGCTTCATCCCACACCACGGATTGCGGGCCGTCGATCACGTCGGCCTCGACCTCTTCGCCCCGGTGCGCGGGCAGGCAGTGCATGAACAGGGCGTCGGGCTTGGCGGCGGCCATCATTTCCTGGTCCACGCACCAGTCGGCGAAGGCGAGGCGGCGCGCCTCGTTCTCGGCCTCGTAGCCCATGCTGGTCCACACGTCGGTGGTGACCAGGTCGGCGCCTTGGCAGGCTTCGCGCGGGTCGCTAAAAAATTGATAGCTGCCAGCGCTTGCCCCTCCTGCCCCAACGGCCAATTTCTCATCCACTTCATAGCCCTGGGGCGTGCTCACATGCACCTTGAAGCCCAGCAGCTCGGCCGCCTGCAGCCAGGTGTTGGCCATGTTGTTGCCGTCGCCCACCCAGGCCACCGTCTTGCCCTGGATGGAGCCACGGTGCTCGATGAAGGTGAAGATGTCGGCCAGGATCTGGCAGGGGTGGAATTCGTTGGTCAGGCCGTTGATGACGGGCACGCGCGAGTGCGCGGCAAATTTTTCGATCTTGGTCTGCTCGAAGGTGCGGATCATCACCAGGTCCACCATGCGGCTGATGACCTTGGCGCTGTCTTCGATGGGCTCGGCGCGGCCCAGCTGGCTGTCGCCCGTGGTCAGGTGCACCACGCTGCCACCCAGCTGGTACATGCCGGCCTCGAAGCTCACGCGCGTGCGCGTGCTGGCCTTCTCGAAGATCATGGCCAGCGTGCGGTCCACCAGCGGGTGGTGCTTTTCGTAGGACTTGAACTTCTTCTTGATCAGCGCGGCGCGCTCGAACAGGTAGGCGTATTCGTCGGCGGTGAAGTCTTTGAACTGCAGGTAGTGTTTCATGGCTGTCTCGCGCGGCGGCATCATTCCGCCAGGAAGGCTTTGACCAGGGGTGCCAGCAGGGCGACGATGGCGTCGGCCTCGGCGGTGGACAGGATCAGCGGCGGCACCAGGCGCACCACGCTGTCGGAGGTGACGCTGATGAGCAGGCCGGCATCGGCCGCGCGCTGCACCAGCACGCCGCAGGGCTTGGCCAGCTCCACGCCGATCATCAGGCCCTGGCCGCGCACCTCCTTCACCCCCGCCTCGCTGGCGAACGCGGCCTGCAAGGCGGCCTTGAGGTGCGCGCCCACGGTGGCCGCGTTCTGCAGCAGGCCGTCTTCCTCCATGATGCGGATGGTCTCGGTGCCGGCGCGCATGGCCAGCGGGTTGCCGCCGAAGGTGCTGCCGTGGTTGCCCGGCTGCAGCACGGTGGCCGCGCGCGGGCCGGCCACCACCGCGCCCACGGGTACGCCCGAACCCAGGCCCTTGGCCAGCGTCATCACGTCGGGCACGATGCCGGCCCACTGGTGGGCGAACCACTTGCCGGTGCGGCCCATGCCGGTCTGCACCTCGTCGATCATCAGCAGCCAGCCGCGTTCGTCGCAGAGCTGGCGCACCTGCTGCAGGTATTCGAAGCGCAGCGGGTGCAGGCCGCCTTCGCCCTGGATGGTTTCCAGGAACACGGCGGTGATGTTGGCGTTGCCCTCGGTGGCCCGCTTCAGGGCGTCGATGTCGTTCTTGGGCACGCGCACGAAACCGTCGAGCAGGGGCGTGAAGCCGGCGTGGATCTTGGGGTTGCCCGTGGCCGACAGCGTGGCGATGGAGCGGCCGTGGAAGGCCTGCTCGTACACCACGACCTCGGCGCGTGCGACGCCCTTGTCGTTGCCGTACTTGCGCGCGATTTTCAGCGCCGCCTCGTTGGCCTCCAGGCCCGAATTGCAGAAGAACACGTTCTGCATGCCCGAGCGTTCGACGAGCTGCGCCGCCAGCGTCTCCTGGCCGGGCACATGGTAGTAGTTGGAGGTGTGGATCAGCTGCGTGAGCTGGTGCTGCAGCGCAGGCACCAGCTTGGGGTGGTTGTGGCCCAGCGTGTTCACGGCGATGCCGCCCAGCGCGTCGAGGTATTCCTTGCCGTTCACGTCCCACACGCGGCAGCCCTGGCCGCGCTGCAGCGCGATGGGCACGCGGCCGTAGGTGTTCATCACGTGGGGCGAGGCGGCCTCAATGAAAGCGGTCATGCAGGATTCTCCAGACAGGGCGGGTGGCGGGCCGCGACGGGTGCGGCACCGGAAAAGCGAGAGCCGATTCTAGGGCGTGTGCCCGGCCGTGTTGGTGACGATTGCGCATCACTGCGATGCATGCCGGGCCGGGGGTGTGTAAGGTGAGTGTCGGCAAACTCTTATATAAGAGTTAGAATGCAGTGTTGCGACGCAACAAGCAGCGATCCTGCGCAACGTCCCTAACCCACCACTACCCGATGGTCACCCCTTCCAGCAAAGAAGTTTTCATCCAGGGCATCACGCACAGCGGAAAAACCTTCCGTCCGAGCGACTGGGCCGAACGATTGGCAGGGGTGATGAGCAGCTTTCGCCCGGGTGGCGCGCGCCCGGGCAGCCACCTGAGCTATTCGCCCTGGTGCATCCCCACCACGCTCAATGGCGTGAAGTGCGTGGTGGTCAACCGGGCCCTGCGCGAGCACGAACCCATGGCCTGGGACTTCGTGATGAACTTCGCGCACGACAACGAGTTGCAGCTCGTCGAAGCCTGCCTGCTGCCCGACCCTCCGCGCAAGGATTGACTTTCCCCCTCTTGCGCCGCCATGGCGCGGCCCGTGTGGTGCGGGCACCAACGAAAAAACCGCCCGGAGGCGGTTTTTTGCTTGCTGACAGCGCACCCGTTACAAACGGCGGGTGGCGGGGCCACCCGGGCTGTTTGCCTGCCGAGGCAGGCGGTGAATTAAGCGGCTGCGAGTGCCAGGGCTTTCACCTTGGCAGACAGGCGGCTCTTGTCGCGAGCGGCCTTGTTCTTGTGGAAGATGCCCTTGTCGGCGACGTTGTCGACCACGGATTGCATCTTGGCGAACAGTTCGGTCGCCTTGGTCTTGTCGCCGGCCAGAACAGCCTTTTCGACGTTCTTCACGGCGGTGCGGTATTTGGAGCGCAGCGAGGTGTTCGCGGCGTTGAGCTTGATGTCCTGACGGACGCGCTTGCGGCCCGACGCCAGGCGCGGGTTCTTCTTCTTGGGCTTGGTAGATGCCATTTTCAGTATTCCTTGTGTCTGAGGATGATGTCAGCAGAGCCAGCGATTATAGCCCAGGGCGGAGTACGGCGTACAGCCACCCCGGACCCTGCCCGCCAGGCGCAGCGCATACACTCGGCGCCGTGACCCTGCTCAAAGCTGCCTCCACCGTCTCCCTGCTGACCCTGGCCTCGCGCGTGACAGGGCTGGTGCGTGACCTGCTGATGGCCTCCGTCTTCGGGGCCAATGCCCTGACCGATGCCTTCAACGTGGCCTTCCGCATTCCCAACCTGTTCCGGCGGCTGTTTGCCGAAGGGGCGTTCAGCCAGGCGTTCGTGCCGGTGCTGGCGGCCTCCCGGACACAGAACGGCGAAGAGGCCACCCAGCGGCTCATCCGCAGCGTGGCCACGGTGCTGGCCTGGGCGTTGCTGCTGACCTGCGCGCTGGGCGTGCTGGGTGCGCCGGTGCTGGTCTGGCTGCTGGCCAGCGGCCTGCGGCAGAACCCCGAGAGCTTTGACGCCGCCGTGCTGATGACGCGCTGGATGTTCCCCTACATCGGCTTCATGTCGATGGTGGCGCTGTCGGCGGGGGTGCTCAACACCTGGAAGCGCTTTGCCGTGCCGGCCGCCACGCCTGTGCTGCTGAACCTGTGCATGATTGCCGCTGCCTGGCTGGGTGCACCGCTGCTGGCCGCACGCGGCATCGAGCCCATTTTTGCCATGGCGGGCGGGGTGATGCTCGGCGGCGTACTGCAACTGGCGGTGCAGGTGCCCGCCTTGCACCGTCTGGGCTTGCTGCCACGCATCGGCGTGACCTGGGGCGCCATCCGCGCCGCCTGGAACGAACCGGGCGTGCGCCGCATTCTGGCGCTGATGGCGCCTGCCCTGCTGGGCGTGGGTGTGGCGCAGGTGTCGCTGATGATCAACACGCAGATTGCCTCGTACCTTGCGCCGGGCAGCGTGACCTGGCTCTTCTATGCCGACCGGCTGATGGAGTTCCCCACTGCGCTGCTGGGTGTGGCGCTGGGCGTGGTGCTCACGCCGCAGCTCGCGTCGGCCAAGGCGGCGGGCGATGCGCAAAAGTATTCCGCCATGCTCGACTGGGGCCTGCGCATCGTGGTGCTGCTGGCCGTGCCCTGCGCCGTGGCCTTGCTTACCTTTGCCCAGCCGCTGGTGGCCACACTGTTCCACCACGGCAAGCTCACCGACGGCGACGTCGGCCAGATCGCCGTGGCGCTGGCAGGCTATGGCGCGGGGCTGCTCGGGCTGGTCGCCATCAAGGTGCTGGCGCCGGGCTACTACGCCAGCCAGGACATCCGAACGCCGGTCAAGATTGCCATTGCGGTGCTGGTCATCACGCAGTTGCTCAACGTGGCCCTGGTGCCGCTGCTGGCGCATGCCGGGCTGGCGCTGTCGATTGGCCTGGGGGCGCTGGTCAACGCGCTGTGGCTGCTGGTAGGCCTGCTGCGGCGTGGCAGCTTCGTGCCCGGGCCGGGCTGGTGGCGGTATGGCCTGCAGGTGCTGGCGGCCAGCGCGCTGATGGCGGTGTTTCTGCTCTGGGCCACAGAGCACTTTGCCTGGATACAGATGCGCGGCCAGAGCCTGCAGCGCGTGGGCCTGCTGACGCTGGTGGTGATGGGCGCTGCCGCGATCTATTTCGGGGCCCTGTGGGTCGGTGGACTGAAGCTGCGGGCCATGCTGCGGCGCTGAAACCATGACATTGCAATTGACCGTGCCCACACCGCTGGAATATTTTGCCGCGCTGGTGCAGAGCGACGAAGGCTTTCCGCTGCTGGAGGCCGCTGCCAGCATCGCCCAGGACGAATACCCGGGTCTGGACGTCCAGCAGTTGCTGGACGAGGTGGACCATCTGCTCGCGCGCCTCAAGCGCCGGATGGGTCCAGATACCCCGGCCCTGGAGCGGTTGCGCGTGCTCAACCGGTTTTTCTTTGCCGACCTGGGTTTCGGTGGCAACCTCAACAATTACTACGATCCCGAAAACAGCTATCTCAACGCGGTGCTGCGCACGCGCCGGGGCATTCCCATCAGTCTGGGCGTGCTGTGGCTGGAACTGGCCCAGGGCATGGGGCTGCAGGTGCGCGGCGTTGCATTTCCGGGGCATTTTTTGGTCAAGGCCATGCTGCCCGGGGGGCAGGTGCTGATCGATCCCTTGAGCGGGCAGTCGCTCTCGCGCGAAGACCTGGCCGAGCGCCTGGTGCCGTTCCTGGATGGAGCAGGATCGACGAGTCAGGGCAATGTGCCGCTGGGCCTGTACCTGCAGGCGGCGGCGCCGCGCGAGATCATTGCGCGCATGCTGCGCAATCTCAAGGAACTGCACCATGCCAGCCAGGACTGGGAGCGCCTGATTGCCGTTCAGGACCGCCTGATCGTGCTGCGGCCCGGGTCCTGGGTCGAGCGGCGCGACCGGGGCCTGGCCCACGCCGAATGCGGCCATAGCGTTCAGGCGGTGCAGGACCTTGAAACCTACCTGGCCCAGGTGCAGGACGCAGCCGATACCGATGCCATTGCCGCGCGGGTCCGTGTGCTGCGACAAATGAAGGGTTAAAAATGAAATAAGCGCTTGCCTGGCAAGCGCTTATTGCTGCTGAATTTATAGCAAAATCAGGCGGTCGCGGACTTCACGCACAGCACCGGGCACGACACCGTCATCAGTAGCTCCTGTGCCACGCTGCCCAGCAGCAGCTTGCCCACGGCGGTGCGCTTGCGCAGGCCGATCACCAGGACCGATATGTCACGCGACTCGACCAGCTCGTTGATTTCGTCCACTGCGCTCTTGCCGCGCACAAACTGCTTGAATTCTGCCGTGATACCTTGGGCTTCCAGCAAGGTCTCGATCTTCTCCACCTCGTATCCTGCGGCCAGGGAGGCATCTTCATGCTGCCCTCCGGGGCCGGCATTCACCACCAGCAGCGGCTCCTGGCGGCGTTTGGCGATTTCAATGCCCTTGTCCAGTGCGGCCCGGCCTTCGGGGCGGGGCACGTATGCGACGAGGATGGTCATGTGCGGGGTCTCCTACTTGGTTGGTGTATGCGGGGTGGCAGCCCTGCGGGGCTGCCGCGGCCCGTCTCGGGCCGCGCGCTGTGATGGTAACCCAAGGTGCCGGGTGTTCGGTCGCGCCCCCTGGTGCCGATCGTGGGGCGCTTGTGCGTGTGGGCGCCCCGGGGTGGCAGAGGGTGGATGGGGCAGGTTTTTGGAAAATTCAAGAAAAGTCGGCCCAAGCCATTGAAAATAAAGCATCAATAGCTATCAAAAAAGTAGTGAATGACCGAGGGTTCAGCAAGCTGTTCAGGTGCTTCGGGTTTACCCTGGCGAGTAATCCTCCGCATCCATGTCGCGCCGCTCCCCCTGTTCTTCCTGTCCGTTTGGACGCGCGCCGACCAGCAAAACGGCTGTTTCGGTGCGCCATTCTGCACGGCGCTACCGCTACACCAGCCGCGCTGCCATCAGTTCTTTCTTGAGGTAAGCGTAGAACAGCGGGGCCGCCACCAGCCCTGCCGGGCCGAAGACGGCCTCGGCCACGAACATGACGCTGAGCAGTTCCCACACGCCCATCTGGGTGCGGGCGCCCACCACCTTGGCGTTGATGACGTATTCCGCCTTGTGGATCAGGATGAGAAAGCCCAGACAGGCGGCTGCCGCCACAGGAGACACCGAGAGACCGACGATGGTGATCACCACATTGCACAGCAGGTTGCCGACGATGGGCACCAGCCCGGCCACGAAGGTGAAGGTGATGAGGACGGGCGTGTAAGGCAGCTTCAGCTGCCAGTAGGGCAGCACGAACAGCAGGAACAACGCAGTGAGCAAGGTGTTGAAGGCGGCGATCCAGAACTGCGCTGCCACAATCTGGCGGAAGGCTTCGCCGAAGCGGGTGATGCGCAGCGCCAGTTGCTGGGCCAGGGGGCCACGCACCAGGGAAGGAAGGCGCACGGCGGCCAGCGCACCAATCAGCAGGCCGACATAGGCAAACAGCAGCCCCGCCAGCCATGCGCGCCCGGCCAGTGCCAGGGCGCCAGCCTTGGCGCCCAGGTAGCTTGCAATCACGCGCTGCACTTCGGCGGCGCCCTCGGGCAGGTGCACGGCCATGTCGGCTGGAAGCTTCAGTCGCAGTTCGAGCACCGTGCGCGCCATGTAGTCGAGCAGTTCGCGGTACTGCTGCGGCAACTCGACCACATAGCTGCGCGACTGCGTCAGCCCGAACGCCACCAGCACCAGCGGGCTGAGCATCACCAGGGCGGCTGCAGCCACCTGGGCGCCGCGCCGTGGCACGCCGGCATGGGAGGCCGGGCGCCGCAGTCGTCCGAACCAGCCGCTGAAGGCCCGGGTCAGCAAAAAACCCAGGCACACGCACAGCAGGCCGGGCAGCAGTCCATAGACCATGATGAGCAGCAGGGCGGCTGCCATCAGCAGGTAACTGGCGGCTTCGATACCGCGCGCCACGTGGCGCGAGGCCGAAGTCACTGGCACGCTGGGGGCCGAGGCAGGGCGGGGGCGTGGCGCCATGAGGGCGGCAGGGGGTTAGCGCACCACCACGGCGGCGCCTTCGCCGCGTGGCGCGATGGCGCCCAGGGTGTAAACCTGCTCGCCCGCCGCACGCAGCGTGGCGGCGGTGACTTCTGCCTGGGCGGCATCCACTACCACCACCATGCCAATGCCGTTGTTGAAGGTGCGGTTCATCTCGATGTCGTCAATGCCAGCCGTTTTTTGCAGCCAGGCGAACAGCTCGGTCTGGGGCCAGCTGCCTTTCGTCAGGTGGGCAGCCGTGCCCTCGGGCAGCACGCGCGGAATGTTTTCCAGCAGGCCGCCGCCGGTGATGTGGGCCAGGGCCTTGATGCCGCCGGGCGAGGTGGCATCTGCCGAGTGCGGGTGGGCAGCCAGCGCGGCCAGCACGTTCTTCACGTACAGGCGGGTGGGGCGCATCACCGCCTCCTTGAAGGGCATGCCATCCAGCGTGGCGGGCAGGTTGCCGGCGGCGCGCTCGATGCACTTGCGCACCAGCGAGAAGCCATTGGAGTGCACGCCGTGCGAGGCCAGGCCCAGCACCACGTCGCCAGGCTTCACGTCCTTGCCGGTCAGGATTTTGCTTTTTTCGACTGCGCCCACGCAAAAACCCGCCAGGTCGTATTCGCCAGCAGGGTACATGCCGGGCATTTCGGCAGTTTCGCCGCCAATCAGGGCGCAGCCGCTCAGCTCGCAGCCCTTGGCGATGCCGCCCACCACGGCGGCGGCGGTGTCCACATCGAGCTTGCCGCAGGCAAAGTAGTCCAGAAAGAATAGCGGCTCGGCGCCCTGCACCAGCACGTCGTTCACGCTCATGGCCACCAGGTCGATGCCTACGGTGTCGTGCATGTTCCACTCGAACGCCAGCTTGAGCTTGGTGCCCACGCCGTCGGTGCCGGAGACCAGCACCGGCTCTTGGTAGCGCTTGGGCACCTCGAACAGCGCGCCAAAGCCGCCAATGCCGGCCATCACGCCTTCGCGCATGGTCTTTTTGGCCAGGGGCTTGATGCGCTCGACCAGCGCGTCGCCCGCGTCGATGTCAACGCCGGCGTCTTTGTAGGACAGGGGGGGGGAAGAGGGGGCAGAGGTGCTCATGGCAGGGAGGGCACGGACCAGCGTGCGCGGCAGACTAAAATTTGCGCAGATTTTACGGGCAGCGCACCGCGCAGCGCCCGGTCACCCCGCCTCCCAGCCCTGATTTTCCCCACCAGCCCATGCCGATCGACGTCCTTTTCACCTGCGCCAGCCTGTCTGCCCGTGGGCTGCAGCCATGAAACAACTGGCCCTGGACATCGGCCTGGCCACCGGGCCCACGCTGACCAACTTTTTCGCTGGCCCCAACGAAGCCGTTCTGCAGCACCTGTGCCTGTGGGCCGGTGCGGGCAGCAGCCAGGCCACGCGTTCGCCCGTGCCCACTTACCTGTGGGGTGAGTCGGGCAGTGGCAAGTCGCACCTGCTCAAGGCGGTAGTCGCCGCACTGCGCGAGCAGGGGGCGAGTGTGGGCTGGTTCGACCCGGGGGTGCGCGGGCGCCCGGATTTCGATGAGGCCTGGTCTGCCGTGCTGCTGGACGACGTGCATCTGTATTCCACTGCCCAGCAGGCCCTGGCCTTCAACTGGTTCGTCAACGCCATCAGCCCGGGCAGCGGCTCGCAGCGCTGGGTGCTGGCGGCCGGCAGCCTGCCCCCCGCCGACCTGCCGCTGCGCGATGACCTGCGCAGCCGCCTGGGCTGGGGCCATGTGTTCCAGCTCCAGCCGCTGGACGAAACTGCCCGCCGCGCCGTGCTGCGCCAGGAGGCCGATGCACGCGGCATCTTCCTGGGCGACGAGGTGATGGACTACATGCTCAGCCGCTTCTCGCGCGACCTGGGCAGCCTGATGAACCTGCTGGGCCAGCTGGACGCTTATGCCCTGCGCACCCAGCGCGCTATCACCATCCCGTTGCTCAAGGCCATGCTGGAGGCGGAATGAGCACTCCCCTGTGTCGCCTTCCCCCCCGCTCTCGCAGTGCTGCGCACTGCGGGCAGGGGGACACCACCACTGCTGCGGGGCGGCCCTTGCACCGTGGCTACTGGCCTGGGGTGCGCCAGTGGCTGCCGTTGCTGGCCTCTCCACACCAAGAATGAATGACTGATACCCAGACCCATCGCCCGCGGCTAACCCTGTTCGACCTGGACCACACCCTGCTGCCGCTCGACTCCGACTACGAGTGGGGTGAGTTCACCATCCGCATTGGCTGGAACGACCCGGTCGAGTTCGCGCGACGCAACGCCGAGTTCTATGCCCATTACCAGGCCGGCACGCTCGATGTGCACGACTATGTGCGCTTCGCCATCGACGCCGTGCGCCAGCGCGGCCCCGAGACAGCGGCGCAGGCCCATGCGCAGTTCATGCGCGAGGTGATCCATCCCGCCATCCGGCCCGAGGCACTGCAACTGGTGCGCCAGCACCAGCAGGCGGGCGACACCGTGCTCATCGTCACGGCCACCAACGAATTCGTCACCCGCCCCATCGCCCAGGCGCTGGGCGTGCCCGAGTTGCTGGCCATGCAGCTGGCACGCGACGAAGCGGGCTGGTACACCGGCGAAATTGCCGGCACTCCCACTATGCGCGAAGGCAAGGTGCTGCGCATGGAACAATGGCTGGCCGAGCGGCAGCTCGCCTGGCGCGACGTGGAGAGCACGTTCTACAGCGACTCCATGAACGACGTGCCGCTGCTCGAAAAAGTCGACCACCCTGTCGCCACCAACCCCGATGCCCGCCTGCGCGCCCTTGCGCAGGAACGCGGCTGGCGCATACTCGACCTGTTCACTCCACACCCATGATCAAGAAGTTCATCGACAAACTGCTGGGCAAATCCACGCCCGGCACCTCGCGCGGCAAGCCGCATTTCGGCAAGCGCGAGGAGGTGCCCGCCTCGGTGCACGGCATCAACCCCGAGCTGGTGGATCGCCGCGCGGTGGACGTGGTGCACACGCTCAAGCAGGCCGGTTTCGAGGCCTACATCGTCGGCGGCGCCGTGCGCGACCTGCTGCTGGGCCTGCGCCCCAAGGACTTCGACGTGGCCACCAACGCCACGCCCGAGCAGGTCAAGGGCCTGTTCCGCCGCGCCTTCATCATCGGCAAGCGCTTTCGCATCGTGCACGTGGTGCATGGGCGCGGGCGCGAGCACGAGGTGATCGAGGTTTCCACCTTCCGTGCCTACATGGACAACGCCGCCGCCGGCCAGGTGAGCGGCAACGAAAAAACCAGCAAGCACCAGCTCGCCGGCATGCAGCATGCCGTGGACGCCTCGGGCCGCGTGCTGCGCGACAACGTCTGGGGCCCGCAGGACGAAGATGCCACGCGGCGCGACTTCACCGTCAACGCCATGTACTACGACCCCGAGCGCCAGATCGTGGTGGACTACCACAAGGGCATCCAGGACGCAAAAAAGAAGACGCTGCGCATGATCGGCGACCCGGCCACGCGCTACCGCGAAGACCCGGTGCGCATCATCCGCGCCGTGCGTTTTGCCGCCAAGCTCAGCCAGCTCGGCTTCACGCTTGAATCCAAGACCGCCGCGCCCCTGGTGCAGTCGCAGCAGCTTCTGCAGGAAGTGCCGCAAAGCCGCATGTTCGACGAGATGCTCAAGCTCCTGCAGACGGGGCACGCCATCGCCACCATCGAGCAGCTCAAAAAGCTGGGAATGGCCAGCGGCATCTACCCGCTGCTGGACGTGGTGGTCGAGCGCGCCGAAACGCCCTTCGTGCGCGCCGCCCTCACCGACACAGACCGCCGCGTGGGCGAAGGCAAGCCTGTGGCGCCGAGCTTCCTGCTCGCCTGCGTGCTGTGGGAAGACGTGCGCAAGGGCTGGCAGGATCGCCTGGACCGCCGCGAGCACCCGTTCCCCGCGCTGCAGGACGCCATCGACGACGTATTCAACCAGCGCATCGGCGACGTGTCGGGCCGGGGCAAGCTGGCCGCCGACATGCGCGAAATCTGGGTCATGCAGCCGCGCTTTGAAAAGCGCGCGGGCCGCGTCCCCGAAAGCATGGTGGCGCAATTGCGCTTCCGTGCCGGGTTCGACTTCATGCGCCTGCGCGCCGATGTGGGCGAGGTGGAGGAATCCCTGGCCGACTGGTGGCAGCAGTTCAGCACGGCCGACGAGGCCGAGCGCGAGGATCTGATGGAACAGGCGCGCGAGGAACAGAAGGCCCGCACCCGCGCGGCCCAGCCTGTGGTGCGGCGCGTGCCGCGTGCCGCTCCGGCCGACCCGCGCGGCATCACGCCCGAGGCGGACGATGGCGCGCCGCCCGCTGGCGAAGAGTTCTCCGAAGGCGGCGCGCCCAAGAAGCGTCGCCGTCGCCGCCGCAAGCCCGGTGGCGGCGCAGGCGGCGGTGCATCGGCCGCGGAATAAAGCCATGCAGACCTCTTGGGACGACGACCCCACCCTCGCCTGGATCGGCCTGGGCGCCAACCTGGGCGAGCGCGACGCCGCGCTGCGCCAGGCGGTACGCGCCATCGCGGCGCTGCCGGGCACGCAAATGCGGCGCGTCTCGTCGCTGTACCGCAGTGCGCCGGTGGATGCGGGCGGGCCCGATTACCTCAACGCGGTGCTGGAGATCGCCACCCGGCTCGACGCCCACGCGCTGCTGGCGGCGCTGCAGGACATCGAACACGGCGCCGGGCGCGAGCGCCCCTACCGCAACGCACCACGCACGCTGGACCTCGACATCCTGCTCTATGGCGAGCAGTGCATCACGACGCTGGCGCTGACAGTGCCCCACCCGCGCATGCACGAGCGCGCCTTTGTGCTCCAGCCGCTGGCCGAACTGGCCCCCGAGCGCGTGCCGCCCGAAGCCCTGCAGGCCGTGGCCGGACAGGCCATCGAACGCTGCCATGGGGCGGACTGGATGCAGGGTGAATGGCTATCTAATTGATAGCTGCAGGCGCTTGCTGGAAAAGGGCTTGAGGCCGAGTTGATCGTAAAAACCGCAACGGACGGGCCTCGAATGGCGCGCAGGCCGTCACGCCGGGAGCGTCCCCCCTCCCGAATCGCGCAGCGATTCGAGAGAAGGGGGGAAGGCGCCGAAGGCGACTCAGGGGGGTGTTCACTTCTTGGCGTTGGCCAGCAGGAAGTCGAGCACGGTTTTTTGCTCTTCCTCGGTCAGGCCTGCGCGCTGGAACATGCTGGGCGTGATGCCCTTCCACTGCTGTTCGGTGAATTGGCTGGGCTCGCGCGGGCCATGGCAGACAGTGCAGCGCTGGTAGTAGATCTTCTCGGCACGCGACAGCGACGCCGTCGCCTTTTCACGCAGCACGGCGGCTCGCTCGAGACCGAAGAACTTTTCGTCAAAGCGGACCTTGCTCTTGCTGATCCGGGGCGGGTCGAAGGCCTTGGTGCCGCCCGGGTCGGGGTCGGTGCACTTGCGCAGCGAAGCCACGCAGGTGTTGGCTGTGGTGGCCTGCGTCAGGCCGCTGGAGCGTCGGCTCGATGTGATGAAGTTGACCAGGCCGTTGTTGCAGCGCCCCTTGCTGTCGAGTTGCGGCCAGGCGCCCTCATAGATGCTGACCACGCCGGGCATGATCTTGTCGGACACGCGCGCGCCCACCACCAGCGCACCGCGCTCGTTGTAAAGCTCGACCAGGTCGCCATCCTTGATGCCATTGGCGCGGGCGTCTTCCACGCTGATGGTCAGCGGCTCGCGCGTCTGCACCGTGTAGCGCTTGCGCAGCCGCTCGGAGTTGTTCAGCTGCGAGTGCAGGCGCCAGTAGGGGTGCGGGCTGACCACATGCACCTGGCCCTTTTTCGCATTGCCGAGGTATTCGCCGGGCTCCTGCCACCGTGGCATGGGCGGCATGTCGGCGATGTTCATCTTTTCGATGGTGGAAGAGTACATCTCGATTTTTCCGCTGGTGGTGTGCAGCGGGGTCTTGACCGGATCGGCCCGGAAATCGCCGTGGCGTACCCACTTGTTCGCTGCAGGCGGCACGGGAATGCGGGCCATGCCCTCGGCCCAGAACTTGTCGAACGGCGTGTGCGGTGCGGCGCTGCTGGCTTCGTAGGCGGCCTTGACGTAGTCCATCTGCGTCTTGCCCTCGGTGAAGGCGTATTCGACACCGCACAGGGCCGCCAGGCGGCGGAAGATCTCGAAATCGTCCAGGGCATCGTTCTGGGGCGCGATGATCTGCTTCATCGCATAGACCTTGTCGATGCTGTACGTGCCGGCAGAGCTGATGTCATTGCGCTCCAGCGTGGTCGTGGCGCCCAGCACGATGTCGGCCCAGCGTGCCGAGCCGTTCCACCAGGGCTCGTGGCAGATGATGGTGTCTACATTCCGGATCGCGCGTGCCAGCTCGTTGAGGTCTTGCTGGTGCGAGAACGCATTGTTGCCGGCGTTGTAGATCAGTTTGACCGTGGGGAACGTGTACTTGCTGCCGTTGTAGGTGAACTCTTTGCCGGGGTTCAGCAGCATCTCGCTGATGCGCGAAGCCGGGCAGATTTTCTTGACCGGGTTGCGCCCTTGCGACAGGCCCGTGGGCGCTGTGCCGCCCGATTGCGCCATGCCGCCGCCGCCGTAGTGCCAGCTGAAGCCCACGCCCTGCCCGGGCAGGCCGATGTTGCCCAGGATGCAGGCAAAGTTGACGATGGCCCAGTAAGGCATCTCGCCATGGTGCGCGCGCTGGATGGCCCACGAGCCGCACAGCTGTGTGCGCTTGGACTGCATAAGTTCGGCCATCGAGCGGATCTTCGCCGCGGGTATGCCCGTTATTTTTTCGGCCCATTCGGGTGTTTTCGGGGGCGTTCCGTCCTTGCCTTCGAGGTGAGCGCGGTATTTGTCGAAACCTACCGTGTACTTGTCGATGAACGCCTGGTTGTGCTTGTTCTGGCTGAGCAGGTGATTGCTCATGGCCATGAACAAGGCCGTATCGGTGTTGGGGATGATGCGCACCCATTCCGAGCCCATCTTTTCGTCGGTGGTGGTCACCTGCGGGTTGATGGACATGAACTGGCAGCCGGCCTTCTTGATGGCATCCCAGCCGGCGTACATCTCGTGGTCGCAGACGGTGTACTCGATGCGGTTGTTCTTGTCCGGGTCACAGCCCACAAACACCACCAGTTCGGTGTTGTCGCGCAGCTGCTCCCACGCGGTCTGGGCAGAGTACACCTCCATGTCGCCAATCACCATGGGCAGGATGATCTGGCCGGCCCCGGCCGAGTAATCGCCCGTGGTTATCGACGAGCCGCCCAGCAGGTTGAAGAACCGCCCCTGCAGCACGTTAGGACGGAAGATGCCCGCGTGCGACCAGCCGCCATACGAGCTGGAGAAGCAGCCCTCGTTGCCGTATTTCTCGATGGTGTCCAGGATGGCCTTGGCGGTCAGGCCCAGGGCCGTGTCCCAGCTCACCTGCACCCACTCGTCTTTGCCACGCAGCTCGGGCTTATTGCTGCCCTTGCGGCCGTTTCGCTCCCACTCCAGATACGACTTGCGCACCATGGCGCCCGCAATGCGGGTCTTGTCATAGGTGCGATCCAGCACGCCTTCCGTCAGCATGGCGGTGGGCATTTTGTCGCTGGCCTGCGCTTCGATCCTGACGATGCGGCCTTTTTGGACTGTGGCAATCAGCGGGCCGTAGTGCGTGGCGTGCGCCACCTTGCCGCTGAAGGATTTGAGTGCGGCCAGTTGTGCGGCAGGGCTCAGCTCGGTGACGGCCATGGCCTGGGCCAGAGGCGACAGCTTCATGCCCGCTGTGACCGCGCCCAGGATACCGGCGGCACTTGCGCCCAGCCATTGACGTCGCGTGAAAGTCATGAAGCGCTCCTCGTCTGCAGATGCAAACCATTAAGCGCCTATTGACCTACTTTTTCAAGGGTTATTGCGGGTATTTTTCTGCAATGGCCACCTTGGGTGGGCGTGGCAGATCAGTCCACCGTGGCGCCCGAAGCCTTCACCACGGATTCGTATTTGGCACGCTCGGCCTTCATCAGTGCCTCGAACTGTTCGGGCGTGGTTGGCACGGGCTCGGCCAGCAGGGTGGCGAAGCGGGTCTGGGTCTCGGGGGCGTTCAGTGCCGCCACGAAGGCCTTGTTCAGCTTGGCGATCACGTCTTTGGGCGTGCCGGCGGGGGCTACCAGGCCCCACCAGGTGTCGATGGCAAAGCCCTTGATCGTGTCGGACAGCGGCGGCACGCCGGGCAGCGCGGGGCTGGCCTGTGCCGTGGTCACGGCCAGGGCGCGCAGCTTGCCGCTCTTGATGTTGGGCGCGGCGGCGGCCAGGTTGTCGATGTTGAAGTCCACCTCGCCCGCCAGCAGCGCCAGCTGTGCGGGGTTGGCGCCCCGGTAGGGGATGTGCAGCGCGTAGATGCCGGCGCGCTGCTTGAACATTTCGCCCGCCAGGTGGCCTGCGCTGCCATTGCCGCCGCTGCCGTAGTTGAGCTGTGCCGGATGCGCCTTGGCGTAGGCGATGAGGTCGGCCACGGTCTTGATTTTCAGGCGATCGGCTTTTTCGGTGTTCATCACCAGCACGTTGGGCACGCGCACCATTTGCGTGATGGCGGCGAAGTCCTTGCCCGCGTCGTAGGGCATGCGCTTGTAGAGCCAGGGGTTGACGGCGTGGGTGGCTGTTGCGGCCAGGCCGATGGTCAGGCCATCGGGCGCGGCCTTGGCTACGAAGTCGGCGCCGATGTTGCCGCCGGCGCCGGGCTTGTTGTCCACCACCACCGTGCCCAGCGTGTCGCGCACGCGCTCGGCCAGCGCGCGCGCCGTGACATCCAGCGGGCCGCCCGGGGCGTAGGGAACGACCAGCCTGATGGGCTTGGCGGCATCCTGGGCCAGTGCCAGGGGGGAAGACAGCGCTGCCACAGTGACGGCGCACGAGAGGAGGAGGTGTCTGCGGTTCATGGTGGGTGATTGTGCAGCACGCAGGCGCGTACGGCATTGTTTGATAGTCAAAAGTGCCTCTAGCCCTTATTTATAAAGCGCTGGTAGCTATGAATTTTGATGGTTTTTCTAGTCATCATGACCGTGCGGGCCGGGCCCTGCAACGCAAATTGACCGTGCCGCGCGGGCTGCTCTGTTCAGGCGCTGGCGCCATGCTTGTCAGCCTCGGAGGTGAAGGCGTCGGCATAGAATTCTTCGGGCGGCAGGCCGCGCTGCGCTGTGTAGGCGGCGCGGGCAGAGTCCACCACGATGGGCGCGCCGCAGGCGTACACCTGGTGGCCTGAGAGGTCGGTGAAATCATCCAGCACCGCCTGGTGCACGAAGCCTGTGCGGCCGGTCCAGGCGTCTTCGGGCAGCGCATCGGATACCACGGGCACGTAGCGTAGCGAGGGCAGTGCGGCGGTCTGTTCGCGCACCCAGGCGTCCATGTACAAGTCGGGCGGGCGGCGGCCGCCCCAGTACAGTGTGGCGGGGCGGCTGACGCCTTTGTGGCGCATGTGCTCGATCAGCGCCTTCACCGGCGCAAAGCCCGTGCCCGAGGCCAGCAGCACGATGGGCTTGTCGGAGTCTTCGCGCAGGAAGAAGCTGCCGAACGGGCCTTCGACGCGCAGGATTTCCTTCTCGACCATGGTGGCGAACACATGGTCGGTGAAGCGCCCGCCCGGCATGTGGCGGATGTGCAGTTCCACGCCCGGCGCGCCTTCCTGCGTGTGCGGCGCGTTGGCCATGGAATAGGCCCGGCGCGCGCCGTCGCGCAGAATGAACTCGATGTACTGCCCGGCGTGGTAGCGGAAGGTGTCGGCGGCGGGCAGCTGCAGACGCACCCGCATCACGTCGTGCGACACCTTCTCCAGCGCGGCCACGCGCACCGGCAGCTTTTTGACGGGGTAGGCGCTTTCGTCGGTCACCTGCCGCGACTCCAGCACCACCGGGGTGTGCGCCACGCCGCAGCAGGTCAGCACCCAGCCTGCGGCCTCTTCCTCGGCGCTCAGGGCTTTTTCCTGGTGCTCGCCATGCACCACGGTGCCCTCGATTTTTTTGCACTTGCACGAGCCGCACGCACCATCCTTGCAGCCGTAGGGCAGGCCCACGCCGGCGCGGATGGCTGCGCCCAGGATGGTTTCGCCCGGCTGCGCCTCGAAGCTGCGGCCGCTGGGCTGCACGGTGATGGGCTGTACGGAGGCGTTGGGCACCTGCTGGGTCATGCTTTGGGTATCCTTGCGAAAACAACTACTGCGAATAGCCCCGATTTTGCCCTCAGATTCTGACCGTTCCCGTCTGCACCCGGCGCGATTGCATTGCAGTGTGCCGGTTTGTCTGTGCCTGCCCCAGGGTGTGGCGACATGAGTTCCGTGTCCCCTTCGCTCCGCCTGGGTGCACTGCCTTCGCGCTTTCGTCGCCAGCGCATCCTGATTGTGGGGTGTGGCGACGTCGGCCAGCGCGTGGTGCGGGCATTGCAGGGCGCAAGCACAGGCCGCCCGCGGGTACGCGTGCTGGCACTCACCTCCAGTGCCGAGCGGGTGGCGCCGCTGCGCGCGCTGGGCATCACACCCCTGTTGGGCAACCTGGACCACGCCGCCAGCCTGCGCCGCCTGTCGGGCCTGGCCATGCGCGTGCTGCACCTGGCGCCGCCGCCAGGGCAGGGCGCGGGCTGCGCCGACTGGTGGCGCGACCCGCGGACCGTGGCGCTGGCGCGCGCGCTGCGCTTGCGCAGCCTGCCTGATGCGCTGGTCTATGCCTCCACCAGCGGTGTGTATGGTGACTGTGGCGGTGCCTGGGTGACCGAAACGCGCCCCGTGGCCCCGGGCACGCCGCGTGCCCAGCGCCGTGTGTACGCCGAACGCGCCATGCGCCACCTGGGGCGCGCGGGCGTGCGCACCAGCATCCTGCGCGTGCCGGGCATCTACGCCCCCGACCGCGAGGGCGGTACGCCCGAGGGCCGCCTGCGTAAGGGCACGCCGGTGCTGGTGGCCGAGGACGATGTGTACACCAACCACATCCACGCCGACGACCTGGCCCGCGCCTGCGTGGCCGCGCTGTGGCGTGGCGCAGCGCAGCGCGTGTACCACGCCAGCGACGACACCGACCTGAAGATGGGTGACTATGTGGACCTGGCCGCCGATCTCTACGGTCTGCCGCGCCCGCCGCGCGTGTCACGCAGCACCGCGCAGGCCGAGCTGCCAGTGTCGTTGCTGAGCTTCATGGGCGAGTCGCGCCGTCTGGACAACACCCGCTTGCGGCGCGAGTTGCGCGTGCGCCTGCGCTATCCCACGGTGGCGCAGGGGCTGCGTTCCAAAACCTGACCAGTGCCTCATAAGGGCCGTCCCACCGCCTGGGCGGCGTCTCCCTTGCGCAGCGCGCCGCGGCGCCAGAGAAGAGGGCAAGCACGAAGCGCCAGAGGGGGCGTTTTTCAACACGGAGCCCGGCCACCAGCCGAGCGGCAGGTGCCATCCGGCCCGGGCAGACGTCCGGGCCCGGCACGGGGGTAGGCCTTGCCCTGCGCGTCAAAACAGGTGAAGTCGGTGCAATGTGTGAGCCGGGGGCGCTGGGGCCGCGGGGCGGGGGCCGGACGTGCCTGCGGCACCATCACAATCTGTGGGCGCTGGGCGGCACGGGCCTTTTCGATCTCGGCATAGCCCTCGGGGCCCAGGCAGTCCAGCTCCATCTGGCGCTGTGCGATCTCCACGGCGGGGTGGTGCACCAGGGGTTCGCGCGCCTGGGCGTCGGTCAGTTCACGCAGCCGGCGGCGCGACTGCAGGCATTGCGGGCTGCGAGCGGCATCGGGCCGTTGTGCAGTGCGGTCGGCCTGTTCGCGCTGGCGCAGCGCTTCGCGCTCGTTCTGAAGGCGCTGTGCGGCGGCTTCGGCTTGCATGCGCTGCTGCTTGCGTTCCAGGGCCTCGGTGGCCTGGCTGCGTTCCTGGCGGATTTCGTCCTCGGTCTTGCGCGGCTCCACCTCGCGCGCGGTGGCGCTTGGGCTGCAGGCGCCGTCGGTGTAAGTCACCTGGCCGGTGCGGGCATCGGTGCAGCGCAGCACCTGGCCCTGCGCCGCCACGCACAGCAGTGTGACGGCGCAGGGCACAAGAGAGCGCAAAACCCGGGAGGGCATGGCGGCCGCAGCTGCGCTCAGGGCAAATCGTCGGCCTTGGGCATCCACTGGCCTGTTTTCGGGTTGTAGCGGTCGTAGTCGCGGCGTGGGCCACCATCGGGTGCGGTGCGGTTTTTGCGCTCGCGCTCGGCCTGCTGGCGCCGGGCTTCCTCGCGTTCGCGGATCTCGCGCGCACGGGCCTCACGGTCGCGTCGGGCGTTCTGTTCGCGCAGTTCGCGCTCGTGCCGCGCGGCCTGCTCGCGTTCCCGCTCACGTTCGAGCCGCGCGCGTTCGCGCTCTTTGTCCCAGCGCTCACGCTCGCGCTCGTAGATGCGGTTTTCGCGCTCCCAGCGGTCGCGATCGGTGCGGCGCCATTCGGCGGGCGGAGGCGCCACCGGGTAGACCGGGTAGACGCCGGAGGGATACATCACGCCGGACTCGTACCCGCGGTGGTAGGGCGGCGGGTCGTAGTAGGGGTCGCCCGTGGACACGCAACCGGTGGCCAACAGGGCCACGGCGCTCCATGCCAGAGTACGTTGAAGAAGATGTGAGGCCATGGTGCTCCCTGTAGTGGCGGTGAAAAAACACCTTGTGGATACGAATATGACGCGGCGACGCCCGTGCGGGTTGACCGGCAAGGCTCCGGACGGCCAGGCTTTACTCCCGCGCCACGGATGTTGCTGTGTGTATCAAGGCGGGCGGGTGGTTTTGCAACCATTTTGTCCATTTTGGTGTGTCTTGTGTCGGCACAATGGCCCTTTTTCGCGATCGCGCGATCTCTCAGGAGCAACCCATGAGCCTTGCAGCCCCCCAAGACTGGAACATCGCCCCCCTGGCCGGCCTCTCGCAGGTCAAGGGCCGCCAGGACGCCACGTTGTCCGACGCGCCCATCCACCGCTTCCTGCAGGAGACCGTGCAGCGATTTGCAGACCGGCCCGCCGTCGTCTTCCGCGAGCAGGGCGTGCGCTGGACCTGGGCGCAGTTCCAGGCCGAGGTGGATGCGCTGGCGGCCGGGTTCATCGCGCTGGGCCTGCGCGTGGGCGACCGCGTGGGCATCTGGTCGCCCAACCGCGTGGAGTGGCTGGTGACGCAGTTCGCCACGGCGCGCGCCGGGCTGGTGCTGGTCAACATCAACCCGGCCTACCGCATCGCCGAGCTGGAATACGCGCTCAACCTCTCGGGCTGCCGCGCCCTGGTCACGGCCGAGCAGCTCAAGACTTCGAAATACCTGGAAATGCTGCAGCGCCTGGCGCCCGAGCTGGCCACTTGCGCACCGGGTGCCCTCAAGGCCGCGCGCATGCCCGCGCTGGAGATGGTGATCCGCCTGGGCAGCGAGCACACGCCCGGCATGCTCAACTACGCCGACGTGCTGGCCAGCGGCCGCGCCCGCGTGGACCGCGCTGCGCTCGACGCCCTGTGCGCCGGCCTGTCGTGCCACGACGCCATCAACATCCAGTTCACCAGCGGCACCACGGGCAACCCCAAGGGCGCCACGCTCACGCACCACAACGTGGTGAACAACGCGCGCTTTATCGCCCAGGCGATGGACTTCACCGAAAACGACAGCCTGTGCATCCCCGTGCCGCTGTACCACTGCTTCGGCATGGTGCTGGCGGTGTTGGCCTGCGTGTCCACAGGCGCGGCCATGGTGTTCCCGGGCGAATCGTTCGATCCCGTGGCCACGCTGCAAGCCGTGAGC
>JANJVG010000177.1 GCA_024710165.1 Burkholderiaceae bacterium
GTGGCGCGCATTGGGCGCGGGCGTGCCGTCGGTGGTGATGTTTCGCGGGCCGCAGGCCTACATCACGCCGGGCTGGTACCCGGGCAAGGCGGAGCACGGCAAGGTGGTGCCCACCTGGAACTACCTGGCCGTGAACGCGCACGGCGCGGCGCGGGTGGTGGACGACCCGGCCTGGCTGCTGGGCCTGCTCAACCGCCTGACCCAGACGCACGAGGCCGGGCGCCCACGGCCCTGGCAGGTGGGCGATGCCCCGGCGGACTACATCGACAAGCAGTTGCGGGCCATCGTGGGCATCGAGATTCCCATCGACCGGCTGGAGGCCAAGTGCAAGGCCAGCCAGGACGAGGCCCTGGAGGACCGGCGGGGCACGGTGGCGGGCTTGCGGGCGGAGCAGCGCGAGGCCTCCGCCGCGATGGCCGATTGGGTGCAGCGGGCCATGGGGGGTACTGGGCCCGGCGGCGCGTAAAGGGCGCCCGCCAACGGCCAGGCCTCGTTGCCGTCAGATCGCGTCGAGGAACTGCCGCAGCGCCGGGCCGGGGTCGCCGTTCCAGACCAGGTGCGTGCGGTTCTGGCGCAGCGGCTCGGGCAGCGGGTGCTGGCGGATGTCTTTCGCGGCGTGCAGGGCGCCCAGCAGCGAGGCGGGCACGATGCCGCAGCCGGTGCCGGCGGCCGCGCAGGCAATGATGGCCTGGTAGCTGGCCAGCTCCATCACGCGCTCGGGCCGGGTGCCATCCAGCGCGAACCATTCCTCTAGGCGCTTGCGGTACGAGCAGCCCTGCGCGAAGGCCAGGATGGTGCAGGCGTCGAGATCGGCGGCGCGTTGCACGGGCGCATGCTGCCTGGCGGTGACGAGCACCAGTTCTTCCTCGAAAACGATGCGCGACTGCAGCTCGCCCACGGCGAAGGGCTCGCCGACGAAGGCGGCGTCCAGCGCGTAGTCGGCCAGCTTGCGCAGCAGCGCGGCGGTGGTGCCGGTCTGCAACTCGATGCCGATGTCGGGCTGGCGCTGGTGAAAGCGGGCCAGTAGCTGGGGCAGGCGGCTGCCCGCCGTGCTTTCCATCGACCCCAGGCGTAGCGGGCCGCGCACCGGCATGGCGCGCACGGCGGCCTCGGCTTCATCGGCCATGCGCAGCAGTTGCTCGGCATGCACCAGCAGGGCCTGGCCCGGCGCGGTGAGCGCCAGCGTGCGCCCCTGCCGCTGGAAAAGCGGCACGCCCAGCCGCTGCTCCAGTTGCTTGATGCGTGTGGTGATGTTGCTCTGCACACGGTGCAGGCGCGCCGCAGCGCGCACGATGCCGCCCTCGCGCACCACGGCGCGGAAGATCTCCAGCGAATCGAGGTCGATACTTCTCATTTGAGGAAATGTAGTTCATAAAAATTCATTTGAAAAGAAGAGTGAATGCCGATCCAATGCACGGAACAACAGGAGAAAACCCATGGCAACGCTCACGACCCGGCTGACCCGGATGCTGGATTTGCGCCACCCGGTGGTGTCCGCCCCCATGGCCTTTGCGGGGGGCGGCGCCCTCGCGGCGGCCGTGAGCCGCGCGGGCGGCCTGGGGCTGATCGGCGGCGGCTATGGCGACCCGGCCTGGCTGGAAGCGCAGTTCGAGGCGGCGGCCGGGGCGCGTGTGGGCGTGGGCTTCATCACCTGGTCGCTGCGCAAGTCGCCGTCGCTGCTGACCGATGTGCTCCGGCACCGCCCGGCGGCGGTGATGCTGTCGTTCGGCGACCCACGGCCGTTCGTGGACGAGATCCACGCCGCCGGGGCCCGCGTCATCTGCCAGTGCCAGGACCTGGGCCATGTGATGGATGCGGTGGAGGTGCGGGCAGACATCGTGGTGGCGCAGGGGGCCGAGGCCGGCGGGCACGGCGCCGCGCGCGGCACGCTCAGCTTTGTGCCCGAGGCGGCTGACTATCTGGCCGCGCACGCGCCGGACACGCTGCTGCTGGCCGCCGGCGGCATTGGCGATGGCCGGGGGCTGGCGGCGTCGCTGGCGCTGGGCGCCGATGGCGTGCTGCTGGGCACGCGGCTGTGGGCCTCCACCGAGGCGCTGGTGCAGCCGGGGCACCACCAGGCCATTCTGGAGACCGATGGCGATGGCACGCTGCGCACCACCGTGGCGGACATTGCGCGCCAGATTGCCTGGCCCCGGGGCTTCACGGCGCGCATCCGGCGCAACGCCTTCACTGACCGCTGGCATAGCCATGAGGCGGAGCTGGAGCGCAACATTGCCCAGGAGGGGCCGCGCTACCGCCAGTCCTTCGCCGCTGGCGATGCGGAGCACACGGGGGTGTGGTTTGGCGAGGCGGCCGGCGTCATCCACGCCATCGAGCCGGCGGCCGTGATCGTCGAGCGCATGGCGGACGAGGCGGCGCAATGCCTGGCGCGGCAGGCAGCTGGCATCGGAGGCCAGCCGTGATGGAGCGCGCCGTGAGCCCTTCCGAGCCCCCAGACTGTTCATCGGCCCGCGTATTGGCCTTCCCAGAGGCGGGGCAGACCGAACGCCTGGCGCCGCCGCCCGCGCTGGACGCGGACCAGCGGGCCGCCGCCGATGAATTGATCTATGGCCCGCGTGGCGGCGTGTACGGGCCCTTCCGGCCCTTGCTGCACCGCCCGCCGCTGCTGCGCGCGGCGGCGAAGCTGGGCGAGACGCTGCGCTACGAGGGTACGCTGGACGCAGCGGTGCGCGAGTGGACGATCTGCGTCGTCGCGCGGGAGACGGAGAACGTCTTCGAGTGGGAGATGCACTACCCCCTGGCCGTGCGCGCAGGGGTGCCCGTGGCCGCACTGGAGGCCCTGGCCACGCGGTCCGCACTGCCACCGGATCTGGGCCCGGGGCTGTCGCTGGCGGCGCAGGTGGCGCGCGAACTGCTGGCCGCGCACCGGATCGGCGAGGCCACCTACGCCCGGGCGCAGGCGCAATGGGACGAGGCCCGGCTGGTCGAGCTGCTCACGCTGGCGGGCTATTTCGCCATGGTGTGCTGGGTGATGAACGTGGCGCGCACACCGGGGCCGCGGCAGGGTTGAAAGCGCAGGATGGCCTACACCAGCAGCTCCGCCATCTCCAGCATGCGCCGCGCCACCTCGCCCAGCTTCAGGCCCTTGTCCATGGCGGTCTTGCGCAGTTTTTCGTAGGCGGCCTGCTCGCTCAGGCCCTGGCGCTGCATGAGTAGGGTTTTGGCCTGGTCGATGGTTTTGCGGTCGTGCAGCTCGGCCTGAGCGTCGGCCAGCGCGGTGTGCAGGGCCTGTTCGTGTGCGAAGCGGGCCAGGGCCACATCGAGGATGGGGCGGATGCGCTGGCGCGCCAGGTCCGCCACGATGTAGGCGCACACGCCGGCGGCCACAGCATGCTGTACGTGCGTGGTGTCGTCGTCGTTGGTGAACACGACGATGGGCCGGCGCAGGTTGCGCGTGGCTTGCAGCACGCGCTGCAGTGCATCGCGGGCCTGATGCTCAGAGTCCAGAATGATGAGATCAGGTTGCAGTTGCGCCAGTTGCGCGTCCAGCGAGGCGTCGGCCGCCAGCGTGGCGACCAGGTGGAAGCCGGATTCGAGCAGACCGGCGCGCAGCATTTGCGTGCGTTCGGCCTGCGTTGTGTCGGGCAGGGTGGACTCGTGGACCACCACGGCGGTGCGCAAGGATTTGGTCATGCTTCAAGTCAAGCAATAGTCATGCCCGGAACGGGCCGCGCCCCCCGTTGCTGGTGGTTGGGGGTGACCCGGGTCTGAGCAGGTCCGGCGCCGGGAATTGATCTCGACAGGGCGTGAAAGGCCTCGTCAGCACTCCACCACGTTCACCGCCAGGCCGCCGCGCGAGGTTTCCTTGTATTTCGACATCATGTCGGCGCCGGTCTGCACCATGGTCTTGATCACCTGGTCGAGCGACACCACATGTTGGCCGTCGCCGCGCAGTGCCAGGCGCGCGGCATTGATGGCCTTGATGGCGCCCATGGCGTTGCGCTCGATGCACGGAATCTGCACCTGGCCGCCCACGGGGTCGCAGGTCATGCCCAGGTTGTGCTCCATGCCGATCTCGGCGGCGTTCTCCACCTGCGCGGGCGTGCCGCCCAGCACGGCGGCCAGCGCGCCCGCCGCCATGGAGCAGGCCACGCCCACCTCGCCCTGGCAGCCCACCTCGGCGCCCGAGAGCGAGGCGTTCAACTTGTAGATGGCGCCGATGGCACCCGCCGTGAGCAGGAAGTCGAGGATGCCCGCCTCGCTGGCGCCGGGCACGAACTTCACGTAGTAGTGCAGCACGGCCGGGATCACGCCCGCCGCGCCGTTGGTGGGCGCCGTCACCACGCGGCCACCGGCGGCGTTCTCCTCGTTCACGGCCATGGCGTAGAGGTTCACCCAGTCGAGCATGGAGAGCGGGTCGCGCAGCGCGGCCTCGGGGTTGCTGCTCAGGCTGCGCTGCAGTTCGGCGGCGCGGCGCCGGATGTGTAGCGGGCCGGGCAGGGTGCCTTCCCCTGCGCAGCCGCGCCGCACAGAGCCCGCCATGGTCTGCCAGATGGCCAGCAGTTGCGTCTGCACCTCTTCGGGGCTGCGCCAGTGCGCCTCGTTGGCGCGCATCAGCTGCGCAATGTTCAGGCCGCTGGTCTGGCACTGCGCCAGCAGCTCGGCGCCGCTGCCAAAGGGGTAGGGCGGTGCAGTGTCACCCTGGCCGGCAGGCGTGCCGTTGAGTACGCGCTCGCCTGCCGCATCCACCACGAAGCCCCCGCCCACCGAGAAGTACTCGGCGGTGATGATGTCCGCGCCCTGCGTGTCCAGCGCGTCCAGCGCGGCAAAGCGCATGCCGTTGGGGTGGCGCGGCAGGCTTTTGCGGCGGTACAGCAGGTGCTCTTTTTCCACAAAGCGCACCGGGTGCGTGCCCAGCAGCGCCAGTTGCTGGTGGGTGCGGATGGCTTCGATGGTGGGCGCGATCTGGTCGGGATCGATGCGGTCGGGTTCGTGCCCGGCCAGGCCCAGCAGGATGGCCCGGTCGGTGCCGTGGCCGATACCTGTGGCGGCCAGCGAGCCGAACAGCTCGACGCGCACGCTGTGGGTGCGTTCGAGCGCCCCGGTCTGCTGCAGTCTGCAGGCGAATTGCCGCGCGGCAATCATCGGCCCCACGGTGTGGGAGCTGGATGGGCCGATGCCGATCTTGAAGAGGTCGAAAACGCTGACGGTCATGGTGTGTGGGGTGCGCGGGGGCCGGGCGCGAAAAGAGGCCAACAAAAAGGCACCCTGTGGGTGCCGTGAATCGGTGGTGCTGACGGTAGGTGTGTGCGAGTGGGGCTGCAAGATCGCTATCCCTGAGCGTGTGGGGCGCCTTGTGCGGGGGAGGTGGTGTGGTTGCTATGAAATAAATAGCTTTTTACGCTTTATTGGTAAGCGTTAGAGGCGGTTCCACCTCAGATATTTGGGGCTTACTTCAGCTGGGATTGCGGGGCATGAATCTTTCTTTTAGAGGCGCCGGGTCGGGCGGTTGAGGACGGAGGCCGGGTCTCGCCCCGGCGGGCGACCTCCTTTCTTGTCGCGCGACAAGAAAGGAGGCAAAGAAACGCGCCCCGCAGTCTGCGACCCCTTCGCGCAGCGAAGGGGCAAACCTGCGTCGGTGCGCTTGCGGGGTGCGCCGCGTAACTCACTGCGCGCCTGCGGCGCTCCGTTCAGACAGACGCGGCAAGTCAGTTCACGAAGCATGCGCGCGGGGGCGCGCATGCCACCCCGCAAGCACCCCGACGCAGGCGCAGCCACAAGGGGTGGGGAGAAAACAGCCCTTTCGGGCCATCGCGGCGCGTAGCGCCTGCGCCCCTTGGGGCCGAGCGCAGCGATGGCCCGTGTGGATGTTGGGCTACCACCCCCTTCTGTATGCGTCGAGGAGCGCAGGGGATGGCGGATCAGGGCTCGCGATTGTCTGAGCGCCGCAGGCGCGAGTTCGAGCGAGACCCCGCCAGCACCGAGCACCGCAGGTTGCCCGGAGCGAAGCGCAGGGACGCAGACAGTAGGGTCGCCTTCTTCTGCCTTCTTTTCTTGGCGAGACAAGAAAAGAAGGTGCCCCGCCGGGGGCACATCCCGGCACCCGCCTTCAAAACAAACCCAGCAGTTACTATCAAAATAATAGCTAGTAGCGATTGCCCAGTAAGCGCTACATCCAAAAATCATCCAATGACCAGAATGCCCCTCACATCCCCAGCGCCCGCCCCAGCATCACCGGCGCATCCCACCCCCGGATGCGCGGCCGCCGACACAGGCTGTGGCCTTGCAGCGCGTCCACCTTGTCGAGAATGCGCAAGCCCCCTTGCACCACCAGGCGCAACTCCCACCCGGCGCGGCCTGGCAAGCGGTGCACCAGTGGCGCGCCCTCCAGCATCGTGGCGCGCGCCCAGCGGGCGTGCTCGGTGATGAGCGCCGTGGTCTGCGGTGTGGGTTGCAGCGCCTGCAGCATGGCACGGGTCACCCCGTGGGCGGCACAGTCATCGTCCGGCAGATAGAAGCGCCCCCGTGGGATGTCCACGCTCAGGTCCTGCCAGAAGTTGATGAGTTGCAGCGCAGTGCAGATGGCATCGCTCTCGCGCAGGGCCTGCGCGCCGTCCACTCCATACAAATGCAGCAGCAGGCGGCCGACCGGGTTGGCCGAGCGGCGGCAGTAGTCCAGCAGCTCGGCGCGGCTGGCGTAGCCTGCGCCGTTCCGGGTTTTTTCCACGTCTTGCGCAAAGGCGCTGAGCAGGTCGTCGAGCAGCGGCACGGGCAGCGCGTGCTGGCGCAGCACGGCCGCCAGCGGGGCAAAGACCGTTTCCCACCGTGCCGAAGCCGGCCGCCCCGCTGCGATGGCGTGCAGGTCGGAGCGGTAGGCGGCGAGGCCGCGCAGGCGCTCGGCGGGGCGGGCGTCGCCCTCGTCGGCCAGGTCGTCGGCCGTGCGCGCAAAGGCGTAGATGGAGGCAATGGGCGCGCGCAGGTGCGGCGGGCACAGCAGCGACGCCACTGGGAAGTTCTCGTAATGGGTAACGGGCGGGGGCAGGGGAGCGGGCTTGTTCACAAGGGGCATTGTCGCTTGACAAGGAATGGGCGATCACATAGATTACTAACCAGTCAGTCAGTAATTTCCGGACTTTTCCATGCGTACCTTGTTCGCGCCGTGGCTCCTTCAGGGGGCCTTTTTTTTCCGTGTCCGCCGCACTGTGCGGGCTGCTGTGGGGGTGGCTGCTGCAGCCGTGTTGGCTGCGTGTTCCCCCGCCGAGCCGCCTCCCGAGCCGCTGCGTGCTGTCAAGTTGCTGACGGTGGGCGTGGGGGTTTTGCAGGCCCGGCCTGAATATTCTGGCGAGGTTCGTGCCCGCGTGGAATCGCGCCTGGGCTTCCGGGTGGCAGGCAAGATGGTGCAGCGCCACGTGGAGCCGGGTCAGCGTGTGCAGCCCGGACAGGTGCTGGCCCAGCTCGATCCGCAAGACTACCGGCTGGCCGCCGCAGCGGCGCAGGCCCAGGTGTCGGCTGCGCAGACGCAAGCCGAGCTTGCGGCGGCTGAATTCAGGCGCTTTTCGCAATTGAAGGAGCAAAACTTCATCAGCGGTGCCGAGCTGGAGCGCCGCGAGGCCACGCTCAAGGCGGCGCGGGCTGCCTTGGAGCAGGCGCGTGCGCAGGCGTCGGCGCAAGGCAATCAGGCGGGCTACACCCGGCTTGTGGCCGATGTGGCCGGCGTGGTGACGGGTATTGACGCCGAAGCGGGCCAGGTGGTGGGGGCCGGTACACCCGTGGTGCGCATCGCGCAGGATGGCCCGCGCGACGTGGTGTTTTCTGTGCCCGAGGACTCCCTGGCACGGATCAAGCCGGGCCAGCCCGTGGCCGTGCAACCCTGGGCTGAAGGGGCCGCCCTGCAGGGCCGTGTGCGTGAGGTGTCGGCCAGTGCCGACCCGGTCACCCGCACCTACCAGGTCAAGGCGGGCATCGAGGGGGGCGGGGCACTGCCGCTGGGGTCCACTGTGCATGTCCTGCCTGCGCTGCCGGGACTCGATACGGTGCCCGTCATCAAGTTGCCGACCACCGCCTTGCGCCAGCAAGGCCAGGGCACTGCGGTGTGGGTGTACGAGCAGGAATCCGGCACGGTGCGCTCGCAAGAGGTGCAGATAGCGACGGCCGACGGCAACGAGGCGGTGGTGGCTGCGGGCCTGGAGCCCGGCATGCAGGTGGTCAGCACGGGGGTGCATGTACTCTCGCCCGGGCAAAAAGTGCTCGTTTATAAGCAAAAAGCGGCTCAAGCCAAGTCTGATCAACCGTTAAATGCTATGAAATCAATAGCATTCGGTGCGACGGCTTCGGCCGCATCGGCCGCACGGTGAGCCAGCCATGACGAGCAGACATTCGAAGGAGAGTTTCAATCTCTCAAAGTGGGCGATTGACCATGCCCCGCTGACGCGCTACCTGATGGTGGTGCTGATGGTGCTGGGTTTTGCTGCCTATTTTCAGCTGGGGCAGGACGAAGATCCGCCCTTCACCTTCCGCGCCATGGTGGTGCGCACCTATTGGCCCGGCGCTACGGCGCAGCAGGTGGCCGAGCAGGTGACCGACAAGATCGAGCGCACCCTGCAGGAGGTGCCCAACGCCGACAAGATCCGCAGTTACTCCAAGCCCGGCGAGTCGCAGATCATTCTGGAGATCAAGGACAAGACGCGCTCGGCGGAGGTAGCCCAGATCTGGTACACCGTGCGCAAGAAGGTGGGCGACATGCGATACACCTTGCCGCAGGGTGTGCAGGGGCCGTTCTTCAACGACGATTTTGGCGATGTGTATGGCGTGATCTACGCACTGCAGGCCGAGGGCTTCAGCGATGCCGAAAACCGGCAGTTTGCCGACGACGTGCGACAGCAGCTGTTGCGCGTGCCTGACGTGGCCAAGGTGGAGCTGTTTGGCGTGCAGGACGAGAAGCTCTACATCGAGATTTCGCAAAAGCGCCTGTCGCAGCTCGGCCTGGACATGAATTCCGTGCTGGCGCAGCTGGGCCAGCAGAATGCGGTGGAGAGCGCGGGCATCGTGCAGACGCCACAGGACCAGGTGCAGGTGCGTGTAGCCGGTCAGTTCCGGGCCATCGAAGACCTGCGTGCCATGCCCATCCGTGGGGCATCGGGCGCCATGCTGCGCCTTGGCGACATCGCCGAGATCCGCCGTGGCTATGTGGAGCCCACGGCGGTGAAGGTGCGCCACGAAGGGCAGGAGGTGATCGCACTGGGTGTTTCGATGACCAAGGGCGGCGACATCATCCGCCTGGGCCAGGCGCTGCGCGAAGCCACCGAGTCCATCGGCAAAACCCTGCCTGCGGGCGTGCAGCTGGTGAATGTGCAGGACCAGCCCAAATCGGTCGCCAACTCGGTCAACGAATTCGTCAAGGTGCTGATCGAGGCCGTGGCCATTGTGCTGGCGGTGAGCTTCATCAGCCTGGGGCTGCACAAGCGCCAGGGTGAGCAGCGCTGGTGGCGGCGCTGGTACATCGACCCGCGCCCGGGCCTGGTGGTGGCCATCACCATCCCGCTGGTGCTGGCGGTGACCTTTCTGGCCATGTGGTACTGGGGCATCGGGCTGCACAAGGTGTCGCTGGGCTCGCTCATCATTGCGCTGGGCCTGCTGGTGGACGACGCCATCATCGCCGTGGAGATGATGGTGCTCAAGCTCGAAGAGGGCTACGACAAGATGCGTGCGGCCACCTTCGCCTACGAGCTCACGGCCATGCCCATGCTCACGGGCACGCTGATCACGGCGGCGGGTTTCCTGCCCATCGGCATTGCCAGGTCGGCTGTGGGGGAATATGCCTTTGCCATCTTTGCCGTCACGGTCATTGCGCTCGTGCTGAGCTGGATTGCGTCGGTGTATTTCGTGCCTTACCTCGGCACACTGCTGCTCAAGCGCCCGCCCCATGTGGTGGCTGCTGGCATCACCGACGACCCGCACGAGGTTTTCGACAGCCCGTTCTACACCGCCTTCCGGCGCCTGGTGCATTGGTGCGTCGAGCACCGCTGGGCCACCATTGGCGCCACCGTGCTCACCTTTGTGCTCGGCGTTGCCGGAATGGGCATGGTGCAGCAGCAGTTCTTCCCCGACTCCAACCGGCCCGAGCTTCTGGTGGATTTGTGGCTGCCCGAGGGCACCTCTTTTGCCGGTAATGAAGAGGTGACCTTGCGTGTCGAACAACGCCTGATGGAGCAGCCGGGGGTTGCGTCGGTGAGTGGCTGGGTGGGCTCGGGCGTGCCGCGCTTTTATCTGCCCCTGGACCAGGTCTTCCCGCAGAGCAATGTGTCGCAGTTCATCGTGTTGGCACAGGACCTCAAGCAACGCGAAGCCTTGCTCAATGCCCTGCCGGTCCTGCTGGCTCAGGAGTTTCCCGAGGTGCGCGGCCGCGTCAAGCTGCTGCCCAACGGGCCGCCGGTGCCGTACCCGGTGCAGTTCCGCGTGGTGGGCCCCGACCCTGCCGTATTGCGCGGCTATGCCGATGAAGTCAAGGCCGTGATGCGCGCATCGCCCCAGATGCGCGGTGTGAACGACAACTGGAACGAGTCCGTCAAGGTGCTGCGCCTGGAGGTGGACCAGGACAAGGCGCGCGCGCTGGGCGTGACAAGCCAGTCCATCGCGCAGGCGTCCAGAGTCATGCAGTCGGGCATGCAGGTGGGACAGTTCCGCGAGGGCGACAAGCTCATCGACATCGTGCTGCGCCAGCCCGAGGACGAGCGCCGTGCCATCACCGACATCGCCAACGCCTATTTGCCCACGGCCTCGGGCAAGTCCATACCACTCTCCCAGATTGCCAAGCCCGTGTTTGCCTGGGAACCCGGCGTGATGTGGCGCGAAGGGCGCGAATACGCCATCACCGTGCAGGGCGATGTGGTGCAGGGCATGCAGGGCGCCACGGTTACGCAGCAACTGCTGCCCAACCTGCGCACGATGGAGGCCGCCTGGCGCGATGTCGGGCAGGGTGCCTACCGTATCGTGGTGGCGGGTGCGGTGGCCGAAAGCTCCAAGGGTTCGTCGTCCATCGCAGCGGGCGTGCCCATCATGCTGTTCATCACCTTCACGCTGCTCATGCTCCAACTGCACAGCTTCAGCCGTGCCGTACTGGTGTTCCTGACGGGGCCGCTGGGCATCGCTGGTGTGGCCGGGGCGCTGATCCTGCTGGGACGGCCGTTCGGCTTCGTGGCGCTGCTGGGCGTGATTGCGCTCATGGGCATGATCCAGCGCAACTCGGTGATCCTGATCGACCAGATCGAGCAGGACCGTGCACGTGGCGTGCCTGCCTGGGATGCCATCGTTGAAGCGGCAGTGCGCCGCCTGCGTCCTATCGTGCTGACGGCCGCTGCCGCGGTGCTGGCCATGATCCCGCTTTCGCGCAGCGTGTTCTGGGGCCCCATGGCCGTGGCCATCATGGGCGGGCTGATCGTGGCCACCGTGCTCACGCTGCTGGCTCTGCCCGCCATGTATGCAGCGTGGTTCCGGGTGCGCCGTCCGGAGCCGGTGGTCAGCGCGGGCGACTGACACCGTCCGCATCAGGTTAAAATCAAGAGTTAACCAGTTTCATGCAGGCGGCAGGTTCGTACCGGCCGCCTGTCTGTTTGAAGACCGCGCGGGTGGCGAAATTGGTAGACGCACCAGGTTTAGGTCCTGACGCTGGCAACAGTGTGGGGGTTCGAGTCCCCCCCCGCGCACCACCCCTTTGAGACTTGTCCGGACACGGCGCCGCTGCACGGCAGAGGGCGCGTTTATTCAAAAATTTTGGAGTAGCCATGGCTGTTACCGTTGAAACCCTCGAAAAGCTCGAACGCAAGATCACGCTGAGCTTGCCCCTGTCCGCCATTCAGAGCGAGGTGGAAACGCGCCTCAAGCGCCTGGCCCGCACCGTCAAGATGGATGGTTTCCGTCCCGGCAAGGTGCCCATGAACGTGGTGTCGCAGCGTTATGGCTATTCGGTGCAGTACGAAGTGCTGAACGACAAGGTGGGCGAGGCGTTTGCCCAGGCTGCCAACGAAGCCAACCTGCGCGTGGCTGGCCAGCCCCGCATCACCGAAAAAGAAGGTGCACCTGAGGGCGAAGTGACATTTGACGCAGTGTTTGAAGTGTTCCCCGATGTCAAGATCGGCGACCTGGCAGAGGCCGAGGTGGAGAAGCTCTCCGCCGAGGTCGATGAGGGCGCCATCGACAAGACCCTTGACATCCTGCGCAAGCAGCGTCGCACTTTTGCCCAGCGTGCCATGGACGCTGCCGCCCAGGACGGTGACCGCGTGACCGTGGACTTCGAAGGCAAGATCGACGGCGAAGTATTCCAGGGTGGCAAGGCTGAAGAGTTCCAGTTCCTGGTCGGCGAAGGCCAGATGCTCAAGGAATTCGAAGACGCTGTGCGCGGCATGAAGGTCGGCGAGAGCAAGACCTTCCCGCTGGCCTTCCCTGAGGACTACCACGGAAAGGAAGTGGCCGGCAAGTCTGCTGACTTCCTCGTGACCGTCAAGAAAATCGAAGCGGCACACCTGCCTGAAGTGAATGACGCCCTGGCCAAGTCGCTGGGCATTCAGGATGGCACCGTGGCAGGTCTGCGTTCCGACATCAAGACCAACCTGGAGCGTGAAGTCAAGTTCCGCCTGCTGGCCCGCAACAAAGCCGCCGTGATGGAAGCCCTGTTGACCAAGGCTGAACTCGACCTGCCCAACGCCAGCGTGCAGGCCGAGATCGAGCGCCTCAAGGAAGGCGCACGCGCCGACTTGAAGCAGCGCGGCATGAAGGACGCCGACAAGGCCGAGATCCCTGACGATATCTTCCGTGCACAGGCCGAGCGCCGTGTGCGCCTGGGCCTGGTGGTGGCCGAGCTGGTGCGTGCCAACAACCTGCAGGCCAAGCCCGAGCAGCTCAAGGCCCACATCGACGAGCTGGCCGCCAGCTACGAAAAGCCCGAAGACGTGGTGCGCTGGTACTTCAGCGATCGCCAGCGTCTGGCCGAAGTCGAGGCCGTGGTGATTGAAAGCAATGTGGCCGACTTCGTTCTGGGCAAAGCCAAGGTGAACGACAAGGCAGTGTCTTTTGACGAACTGATGGGCGCTCAGGGCTGATCCTTGCCCGAGCACGGGTCGTTGTTGGCGTCCCGTTCTGGTGATTGACACCTTCTGGGGGCTTGTGGCCGTGTTCACAAGCCCCAATTCATTTCTGGGTACAGTACCCGCCTGACTGGAGAAAACATGAGTGCACTGGAAACACAGGCCTTGGGAATGATCCCGATGGTCATCGAGCAGTCGGGCCGCGGCGAGCGGTCGTACGACATTTATTCGCGTCTGCTCAAGGAGCGCGTGATCTTTCTGGTGGGCGAGGTCAACGACCAGACCGCCAACCTGGTGGTGGCGCAGCTGCTGTTCCTCGAGAGCGAGAATCCGGAAAAAGATATTTCTTTTTACATCAACTCGCCCGGCGGAAGTGTCACGGCGGGCATGGCGATCTACGACACCATGCAGTTCATCAAGCCCGACGTGTCTACCCTGTGCTGCGGCTTTGCTGCCAGCATGGGTGCTTTCTTGCTGGCCGCTGGTGCCAAGGGCAAACGTTTTTCGCTGCCCAACTCCAAGGTCATGATTCACCAGGTGCTGGGTGGCGCGCGCGGCCAGGCGACCGACATTGAAATCCATGCCCGGGATATCCTGCGCACCAAAGACCAGATGAACCGCATCCTGGCCGAGCGCACAGGCCAGTCGCTGGAGAAAGTTCAGCGCGATACCGAGCGCGACTATTTCATGACCGCCGACGAGGCCAAGGACTACGGCATCATCGACCAGGTGATCGCCAAGCGCCCCTGAATTCGGCAACGACGTTCCAAGTCGCCGCGACGGAACACGGGGTGCCACACCCGCAACTGGCACCCCGTTTCCCCTGTTTCCTTTGGGTATCATCCCGACAATTTTTTACGCACTACAAGGCACAGTCCCCCATGGCCGAGAAAAAAGGCACTTCCAGCGAAAAAACCCTTTACTGCTCGTTCTGTGGCAAGAGCCAGCACGAGGTGAAGAAGCTGATCGCCGGTCCGTCGGTGTTCATCTGCGACGAGTGCATCGATCTTTGCAACGAAGTCATCCGTGATGAACTTCCTTCCGGCGGAGCCAGCCGCGAGGCGTCCAGCGATCTGCCCACGCCGGCCGAGATCAAGGCCAACCTTGACAACTACGTCATCGGTCAGGAGGTTGCCAAACGCACCCTGGCCGTGGCGGTCTACAACCACTACAAGCGCCTGCGCCACAAGGACAAGGCGGGCAAGGACGATGTGGAGTTGGCCAAGAGCAACATCCTGCTCATCGGCCCCACGGGTTCGGGCAAGACGCTGCTGGCACAGACGCTCGCGCGGATGCTGGATGTGCCCTTCGTGATGGCCGATGCCACCACGCTGACCGAGGCGGGTTACGTGGGCGAGGACGTGGAGAACATCGTCCAGAAACTGCTGCAAAGCTGCAATTACGAAGTCGAGCGCGCCCAGCGCGGCATCGTCTACATCGATGAGATCGACAAGATTTCGCGCAAGTCTGACAACCCCAGCATCACGCGTGACGTGTCGGGCGAGGGCGTGCAGCAGGCGCTGCTCAAGCTCATTGAAGGCACCATGGCCAGCGTGCCGCCGCAGGGCGGGCGCAAGCACCCGAACCAGGATTTTCTCCAGATCGACACGACCAACATCCTGTTCATCTGCGGTGGCGCCTTTGCCGGGCTGGAAAAGGTCATCGAGAACCGCACCGAGGCTTCGGGCATCGGTTTTGGTGCTGCCGTCAAGAGCAAGAAGCAGCGCTCGCTGTCGGATGTGTTCCAGGAGATTGAACCTGAAGATCTGATCAAGTTCGGCCTGATTCCCGAGCTGGTGGGCCGCATGCCGGTGGTGACGGCGCTGGCCGAGCTGCATGAAGATGCACTGGTTCAGATTCTGACCGAGCCCAAGAATGCGCTCGTCAAGCAGTACAGCAAGCTGCTGGCCATGGAAGGCGCCGAGCTGGAGATCCGTCCGGCTGCGCTCAAGGCCATCGCGCGTAAGGCGTTGGCCCGCAAGACGGGCGCCCGCGGCCTGCGCTCCATCCTGGAGCAGGCCTTGATCGGTACGATGTTCGACCTGCCGAACTCTACGAATGTCGAAAAAGTGGTGGTGGATGAATCCACCATCGATGAGAGCAAGCCACCTCTGCTGGTGTACCGCGAAGCAGCGAAAAAGGCCTGAAAGCCTGTTGCCCTTGTTCAGGCAAACGCTGCCGTTCGACCCTTGCGCCAGCGCGGTTGCGCTGGCCGTTCAATTCAGGAGACGACTCCGGGTTGAAAATCACTGTCTGCGGACCATATTCCTAGTAGTTTCATGAGGATTTCCATGTCCGGACATACCCCCTTGCCCCCCACACCCGTTGCGCTGCCGCTTCTGCCGCTGCGCGATGTGGTGGTTTTCCCCCACATGGTGATTCCGCTGTTCGTGGGCCGCCCCAAGAGCATCAAGGCGCTGGAACTGGCCATGGAGGCCGACCGCCGCATCATGCTGGTGGCCCAGAAGGCGGCGGCCAAGGACGAACCCTCTGTCGACGACATGTTCGACGTAGGCTGCATTTCCACCATCCTGCAGATGCTCAAGCTCCCGGACGGTACCGTGAAGGTGCTGGTCGAAGGCCAGCAGCGCGCCTTGGTGGGCCCGATCGAGGATGCCGATTCGCATTTCTCGGCCACGGTCACGCCGGTCGAGGCCGGCGCCGACGAATATCGCCCCAGCGAGATCGAGGCGCTGCGCCGTGCCGTGATGCAGCAGTTTGACCAATACGTCAAGCTGAACAAGAAGATTCCGCCCGAGATCCTGACGTCCATCGCCAGCATCGACGATCCGGGCCGTCTGGCAGACACCATTGCTGCACACCTGCCGCTCAAGCTGGAGAACAAGCAGGCGGTGCTGGATCTTTCCAACGTCAAGGAGCGGCTGGAAAACCTGTTCGAGCAGCTCGATCGCGAGGTGGACATCCTCAACGTCGACAAAAAGATCCGTGGCCGCGTCAAGCGCCAGATGGAGAAAAACCAGCGCGACTTCTACCTGAACGAGCAGGTCAAGGCTATCCAGAAAGAGCTGGGCGAAGGCGAGGAGGGTGCGGACCTCGAAGAGATCGACAAGAAGATCAAGCTCGCCAAGATGCCCGCCGAGGCCCGCAAGAAGGCCGAGGCCGAGCTGAAGAAGCTCAAGCTCATGTCGCCCATGTCGGCCGAGGCCACAGTGGTGCGCAACTACATCGACGTACTGGTCTCGCTGCCATGGAGCAAGAAGACCAAGATCAAGCACGACCTGGGCAACGCCGAGGTGGTGCTCAATGAAGACCACTACGGTCTGGACAAGGTCAAGGACCGCATCCTCGAATACCTTGCGGTGCAGCAGCGCGTGGACAAGGTCAAGGCGCCCATCCTGTGCCTGGTCGGCCCACCGGGGGTGGGCAAGACGTCTCTTGGCCAGTCCATCGCCAAGGCGACGGGGCGCAAGTACGTGCGCATGGCGCTGGGCGGCATGCGCGATGAGGCCGAGATTCGGGGCCACCGCCGCACCTACATCGGCGCCATGCCGGGCAAGGTGCTGCAGAGCCTGGGCAAGATCGGCACACGCAACCCGCTGTTCCTGCTCGACGAGATCGACAAGCTGGGCCAGGACTTCCGGGGCGACCCGTCGAGCGCGCTGCTCGAAGTGCTGGACCCCGAGCAGAACCACACCTTTGGCGACCATTACGTCGAGGTCGATTTTGATCTGTCGGATGTGATGTTTGTGGCCACGTCCAACTCGATGAACATTCCATCGGCGCTGCTCGACCGCATGGAGGTCATTCGCCTGTCGGGCTACACCGAGGACGAAAAGACCAACATCGCCATGAAGTACCTGCTGCCCAAGCAGCTCAAGAACAATGGCGTGAAGGAAGAGGAGCTGCAGATCAGCGAGTCGGCCGTGCGCGACATGGTGCGCTACTACACGCGCGAAGCCGGTGTGCGCTCGCTGGAACGTGAGCTGTCCAAGATCTGCCGCAAGGTGGTCAAGGGGCTGCTGCTCAAGAAGCTCGAACCCCAGGTGGTCGTCACCGCCGACAACCTGCCCGACTACCTGGGCGTGCGCAAGTACACCTATGGCCGCGCCGAGGAGCAGAACCAGGTGGGCCAGGTTGTGGGCCTGGCCTGGACCGAGGTGGGCGGCGATTTGCTGACCATCGAGGCCGTCACCATGCCGGGCAAGGGCGTCATCACGCGCACCGGGTCGCTCGGCGATGTGATGAAAGAATCGGTGGAGGCTGCGCGCACCGTGGTGCGAAGCCGTGCACGCATGCTGGGCATCAAGGATGAGGCCTTTGAAAAGAAGGATGTGCACATCCATGTGCCCGATGGCGCCACACCCAAGGATGGCCCGAGCGCAGGTGCGGCCATGGTCACGGCCTTTGTGTCGGCGCTCACCGGCATCCCGGTGCGCGGTGACGTGGCCATGACCGGTGAGATCACGCTGCGCGGCGAGGTCACCGCCATCGGGGGCCTCAAGGAAAAGCTTCTGGCGGCGCTGCGTGGCGGCATCAAGACCGTGCTGATTCCCGAGGAGAACGTCAAGGATCTTCAGGAAATCCCGGACAACGTCAAAAGCGGCCTGGAGATCGTGCCCGTCAAGTGGATCGACAAGGTGCTTGAAGTTGCGCTGACGCACAAACCCGTGCCACTGACCGATGAGGAGGTGGCGGCCGCCGTGGCGGCTGCGGCGGTCGAGAAGTCGGTGACCGCAGCGGCACCGGAATCCGTGAAACATTGAGTGGTTTTTTCTTCCGCAGCCGAAAAGTTGCGCTACAATTCAGCCATCGCGGACAAACGTTGTAGAATGTGCGGCTGTGGTAAATGCGGGAATAGCTCAGTTGGTAGAGCGCAACCTTGCCAAGGTTGAGGTCGAGAGTTCGAGACTCTTTTCCCGCTCCAATTTCCATGAAAAGGGAAGCAGTTGCTTCCCTTTTTTGTCGAAGTAGTCGGTTTTTCTGGCG
>JANJVG010000195.1 GCA_024710165.1 Burkholderiaceae bacterium
TTCATCGGCTCACGATTTACGCTCCGCGCTTCCTTCCCACGCTCGGTCGCCCTTGCGCAGTTGCGCTTCACTTTGCTCACTGTGACCAGCTTGCAGCGGGACTTGCACCCGCAGGTGTGCGCCCATGCTGGGCGCACATGAAAACACGGGCCGAAGCCCGTGTCTGGGGTGGATGCAGACTCAAGCCAGCTTGCCGTGGCACTGCTTGTATTTTTTCCCGCTGCCGCAGGGACAGGGGTCGTTGCGGCCCACGCGGCCACCGGCCGCGACCTTTTGCTGCACGCTCAACGTGCGCTCGTCCACGGTGGTCTCGACTTCGCCCGTCTCGGTGGGTGCGGAGTAGGTGACATTGGCGATGTGCTCGGCACGCTGCTCCATGACCTCGGCAGCCTGGTCCAGCTCCGAGGGCGACTGCACCTGCACGGTCATCAGGATCTTGGTGACTTCATTCTTCACGATATCCAGCAACTGGCGGAACAGCTCGAAGGCCTCGCGCTTGTATTCCTGCTTGGGCTGCTTTTGCGCATAGCCGCGCAGATGGATGCCCTGGCGCAGATAGTCGAGCGCGCTCAAATGATCACGCCAGTTGGAGTCGAAGGTCTGCAGCAGAACCACGCGCTCGAACTGGGTGAAGTTCTCCTGACCCACCAGCGCGACCTTGGACTCGAAAGCTGCGTGCGCGGCCTGGACCACTTTGTCCAAGATGTCGTCGTCGGTCACCGACTGCGAGCCCTCGACCATCTGCCCAAGTGCCAGCGATAGCTGCCACTCCTCGGCGAGCACCTTCTCCAGCCCGGCCAGGTCCCACTGTTCTTCGACCGATTCGGCAGGCACGTATTGGCGAACGATGTCGGTGAAGCAATCCTCGCGCATGGCAGCCAGCACATCCGAGAGATCGGACGCATCAAGGATGTCGTTGCGCTGCTGGTAGATCACCTTGCGCTGGTCGTTGGCCACGTCGTCGTACTCGAGCAACTGCTTGCGGATGTCGAAGTTGCGGGCCTCGACCTTGCGCTGGGCCGATTCGATACTGCGCGTGACGATGCCCGCCTCGATGGCTTCGCCATCGGGCATCTTGAGGCGGTCCATGATGGCCTTGACGCGGTCACCCGCGAAGATGCGCATCAGCGAATCGTCCAGGCTCAGGTAGAAGCGCGAAGAACCGGGGTCACCCTGGCGGCCCGAGCGGCCGCGCAGCTGGTTGTCGATGCGGCGCGACTCGTGGCGTTCGGTGGCAATGATGCGCAGGCCGCCCAGCGCCTTGACCTTCTCGTGGTCCACCTTCCACTGCTCACGCAGCGCGGCCACCTTGCCAGCACGCTCGGATTCGGACAACGACTCGTCGGCCTCGATGGCCGCGATGTCCTTCTCGATGTTGCCGCCGAGCACGATGTCCGTGCCACGGCCCGCCATGTTGGTGGCAATGGTGATCATGCCGGCCCGGCCGGCCTGGGCCACGATGTCGGCCTCGCGGGCGTGCTGCTTGGCGTTGAGCACCTGGTGCGGCAGGTTGGCCTTGTTCAGGAGCTGGTCGATGATTTCCGAGTTTTCGATCGAAGTCGTGCCCACCAGCACCGGCTGGCCACGCTCATGGCATTCGCGGATGTCCAGAATGGCGGCTTCGTATTTCTCGCGTGTGGTCTTGTACACGCGATCGAGCTGGTCGTCGCGCTTGCTCGGGCGGTTGGGTGGAATCACCACCGTTTCGAGGCCGTAGATTTCCTGGAACTCGTAGGCCTCGGTATCGGCCGTCCCCGTCATGCCGCAGAGCTTGTTGTACAAGCGGAAGTAATTCTGGAAGGTGATCGAGGCCATCGTCTGGTTCTCGGCCTGGATCTGCACGCCTTCCTTGGCTTCGACAGCCTGGTGCAGGCCTTCACTCCAGCGCCGGCCCGACATCAGACGGCCTGTGAACTCATCAACAATGACGATTTCACCGTTCTGCACCACATAGTGCTGGTCACGGTTGTAGAGGTGGTTGGCCCGCAACGCCGCATACAGGTGGTGCATGAGCGTGATGTTGGCCGGGTCGTAGAGCGATGCGCCCTCGGCGATCAGGCCCTGTGCGGCCAGCACGCGCTCGGCCGTCTCATGGCCCTGCTCGGTCAGGAACACCTGGTGTGATTTTTCATCCACGGTGAAGTCGCCCGGCTTGGTGACGCCTTGGCCCGTGCGGGGATCGGCCTCGCCCTCCTGGCGCACCAGCAGCGGCACCACCTGGTTCATGGCCAGGTAGGTCGTGGTGTGGTCTTCGGCCTGGCCACTGATGATCAGCGGGGTGCGCGCCTCGTCGATCAGGATGGAGTCCACCTCATCGACGATGGCGTAGTTCAGGCGGCGCTGCACGCGGTCCTGGGACTCATAGACCATGTTGTCGCGCAGGTAATCAAAACCGTATTCGTTGTTCGTGCCGTAGGTGATATCGGCGTTATAGGCGGCCTGCTTTTCCTCGCGCGGCATGTTGGGCAGGTTGATGCCCACCGTCAGGCCGAGGAAGTTGTACAGGCGCCCCATCCACTTCGCATCGCGGCTGGCCAGGTAGTCGTTCACCGTGACCACGTGCACGCCCTGGCCCGACAGGGCGTTGAGGTACACCGGCAGCGTGGCTGTCAACGTCTTGCCCTCACCCGTGCGCATTTCGGCGATCTTGCCGTGGTGCAGCGCCATGCCGCCGAGCAACTGCACATCGAAATGGCGCATCTTCATGACGCGCTTGGAGCCCTCGCGCACCACAGCGAAGGCCTCGGGCAGCAGGTCGTCGAGGGACTCGCCTTTGGCAACGCGCTCCTGAAACTCCCGCGTCTTGGCGCGCAAGACATCGTCGCTCAGAGCCTCGTATTCGGGCTCCATCGCATTGATACGCACCACCGTCTTGCGGTATTGCTTGAGAAGCCGGTCGTTGCGGCTGCCGAAAAGTTTGGTGAGAAAGTTGGTGGCCATGCGAACAGGTCCGTCGGATGGGCCAAAGGCACGCCCAACGACCAGAATCCCTATGAAGTGGTGGGTTCAGTTGGGGCCGTTTGCCGGCAATGCAAGCCACCCGCACGAGGCGAGCCGCCTGCCCCAAAACCAGCGATTTTACCTGCCTGCAGCGGCCCTGGCTGCACGCCCGCGCGCAGCGCTACCTGACGGCCCACGGGCTTCCGGCGGTCAGGAATTTCTGCAGATTCTGTGGCACGCCCTGCTCCGGTACCTCGAAATGCCAGTGCCGCCCGGTCGAGCCGCCCGGTGCTGCGCACCTCGGCGGTTTTCTGGCCGCGCCCCCCTGCTGGATCAGGCACCCTGGAGGCACGCGCAGGGCGTGCGAGCCACTGGTCGCCAGGGTCCCGTTCGACCTGATGGCCCAAGGCAGAATGAAATTTCTGGGTCACGACCATGCCACCGGCACCGGCCACGATGTCGCGGCCCACCCGGCCGTAAAGTCCAGCCCCCTTGTGCATCGCGCCCAGCCCGGCGATCGGATCGATGCGCCAGCCAGCCGGGTGTCCGGGATAATCAACGGTTTCTTGATGTCCTGCGTCAACCACCACCCATGCACCGCCGCCACCACGCAGTCACGCTGCAGCAAGCCGCAGACGAGTCGCCCATGCTGGCCCAGCTGGCCGCACTCACGCGGGAGTCGAGCGAACGGCTCAGGGCCGTGGAGTCGCTGGTGCCGCCCGCCTTGCGCCCGGCCTTGCAGGCAGGGCCCATCGATGGTTCAACCTGGTGCATCGTGGTCAAAAGCAATGCAGCGGCGGCCAAGCTGCGCCAGTTGTTGCCTGCCATGCAGGCCCATCTGCGCAGCAAGGGGTGGCAGGTGAACGCCATTCGCCTGAAAATTCATACCTGAATCGCCTGCGCTCCAGGTCCAGCGGGATATCAGGTGCGGCTTCGAAGGGTGCGGCTGAGCAGCACCACTGGCACCAGCCCCACCAGCACCAGCGCCAGCGAAGGCAGCGCCGCCTCGCCCAGGCGCTCGTCACGCGCCAACTGGTACGCCACCACAGCCAGGGTGTCGCTGTTGAACGGGCGCAGCACCATGGTGGCCGGCAGCTCTTTCATCACATCCACAAACACCAGCAGCGCTGCCGCCGCCGTGGATCGCCTCAGCAGCGGCCAGTGCACGCTCGCCAGCAAACGGCTACTCCCCGCACCCAGCATGCGCGCCGAATCGTCGAGGCTGCCCGGAATGCGCGCATAGCCGCTCTGCACCGACTGCAGCGCCACCGCACAAAAACGCACCAGGTAGGCCCAGACAATGCCCACCGAGGTGGTCGTGATCAGCGCCCCCACGCCCCAGTGCGGCGCAATGCCCTGCAGCCAGCCCACGGGCAACAGCAGGCCCACCACGATCACGGCACCCGGCACGGCATAGCCAACGCTGGCCAGCCGCACCACGCCACGCGTCAGCAGATCGGGCCTGCGGCGCACGGCAAAGGCCAGCGCCAGCGCCACCATCACCGCCAGCCCAGCCGCGATACCCCCCAAACGCACGCTGTTCCAGGCCCATTCCAGAAAACGCCCCCAGGGCAGGACCGACCAGTCGGCCGCCAGCGGGCGCAGCATGAACACCACGGGCGCCACAAAGCCCATGAGCACCGGCAGCAGGCACACCCCCCAGGCCGCCATGCGCGGCCATCCGCGCAGCAGCACCGGCTGGGCCTCGGCCGCGCCGGCATGGCCACGCGGCGCGGCAAAGCGCATGCGTTGCTGTGCGCGGTGCTCCAGCCACAGCAACAGAAGCACCAGCGCAAGCAGCATGGTCGAGAGCTGCGCGGCGGCCGTGCGGTTGTCCATGGCCAGCCAGGCCTTGAGGATGCCGGTGGTGAAAGTCTGGATGCCGAAGTAGCTGGTCACGCCAAAGTCGGCCAGGGTCTCCATGAGCACCAGTGCCACCCCCGCCGCCACCGCCGGGCGGGCCAGCGGCAGGGCAATGGTGGTGATGCGCCGCGAGAGCGGCGCCCCGAGCAGTCGCGCGGCCTCCATCAGGTGCGCGGCGCGCTCGCCCAGCGCCGTGCGGGCCAGCAGGTACACATACGGATAAAGCGAGAACAGGAACACCCAGATGGCCCCCCAGAGGCTGCGCACCTCGGGCAGCAGGCGGCCCTCCCAGCCAAACGCCTCGCGCAGGCCCACCTGCAGCGGCCCGCTGAACTGCAGAAAGTCGGTGTAGGCATAGGCCGTAACGTAGGCGGGCATGGCCAGCGGCAGCAGCAGCAGCCATTCAAACACGCGCCTCCCGGGGAACTCGAACAGCGTCACCACGGCCGCGGTGGCCGTGCCCAGCACGGCCGCGCCCACGCCCACCCACAAGGCGAGCCAGAGCGTGGTCCAGACATAACCCGGCAGCACCGTGGCAGCCATCTCGCGCAGGATGGTGCCCGAAGGCGCCTGCGCCGCGCCCCAGGGCAGCCACGCGCCCAGCAACGCCAGCACCGGCAGCGACAGCAGGCAGGCGAGCAGCAACAGGGGCAAGGTGCGCAGGGCAGAGAAGAAGCGGTGCAAGGTGAGCAGCTCGGTCGGCAAAAATGGGATGCAGCAGGTCCAGCTGCCGGCCCCGCAACGGGTGCCCACGAATACAAATGCGAATTCTAAGCATTCGAGGCAACAGACCTACAATTCAGCCATGTTTCTCGAGGTTTCCCAACTTGAAGTGCGCTACGCGGGCCAGGCCCAGGCGGCGGTGCAAGGTGTGTCGCTGGGGCTGAGTGCGGGCCAGATCGGGGTGCTGATCGGCCCCTCGGGCTGCGGCAAGACCACGCTGCTGCGCGCCGTGGCAGGGCTCGAACCCGTGGCGGCGGGCGCCATCCGCCTGAGCAAGCAGACCGTGGGCAGCCCGCAGCACAGCGTGCCGCCCGAGCAGCGGCGCATCGGCATGGTGTTCCAGGACTACGCCCTGTTCCCGCACCTGAGCGTGGGCCGCAACATTGCCTTCGGCATCCACGACCTGCCGCGCGCCGAGCAGGCGGCGCGCGTGGCCGAGGTGCTGCAGCTCGTGGGCCTGGAAGGCAGCGAACACCGCTATCCGCACGAACTCTCGGGCGGCCAGCAGCAGCGCGTCGCGCTAGCACGCGCCCTGGCGCCGCGCCCGCAGCTCATGCTGCTCGACGAGCCGTTCTCCAACCTCGATGTGGACCTGCGCGAACGCCTGGCCCATGAGGTGCGCGGCATCCTCAAGCAGGCGGGCGCCACGGCGCTGTTCGTCACCCACGACCAGCTCGAAGCCTTTGCCATCGGCGACGTGATCGGCGTGATGCACCAGGGGCACCTGCACCAGTGGGACGATGCCTACACGCTCTACCACCGCCCGGCCACGCGCTTCGTGGCCGACTTCATCGGCCATGGCGTGTTTGCCCCCGCCACGCTGGTGCAGCAAGGCAGCAGCGTGGTGGTGCGCACGCCGCTGGGCGACCTGGCCAACCTCACCGAATGCCCGCTGCCCACCCGCTACCCCGCCGGCGAATGCGACGTGCTGCTGCGCGCCGACGACATCGTGCACGACGACGCCGCGCCGGTGCAGGCGCAGATCGTGCGCAAGTCGTTTCGCGGTTCGGAGTTTCTCTACACCCTGCGCCTGGACAACGGCCAGGCCCTGCTCGCCCATGTGCCCAGCCACCACGACCACGCCATCGGCGAGTGGATCGGCATCCGAGTTCTGGTGGACCATGTCGTGACGTTTGAACGGACACGCAAGTCATGATGAAAAATGGCTCCAGCCCTTTCGAATAAAGCGCTAAAAGCTATTTATATGATAGCGAAATAGACGCTCCGCAGCGCAAAGCCCACCTCAGGGCGGCCTCACGAGCGGCGCAGGCTGTCGACCGTGCGGTGCAGATGCATGGCCCACAGGCGCCGGTCACGGCCCTGTGCCTGCTCGGGCAGGCCAAAGTGCACGATCGCCACTATGGATGGCGCGCACAGGGTGCGCCAGATCGAACCCACCAGGGTTTCGTTGCCAATGTAGCTGGGGGCAAAGCTGGTGACTCCCGTGGCCTGGTCGGTAAAGCGCAGGCCCACCGGCTGCACCGGCGCATCGGCCAGCACCGCTGCCTGCAGCAGGTTGGCATGGAAGTGCAGCAACTCGCGCCCGTCTCCTGTGGTGCCTTCCGGAAACACCGCCAGCACCTCGCCCTGCTCCAGCGATTGCTGCATGGCGCGTACCATGCGCATGGCATCGCGGCGCGAACTGCGCTCGATGTAGAGCGTGCCCGCCGCTGTGGCCAAGGTACCGACCAGCGGCCAGCCCTGCACGTCCGACTTGGACACAAAGCGGCAATAGCGCGCCGCGTGCAACACCGGAATGTCGAGCCACGAGAGGTGGTTGGCCACCAGCATCACCGGCCCACCAGCCGGGGGCTGGCCCCGGATCGCCAACGAAACCCCCACACAGGCCAGCAGTTTCAGTGACCAGGCCTGTACCCGCATCTGCTGCTGCTCGGATGACAGCGCCGGAAAGCGCAACGCCACGGTCCCCAGCCCTTGCAGGATGTGAACCACCAGGCGCAGCAGGCGCCAGCAGGCCTTGAGATGTTTCACGCGAGCCAGGCGGTCAGCGCCGTCCGGAGCCTTTGGAGTCCGGTCCGTTCCGGTGCACGATCAGCCCCGGTCAAAGGCCACCTGCCCCCCTACCAGGGTGCAGCGCACCCGGCCCGGCAATTCGTAGCCCCCAAACGGGGTGTGCTTGCCTTGGCTGCGCAACGCGTCGGCCTGCACGGCCCAGGTGTCTTGCGGGTCCACGATGCAGACATCACCCACACCGCCCTCGACCAGCTGGCCCACGCTGGCCTGCAGCGTGCCTAAGGCTGTGCCCAGCACGCGCGCGGGCTCGCTCGTCACCACGGCGAGCGCACGGGCCAGCGGCACGCCGCCATCGCGTGACCACTTGAGCGCCAGGCTCAGCAGCAGCTCCAGCCCCGTGGCTCCGGGTTCGGCCTCGGCAAAAGGCAGGGTCTTGGCGTCTTCGTCCACGGGGTTGTGGTCGGACACCAGGGCGTCGATGGTGCCGTCGCGCAGCCCGGCCTGCAGCGCGTCGCGGTCGCGCTGCTGGCGCAGCGGCGGCGTCAGGCGTGCGCGGCTGTCGAAAAAACCAATGTCGGTATCGGTAAGCAGCAGCGAGTTGATGCTGACGTCACAGGTCACCTTCAGCCCCTCGGCACGGGCCTGGCGCACCAGAGCCACGCCGGCAGCGCTGGATAGGCGGCACAGGTGCACACGGGCGCTGGTGCTTTTGAGCAGCTCGAAAATGGTGTGCAACGCAATCGTCTCGGCAGCCACCGGCACGCCCGACAGGCCCAGCCGTGTGGCCAGCGGTCCACTGGCTGCCACGCCCTTGCCCAGGTTCAGCTCTTGCGGGCGCAGCCACACCGTGTAGCCGAAGGTGGCCGCGTATTGCAGTGCGCGTTGCAGCACCTGGGTGCTGGACAGGGCCACCTCGGCCTGACCGAAGCCCACGCAACCGGACTCGGTCAGTTCGGCCATTTCCGTCAGCACCTCGCCAGCGAGGCCACGCGTGAGCGCACCCAGCGGGAACAGGCGCGACTGGTGCAGCTTTTCGGCACGGAACTTGAGCATTTCGACCAGGCCCGGCTCATCAAGTACCGGGTCAGTGTCGGGCGGGCAGACCAGGCTGGTCACGCCCCCGGCCACGGCGGCGGCCATTTCGCTTTCGAGCATGCCTTCGTGCTCGTAGCCGGGCTCGCGCAGGCGCGCTGCCAGGTCCACCAGACCCGGCAGCACCAGACAACCCGCAGCGTCGATGCTGCGGTGGGGCGCAAAGTCGGGCGGCACACGCCCGATACCCACGATGCGCCCCGCTGCCAGGGCCACGTCGCACACTTTGTCAAGCCCGCTGGCGGGGTCGATGACCCGACCGTTCTGGATGAGTATTTTCATGGTTTCAAGCCAAATTGGCCGCTAGCGCTTATCAATAAAGCGCGAACAGCTATGAAAACAGGAGCATTCGCCACCGGCATCACGCCTCATTCCCGGCGACGATGGACATGACCGCCATGCGCACCGCGATGCCGAAGGTCACCTGCGGCAGGATCACGGCCTGCGGACCATCGACCACGGCGGAGTCGATTTCCACGCCGCGGTTGATGGGGCCGGGGTGCATGACGATGGCGTCAGGCTTGGCCAGCCGCAGCTTCTCGGGCGTGAGGCCGAAGCTCTTGAAGTACTCCTGGCTCGACGGCAGCAGCGCGCCGCTCATGCGCTCGTTCTGCAGGCGCAGCATGATCACCACGTCGGCATCCCTGATGCCCTCTTCGAGCGTGTGGCACACGCGCACGCCCATCTGGGCCATGTCGGGTGGCACCAGCGTGCGCGGACCCACCACACGTACCTCGGCACAGCCCAGGGTGGTGAGGCCATGGATGTCGGAACGCGCCACGCGCGAGTGCAGCACATCGCCAACGATGGCCACGGTGAGGTTGCTGAAGTCCTTTTTGTAGTGCCGGATGGTGTAGAGGTCCAGAAGGCCTTGTGTGGGGTGGGCATGGCGCCCGTCGCCCGCGTTGATCACATGCACGTGCGGCGCCACGTGCTGGGCAATCAGGTAGGGCGCGCCCGACTCGCTGTGCCGCACGACGAACAGGTCGGCCGCCATGGCCGAGAGGTTGGCGATGGTGTCGAGCAGTGATTCGCCCTTGGCTGCCGAGCTGCGCGCGATGTCGAGGTTGAACACGTCGGCCGACAAGCGCTTGGCCGCAATCTCGAACGTGGTGCGCGTGCGCGTGCTGTTCTCGAAGAACAGGTTGAACACGCTCTTGCCGCGCAAAAGCGGCACCTTCTTGACCTCGCGGTCGTTGACCGAGACAAAGTTGGTGGCCGTGTCGAGGATGTGGGTGACGATGTCGCGCGGCAGGCCCTCGATGGACAGGAGATGGATCAGCTCGCCATGGCTGTTGAGTTGGGGGTTGCGCTTGTGAAGCACGGTCACACCTCTTTGACTTGGAAATGGAAGTTGCCGCTGTCGGTGCGCGCCAGCGCCAGCGACTGACTGGCCGGTAGCGCCACCCGGGCTGCGGCAAAGTCGGCCTGCACCGGCAGCTCGCGCCCGCCACGGTCCACCAGCACGGCCAGGCGTACGCGCGCCGGGCGACCGTAGTCGTAGAGCTCATTGAGCACGGCGCGCAGCGTACGGCCGGTGTAGAGCACGTCGTCGAGCACGAGGACGTCGGCACCGTTCACGTCGAATGGGAGCTGGGTCTGGGCGCTGGCCGCCAGGCCGCGCTGTGCAAAATCGTCACGGTGCATGGCCGACGACAGCACACCGGCGGCTCCGTCGAGCCCCAGGTCTTTCTGCAAGCGTTCGGCCAGCCAGGCACCACCCGAGGCGATGCCAGCCAGACGCGTTTCCGGGCTGCGCAGGGAGCGCACGCCGCGCAGCAGCTCGCGGTACAGGGCCTCGGCGTCCAGCACCAGGCTGCCCGGGGCGCCTGCGGAGAATGTGGTCATGGAAGATTCCTCAAAAACTGTTCCAGGATGATGCAAGCTGAGGCCGCATCGGCGTCGCGCGCGCCGCTGGCCAGGGCCTCGGTGGTGCTGTAGCGTTCGTCCACCTCATACACCGTGAGACCAAAACGGCCCTGCAGCTGGCGGGCAAAGCGCTGCGCACGGCGGGTGTTGTCGTGGCTGGCGCCGTCGGGGTGGTAGGGAACACCCACCACCAGCGCATCGGGCTGCCACTCCTTGATGCGCTCGGCCACCAGGGCAAAGCGGGCATCGCCTTCGGCCTTGATCGTGGCCTGTGGCGTGCTGCTGCGCAGCATGCGGTTGCCCACGGCCACCCCGGTGCGCTTGAGGCCGAAGTCAAAGGCAAGAAACGTCTGGAAATGCGCGGGGACCGCCGGAACTGCCGCAGGCATGGCCGGCGCGCTCATGCGTGGCCCGCTCCGGGCGAGAGCCGCCAGGCCTCCAGGCCCAGCAGGCCCAGCGCCGTGTCGTAGCGCTTTTCCACCGGGGTCTCGAAGATCACGGCCAGATCGGCTTCGACGGTGAGCCAGCTGTTTTCCGCCAGTTCGGACTCCAGCTGCCCTTCGCCCCAGGCAGAGTAGCCCAGGGTGACCAGCACGCGGCGCGGCCCCGCCCCCGTGGCCAGGGCTTCGAGCACATCCTTGGAGGTGGTCATCTCCAGCCCGCCGGGGATCACCATGGTCGAGGCGTAGGCCGGCTCGTCGGAGGCCTCGGTCGTACCGCGCAGGGGTTCGTGCAACACAAAACCGCGCTCGGTCTGCACGGGTCCCCCCAAAAACACGGGGGCATTTGTCAGGTCAGCACGACCCAGAGAGAGCTCCACCTTGTCAAACAACCCCTGGAGATTGATGTCGGTCGGCTTGTTGATGATGAGTCCCAGCGCTCCCCGCTGGCTGTGTTCACACAGGTAGACCACGCTGCGCGCAAACGACGCATCTTCCATGCCGGGCATGGCAATGAGGAAATGGTGCGTCAGATTCATGGGCGCAGAATGGGAAGGCATCCAACGATTTTACGGTGAACATGTCTGCCTTCTACCCCTCAGGCCTGGTCTGGTTCCGGCGCGATCTGCGCGCCCAGGATCATGCGGCCCTGTACCACGCCTTGCGCCAATGTCGCCAGGTGCATTGCGTCTTCGTCTTTGACCGCGCGATTCTCGACCCCCTGCCCCGCCGCGACCGGCGGGTGGAGTTCATTCATGCGTCGCTGGCTGAGCTGGATGAACGCCTGCGCCAGCTCGGGGGTAGTCCCGATAGCGGCCTGATCGTGCGCCACGGCTTTGCCTCCGAAGAGATCCCCGCACTGGCCCGGATCCTGGATGTGGGCGCTGTTTTCAGCAACCACGATGACGAGCCTCAGGCACTGGATCGCGACACCCGGGTACGCACGGCGCTGGCCCGTGATCGCCGCGCTTTCCACACCTTCAAGGACCACAGCATTTTTGAACGGGACGAACTGCTGACGCAGGCAGGCGCGCCCTACAGCGTGTTCACCCCTTACAAAAACGCCTGGCTGCGCAAGGTAAATGCGTTTTACCTCAGTGCCTACCCGGTCGAACGCCATGCCCACGCACTGGCACCGCGCCCGGCCTGGGCGCTGCAGCTCCCGCCCTCGCTGGAGTCGATCGGCTTTGAAAGCGGCAGTCTGAACCAGCAGCTGCTGCCTGCAGGCAGCCAGGGCGCCGAGCGCCTGTTCAATGACTTTCTCGGGCGCATCGATCAGTACGGTCAGGCTCGCGACTATCCGGCCATCAAGGGCCCGAGCTACCTCAGCACCCACCTGCGTTTCGGCACCCTCTCGGTGCGCCGAGCGGCGCGCGCTGCCCACGCGCTGTACCAGTCGGGCAGCCAGGGTGCGGGCACCTGGCTCAACGAGCTGATCTGGCGGGACTTCTACTTTCAGGTGCTCCACCACCACCCCCACGTGGTGGAACGCAGCTTCAAGCCGGCCTACGATGCGATTGCCTGGGAGGAGGGACCGGGGGCGCAGGCCCTGTTCGATGCCTGGTGCCAGGGCCGCACCGGATACCCGCTGGTAGATGCCGCCATGGCGCAAATCAATCAGACGGGCTACATGCACAACCGCCTGCGCATGGTGGTGGCCAGCTTTCTCACGAAAGACCTGGGACTGGATTGGCGCTGGGGCGAACGGTATTTTGCCGAGCACCTGAACGACTACGACCTGTCGGCGAATAACGGTGGCTGGCAATGGGCCAGCTCCAGCGGATGTGATGCCCAACCGTACTTCCGCATTTTCAACCCGGTGAGCCAAAGCCGGAAGTTCGACCCGCAAGGGCGCTTCATCCGGCGCTACCTGCCGCAACTGGCTGCCCTGCCGGACGCCGCACTGCACGCCCCCTGGCTGGCTGGCCCGGTGGAACTGCAGGCGGCAGGCGTGGAACTGGGTCAGAACTACCCCCGCCCTATCGTCGACCACGACCGCGCTCGCGCCCGGACCCTGGAGCGCTATGCCGTAGTCAAACTTCCGACGGCATCCTGACCGGCCTTACGGCTCACTTGGGAGCCGGAGCGGCCGGGTCTTCGTCATCGCGGGCCATCTGCATGCCCTCAACCCCCAGCGAAGCACCGGACGCCAGGCGCATGCGCAAGCTCACATCGGTTTTGTTGTCGGCGTTGGCAATGGCCTCGGCCTGGGTGATTTCGCCCCGCTCGAACAAGGCAAAGATGGACTGGTCAAAACTGCACATGCCGACTTCGCCACTGCGCTCGATGGCCGTCTTGAGCGCCTCGATCTGGCCTTTCTGGATCAAATCGGACACGTAGTGCGACAACAGCATCACCTCCACGGCAGGCACCAGATGCCCTCGGGTGCCCATGATCAGCCGCTGAGCCACCACCGCCTTGAGGTTGAGCGACAGATCCATCAACAGCTGGTTATGGGCATCGTCCGGAAAAAAATTCAGAATCCGCTGCACAGCCTGGTTGGCATTGTTGGCATGCAGGGTGGAGACGCACAGGTGGCCCGACTCGGCATAGTGCAGGGCATGCTGCAAGGTCATCCGGTCGCGGATTTCGCCAATCATGATCACATTCGGGGCTTCGCGCATGGCGTGGCGCAGCGCCTCGTCGTATGACAGGGTGTCCAGCCCCACCTCCCGCTGGGTCACCAGCGACTTTTTGTGCGTGTGCAGGTATTCGATAGGGTCTTCGATGGTCAGGATGTGGCCTGCCGTGTGTTCGTTGCGATAGTCCAGCAATGACGCCAGCGTGGTGGTCTTGCCTGAGCCGGCCGCCCCGACCGCCAGCACCAGCCCGCCTTTGAGGAACGCCAGCTGCTTGAGTACCGGTGGCAGCCCCAAGGCATCGAGCGAGGGGATTTTCGGCGATACGTAGCGTGCGACCATACCCACCTGGCCCCGCTGCAGGTGCACGTTCACCCGAAACCGGTCGGTCGGCCCCGTCTGAAACGCCAGGTCACATTCCAGACGCGACTCGAACTCGTCGATCTGCGCCTTGCGCATGATGGAGTAGGCCAGCTCACGCACCTCTTGCGCCGACAGCACCCGGGAACCCAGGGGCATGAACGCCCCCTGCCGCTTGAGCGTGGGCGGCGCCCCGGCCGTCAGAAACAGGTCGGAAGCCCCCTCTTGCACCATCTGGCCAAGACAGGACAGCAGCCGGGGGTCTCCCGGCAGGTGTGCTTCAGTCATCGCTGTGCCCCATCACACTCGGGCCTGGTGGTCGTCAGACCCTCAGATCACCACCTCACCTGCTGCGAGCCGCGCGTAGTGCTGGATCAGGCTCAGGAGCTCATCGTCGGAATAGGGCTTGCCCAGGTAGTGATTCACCCCCAGCTCCAACGCGTGCTCCCGGTGCTTTTGTGCAATGCGCGAGGTGATCATGATGATGGGCAGATCACGCAGCGCCGCGTCGGCACGGATGTTGCGCGCCAGGTCGAAGCCGTCCATGCGCGGCATTTCGATATCGGACAACACCACCGTGGGGCGCTCCTCCTGCAACCGCTCCAAGGCCTGCAGGCCGTCGGCGGCCAACACCACACGGTAGCCCTCGCGTTGCAGAAGACGCTGCGTGACGCGGCGCACGGTGATCGAGTCGTCCACCACTAGCACCAGCGGAACCTGGCCCGACACGGAAGCAGCCGGAGGTGCCGAGGCATTGTCGGTCTCGGGCACGGTAGTGACGGGCTCGCCCGCTACCGGAAGGCTTATGCCAGCAGAGCGCAACTGCTCGCCATACACCGTCGCCAGGGCCACCGGGTTGTAGATCAAAACCACGGCACCCGATGCCAGAACGGACATGCCAGCCAGTCCGGGAAGCCGCGACAGCTGCGGCCCAAGGTTTTTCACCACCACTTCGCGGTTGCCCAGCACTTCATCCACATGCATGGCAATGCGCTGCGAAGCGCTGCGCACCACCACCACAGGCCGGGTCTTGCCGCTCGAGGCTTCATTGCTGCGTTGGGAGGCCTGGAGCAGCGCTCCGGACCAGAAGAAAGGCACACGCTCGCCCGCAAGCTCGAAGGTGCCAGTGCGGTAGGCCGCCTCCAGTTCCGACAGCGGGACCCGGCGCACCACTTCCACGATATTGGCAGGCACACCCACCGCCAGCTCGCCGGCACGCAGCATCACCACCTGCGTCACCGCGGTGGTCAGTGGCAGCACCATCCGGAAGGCCGTACCCTGCCCCGCCGTGCTGGTGGTTTCGATGCGGCCTCCGAGCGAGTTGACCTCGACCCGCACCACATCCATGCCGATGCCCCTGCCCGCCAGTCCCGTCACCGCAGAGGCTGTGGAAAAGCCCGGCAGAAAAATCAGGTTGGCTGCTTCGGCCGCACTGAGCGCGGTATCGGCGGCGATCAGGCCCTGAGCAATCGCTTTGGCGCGAATGGCCTCCAGGTTCAGCCCGGCCCCATCGTCCCGGAACTCGACCGACACGTCGTTGCCTTCATGTCGCAGGTCCACCGTGATGGTTCCCGACGCCGGCTTGCCCTGGGCTACCCGCTGCTCGGGCGATTCGATGCCATGGGCGACACAGTTGCGCAGCAAGTGTTCGAAGGCCGGGGTCATCCGGTCGAGAACGCCGCGATCCATTTCGATCGAACCGCCCGTGATGTCGAGTTTGATCTGCTTGCCGGTTTCCTTGGAGGACTGACGCACCACGGCATACAGCCGCTCGGCAATTCCTTCAAACTCCACCATGCGCGTGCGCAGCAGGTCGCGCTGCAGTTCCCGTGCCTGCCGACCCTGTGCGATCAGATCGTCTTCAGTGCCTTCTACGGTGCGTTGCAGGTTGCGCTGGATGGTCGCCACGTCGTTGACGGATTCGGCCATCATCCGTGTCAGCTCCTGCACACGGGTAAATCGATCGAATTCCAGTGGGTCAAAGCCCGCAGCCGAATCCTTGGACAGGGCCAGACGCGACTGCATCTGGGATTCGGACTGCACCTCGATGTCACGCAACTGTTGGCGCAGGCGCTCGAGATTCCCCGTGAGATCGGTCATGGAGCCCTTGAGCTGGGCCAGCCGTGCCTCCATGCGCGAGCGGGTGATCATCACCTCGCCTGCCTGGTTGACCAAGCGATCCAGCAATTGCGCCCGCACCCGCACGGAATGGCCGGCGACCGTCGCCCGGGTCGGCGACAGCTCGAGGCCCGCCAGCGGCCTGGCCAGCGGCGCAAGCGGCTGCCCTGATGCCGCCGGCACCGCATCGTCGGCCTCGGTGGAAAGTCCGGCGTCAAAACGGACCCGATCTGCCGCCAAAGGCTCTGCCGGCACCGGTTCGACCGATACCTGAGCGCCAGCCGCGCGCAGAGCGGAAAAGTTGGCCTGAAGACTGTCGAAACTGCCGAGCAAGGGCTCAATGTCTTGCGTCTGCACGGTCTCGGCGTCGAGTTGTTCGATGGACGACTCCAGGCGGTGGGCCAGTTCTCCGAGCCGCATGGCACCAGACAGCCGTGCGCTTCCCTTGAGCGTGTGCAGTGCCCGAAGGACCTCGGTGCGCGCGCCCAGGTTGTCGGGCCGGGCAGCCCATTGGCGCAAGGCGCCCCCAAGCACCGGCAGCAACTCTGCCGCTTCCTCCTCGAAAATCGGGAACAGGTCCGGGTCAATGACATCGATGGCATCAATGTCGTCAACGTCAGCCACCTCCGAAACAGCTGGTGCCATCACCGCGCTGACAGCGGCCTGATCGCGGACAGGGACCGAAAGCGCAGGCGCCACGGCGCCGCGCTCTGTCGCAGCCCGAACGGATTCGGGGGATGGCGGCGCTGCGTCAAACACATCGGTCAGGGGCTCCTCAGGGGCTTCCTGGTACCCTTCATCGACCGGCTCCTGCGCCTCCGCACTGGTTGCCGCCTCTTCATCAAGCAGTGCTTCGAATGCGCGATCGGCATCTTCACCGGGTGGCGCCAGTGTGCTGAGCACCTCGGTCTGCAAGATGCGGCGCAGGTCTTCCTGGATCTCCGGGTTCGACTCCTTGAGAAAACCAGCGGCGAACTGGTGCAGGACGCGCCGGATATCGTCTGCAGCTGCAAGGAAAACACGCGCGTCGTCCGGCGAACCCTGAGGCTGCAATTGCACGTGTTCAAGCGCATGCTCCAGCAACCGGGCGGTGTCGGACAGCGCATGAAAGCCCACGGTGGCAGAGCTGCCGGCAAGCGAGTGCGCCAAGGCCACCGCCATATCGGGAACGCGCTCGTGCAGTTCCAGGGACCATTCCTCCAGCGACGTGACGAGCCTGCGAGACCACTCGTCTGCTTCGTTCAGGTAAACGTTGTACAGCGGGATACTGATACGCAGCTTGTCGATCACCTTCACGTTCTCATCCGTCACCAGGTCGGACTCCGGCTCCGGCTCCGGCTCCGGCTCCGGCTCCGGCTCCGGCTCCGGCTCCGGCTCCGGCTCCGGCTCCGGCTCCGGCTCCGGCTCTGGCTCTGGCTCTGGCTCTGGCTCTGGCTCTGGCTCTGGCTCTGGCTCTGGCTCTGGCTCTGGCTCTGGCTCTGGCTCTGGCTCTGGCTCCAGCGACACACCCTCTGGCAGTGCTGGGAAGCCCTCAAACACTGACAACTCCTGCCCTGCGTCTGCAAGATCCGACGCCGGCTCGGCTGGCAGGTCTTCCATGGTGGGGAGATCGAGCGATTCGGCTTGCACACGCGCCTGCGCAGGTTCTGCCTCAGGGAAATCCAGCAGCAGACCGAGGGCTGCCTGATCCTGATCCTGATCCTGATCCAGTGACACCGGCTCCGGTGGTACAGGTTCCGCCAGGGCGGCGGAGAACTCCGCAAAATCGACGTCCTCTGCCGAGGGCACCGAGACGGCCTCCAGGGGTGCGGATTCGTCGTCCGCCAGCAAAGAGGGCTTCGTGTCGCAAAAATCGGGCTCCTCCGCCCCGTCAGCGACATCATCAGCCGGCATTTGCCAGGCACCATCTGACCCCGGGACCGTCTGCGTTGCAGGCCCCGTATCCGGTACGACAAAAGCCTGCTGCGCATCCTGTTCCGCAGGCAGCGGCTCGGCATGTGGAGGCGCTGCGCTGTCTGGCAACTCCAGAGGAACGACGGCGCCGTGCAGGCGCATGGCATCGGCAGCTGCACTGAAGGCTTTTGCCTGCCAACCGCCGGCCTCGCCGGCCGCAATATCGTCAGCCCAACGACCAAAGCCCTGCAAGGCAGTTTCAGACAGGTGCAACAAGGGAGGTTGCATCGGTTTTTGCTCTGCCAGCCAGGCATTGAGCAACTGCTCCATCGACCAGCCAGCTTCGCCAAAGTCGTTCAGGCCGACCATGCGCGAACTGCCCTTGAGCGTATGAAAAGCTCTACGCAGGGTGGTCTGCTCGCTGAGATCGCCCGGCTCGGCTTTCAAGGCCTGCACCGCAGCCAATCCTTGGGCCACCACTTCACGAGCTTCCTCAAGGAAGATGTCCAGAAGCTCATCTTCCACCTCGGTCTTGACCACCGGTACAGGCAAGGATGGCTCTGGAATCACGGCCGCACGCACGCCTTCCATCGATGTGCTGCCTGCAGCCTCGGACAGGGCCTCGGACGCTGCCTGGGCCTGCTCGGGCGGCTGCGTGGTCCAATCCAGGGGCGCACGCGCCTGCGGGGTTTCCGCTGCAGGCTCCAGCGCCGCATCCATTGCCGCGGCAGCGACGGCCGGCAAAGACGTCGACTGCGCAGGAGCCACAGCACCCCCCGGGGAATACAAGGAGTCGCGGGGCACCACGTCTGGCAGCGGAGTCGGGCTACGCTCTTCGATTTTCTGCGCTACTGTTTGCTGGTCTTCCAGGGTGTCCGATGCGCGCGCACGGGTACGTCCCATCAAAATGCGCAGCTCACCCAGCTCTTCGTCGTACACGAACAGCTTGCGAGCCATGGCGCGCTGGTAACTGAGCATGTCGATCAGAAACCCCAGCGCACCCAGACTGTTGCCCAATTTTTCAAACGTCTGCTTGCGCTCTTCGTCCGAGCCGGCCCCCTGGGTGAGCAAACGCTCCACCGTATCGCGCATGCGCAAAACCGCCAGCGACGCCTGGTCAAGCCCCAGCACCGACAACACCCCCCGCATCTGGGACAGGCGCCCCGGGACAGCGGTCAGGGGCGCAGCATCCTGCGGATTGCGGAAGAACTGGTCCATGATCCGCTCGGCCTCGCCCAGAGACGTGCGCAACTCATCGACCACACTGCCCATGGTCTGGTTGTCACTGACGCGGCGGTACAACTCCTCCATCCAGGGCTCGAGCGGCTCGGAATCACCTCCTGCACTGACGCTGTCGAGGCGCTCGGCAAGACGCCTTGCGCGTGCAGCGGTCTGCTCTTCATCGGCGTCGGTATCCTCCAGCGCGGCCTGAAGATACAGCACGGCCGTGGCTACTTCCATGGCCAAGGCTGGCGATGGGGGCTCTGCGGACCGCGTCGTGGCCTCCAGCGCCTTGGTCAGGGCCTGGGCAAGACTCTCGCTGTTACGGTGGAGTTTGCGCAAGGAATCGCAAACCAGACTGAACTGGTCGGCGGCGGGTTTGAGCTTGTTGCGGTCACCTCCGGCCAGGGCCGACCAGGTTTCTGCCGCCGCCGCAATGCGCTTGCGCGCCTGCGCCAGCACCGCCGGATCGAAACGACCGAAGCGCCGCACCTCGTAGTCCACCGGTGGATGGCGATCAAGCCCGAAAGCCTTTCGCACGGCTCGCAGGCAGGGTACATCGCCCCCTTCCGAGGGCTGCGCCTGAGAGCAGAAAAACAGCAGATCCTGCACCAGGCGGTCGGCAATACCTGCATCGCCACGCGTCAGGGTGGCGTACTGCATCAAGATGCGCGAGGCCACCCGCTTTGCATAGATGTCGGGCGTGAAAAACCCACCACTGAACGCCTCGAAAAAACCGGCACAGATCTTCCAGAAGGCGCGCACCTGGCGGTCGGTCTGACCGGCCACAAAACCGAGGGATAGATCTCGCAGTTCCCGGGCTGCTTGCAAATCTGCGTTCTTGACGATTTTCAGCACCGCGTGGTCGAGGCGCGCACGGGCTGGCGGTCCATAGTCAAGGGGCTGTGCGGTCACCTCGAAATCAGGCTCACGAAAACGCCGCTCCACTGGCCAGAGATCGGCCGGATGAACGCGCTCTGCCCCGGTCAGTGCCTGAATGTCTCGGTATTGCGGAAACAGGGCAACCGGCGACACCGCCTTGCCAGCCAGGACACTTTCCAGGTATTCGCTGAGTGCAAAGCTGGCGCGCTCGAGCGCTCCCGCCGCGTCATCCGTGCACAGCTCGGGGCGCTGCACGAACTTCTGCACTGCAGACTCCATGCTGCGCAACACCAGAGCGGGGGATGCCATGCCCACCATTTCGAGCGCACCACTGGCCTGGTGCAGTTGCTGGCGTGCAATGCGCAAAGGTCCAACGTCCAGACTCGAGAGATCAGACTCGCGCGCCAGATCGGCATCGTGCACAAACCTGCGCAGTGCCTTGACAGCACCGTCCAGGGACTTGCGCAACTCCTCCAGCACCCACGCCAAAGGGCCCAGGTCCTGTTCGGCCGAGCCCCCTTCTGCGTTGGGTGTGCTGACAGCATCAATGGATGACATGAGTTCGTTCCCGGCTGCACAGAGCCCGTTCGTTGTTGGGTGCGTCAGGCAATCTTGAATCGCGCCACCGACTGGCGCAATTCCTCTGCCATGGTGGAGAGTTCGCGGACCTGCTGTGCCGTGGTGCGCGTGCCTTCACCCGTTTGCTCCGTTACCGCAAAAATGTGCTGGATGTTGTCGGCCACCTCGTTGGCCAGCGTGGCTTCGCGTGACGTGGAGGTGGAAATCTGCTCGATCAGCTCGGCAAGGCGTCGGGAAACCTGGTCGATTTCGGTCAGTGCGGTACCGGCGCTGTCGGACAGTCGGGCCCCCTCCACCACCCCCTGCGTAGAACGCTCCATGGCGGCCACCGCGTCCTGGGTATCGGTCTGAATGGCCTTCACCAGCGCAGAAATCTGGCGAGTGGCGTCGGCGGAACGCTCGGCCAGGCGCTGCACTTCTTCCGCCACCACCGAGAAGCCGCGACCGGCTTCGCCAGCAGAGGCTGCCTGAATGGCCGCATTCAGTGCCAGCACGTTGGTCTGCTCGGTAATGTCGGAAATCAGTTCGGTGATTTCACCGATCTCTTGCGAGGATTCACCCAGGCGCTTGATGCGCTTGGAGGTATCCTGGATCTGGTCGCGGATGGAGTTCATACCGCCAATCGCGTTTTGCACGGCCTGCAGACCCGAGTCGGCAGCCTGCAGTGATTGACGGGCCACCGTAGCCGACTCCTGGGCCTGTGTGGACACCTCGTTGATTCGGGTGGCCATCTCCAGCACTGATTGGCCGGTTTCACGAATCTCCCGCAGCTGCTCGGTGGAGGCCGCCAGCAGTTCGGTCGAGGTGTTGTCCACCATCGCCGTGGTCTGGGCTACCCGTGTGGCGGTGTTCTGCACACTGCCCACCAGCATGCGGAGTTCTTCCACCGTGTAGTTCACCGAGTCGGCGATGGCACCGGTAATGTCCTCGGTCACGGTTGCCTCCTGGGTCAGATCGCCTTCAGCAACCGTTTGCAGCTCGTTCATCAAACGCAAAATGGCGGCCTGGTTGGCGTCATTCACCCGTTTGGCCTCCTGCTCCTGGCGCTGGGCGTCCTTTTGCTGCGTCTCGGCCATCAGCTGGCGATTGCGGCTGTCCAGCAGCTGGACGCGGGAGATGCCCACGCCGCACAGCAGCACGAACACGGCCGCCAAGGCCAGCGCAGCCAGCTGCCCTGCACCCACACCCGTCTGGGCCGACAGCTTGCCCTGCAGACCTTCGAGCTGACGGCGCAAGGGCTCGCTGTCGCCCAGAATGATCATCTGCGCTTCACGGGCCGAGACCAGGCCCTGCAGATTGCCCAGAATGGCGCCGGCCTGGTTGCGGGTGTCTTCGTACAGCGCAATCAGGGCGTTGAGCTGTTCACGCGTCTGCGCGTCCTTGGTGGCAGACAGACGCAGCTCGGAACTCCCATCGAGCAGGCCCTGCGAGATTTCCTTGAAGGAGTTCAAGTCCTTGCCCAGAAGGAACACCGCTTCCGGGCTCACACCCTCGGCGGTCTGGAATTCGTTGGCGGACTTGCCGATACGCTGGGTCAGCATCACCAGCTGGCCGGACGCCGAGATTTCCGATGCCGGGGCGTTTTGCTGCAGCTTGAGCGAAGTCACGGTCTCGGCAATTTCCAGCAGGTCGGACGACTGGCGATTGATCGTGCGCAGGGCATCGCCCACCTGGGTCAGAATCTTCTGCTGGCCCATGATGACGCCTGCATTGCGCTCGGCACGCTCCACCAGCGGAGTGATGGCATCCAGATCGGGCCTGAAGGGCTCGCCCAGCGACTCGACGCTCAGCTCGGAGTCGCCCGTGTTCAGCGCCCGGACGTTGCGCGCCAAAACACCCGAACTCTCCGCAACGTCGGGGAATGCCTGGGCGCTGCCCACCAGCGCCTGGGACCCGGATTTGGCCAGCCGCTGCGACTGCATGAGCGATTGACCGGTCGCGGCCAGTTGCTGCGCCGAGCGATCGGCCTGCCGAAGCACCCAGAGCGCAATGATGGCAAGCACCACCACCCCGAGCCCGAGCAGAATGAGCAGCCGCCGCTGGTGGCTCGCTGCCGTGGCCTGCCCCAGCAGGGGAAGCACAATCAGGTCCTGCGACTGCGGCTCGGAGCGTTCCGCTGCTGCGCGGGCCGACGACACGGAGGGATCGCCCTGCACGCTATTGAGCGCATCGGCTGGAAATTGCGGCATTCCGTCGGGCGACAGCGTGTTCAGATCCAGGGACGACAAGCCATCCGCCGGCGGGCCATCGGGCTTGCGGTTGAACAGATTTCCAATTTGTTTGACAACAGACATGGGGCAGCCTTACGGAAGAACTTAAGCACTGATGCTCAGAAATGCGTTGTGTTGAGACAGGGCCTGCAAATTGAGCTCCTGCCAGCGGATACCGTTGGAATCGATGTAGGTCGTACCAAAAAACACCGGCGCATCGTCGGCGGGCGGTTCGGATGCCACGAAAGCGTCCGTGCTGCGCAGTCCAGCCAGCCGATCGACCAGCAAGGCGGCATTGACTTCCAAAGCAGGATTGAGTGCCAGCAAGCTGGACTCCGAGAGCGCCTGATCGGTCCGCACGGGCGCCTCGCCGAGCAACGCAGCCAGGTCCACCACGCCCGTCAGACCACCGCGCAGGTTGGCCACACCCAAAAACCACTTTTGGGTGTAGGGCACATGCTGCACAAGGGTCCAGGGAAAAATCTCACCCGCATGCGCCAGGGGCATGAGGTAGTGCTTTCCGGCAGACTCGACGGCCAGCCAGGAAGAAACGGACAAGCCCTCGGTCCGGGCCGCCTGCAAGCGGCTGGCGAGTCGTATCTGGAGCTCTCTGAGCGCTTCGCGATTGGCCATGGATGGTGCTGGACAATCAGTTCAGCGCATCGATCTTGGCCTGCAATTCGGCGGCATCCACCGGCTTGGTGATGTAGCCACGGGCCCCCTGGCGCATGCCCCAGACACGGTCGGTTTCCTGGTTCTTGCTGGTGCACATGATGATCGGCACATCGGCATAGAGCGGATCGCGCGAGATGGCGCGGGTGAGCTGAAAGCCGTTCTGGCCGGGCATCACCACGTCCATCAAAATCAGATCGGGTTTTTCTTCTGCCAACCGACGAAAAGCCTCATCGGCATTTTCCGCGGTACGAACCTGCATGCCTTTTTTCTGCAAGAGATCGGTCAGAAACATCAATTCGGTTTTCGAATCATCAACGACCAGCACTTTCTGAATCGGCATTACATTGCTCCTTGATCGGATTTTCCAAACTGCTGCACTGCCTGCAACAGTTGATCTTTGGTGAAGGGTTTGGTGAGATATTCCTGACAACCCACCATGCGGCCACGCGCCTTGTCGAAAACACCGTCCTTGGATGAAAGCATCACCACGGGCGTGTTCGCAAAACGCGCATTGCGTTTGATAATGGCCACCGTCTGGTAGCCATCGAGTTTGGGCATGAGAATGTCGCAGAAGATCAGATGTGGATGGTAATCGTTGACCTTGGCCAGCGCGTCAAATCCATCGTCAGCCAACAGGACTTCGTGTCCGCCCTGTTTGAGGAATATCTCTGCGCTGCGTCGGATGGTATTGCTGTCATCCACCACGAGCACTTTGAAAGTTGCGCCAGTTGTAGTCAATTGTCACTGCTCCCGATGGGAAAAACAAACAACGCTGGCCCATGCCGCGCTTCAAATTCGAACCATCTCGAAATCGGCCTTGCCTGCGGCCCGTTCCCGGCAGGGCGTGTGGGCTGGATCCTGATTCCGATGCGTATTGGGAGCATGGCCGCATTCGGGAGAACCCTTGGATTTTTCATAAATCCAACCGCACCGGACACCCATCCAGATTAATGAGCCGATCACAGCTTAAGGGGCCTTCACATAGAATGCAATGATTGTAGCCAGACACTTTGCGGGTTGCCGTTTTCGCGCCACCCGAAGCACCCCACGGGCCCATGCCACACCAGTCGCCCCCTTCACCTCCTGACGAGGCCGTTTTGCCGGCCAGCCAGGCTCACCCCGGCCCTGCCTGCGTCATGGTGTTCAACGCCAGCGACCCCAGCGGAGCCGGTGGCCTGACGGCCGACATTGCCACCGTGGCTTCGGTGGGTGGCCACCCGGTCGCCGTGGTAACCGGCGCCTACATCCGCGACACGGCTGAAATTTTTGACCACTTCAGCATGGACGATGAGGCCGTGACCGAGCAAGCACGCACCGCCCTCGAGGACCTTCCCGTGCAGGTCATCAAGATCGGCTTCGTGGGTGGCCCAGAGAACCTCAGCGCCATTGCCGAGCTGACAGCAGACTATCCCGACCTGCCAGTGGTCAGCTACATGCCCAATCTTTCCTGGTGGCAGGATGGCCTGATCGACCAGTACCTGGACGCGTTCCGCGAGCTGGTGCTGCCGCAGACCACGGTGTTGGTTGGAAACCACAGCACGCTGCGGCGCTGGCTGCTGCCCGACTGGAGCAGTGACCGCAGCCCCAGCGCGCGTGACCTTGCCGCCGCAGCCGCCGAGATGGGCGCGCCCTACACCCTGGTGACCGGCATCCCCTTGCCCGAACAATTCATTGAGAACGTGCTGGCATCTCCCGAAACCGTGCTGTGCAGCGGCCGGTTTGAGCTGTTTGATGCCACATTCACCGGAGCCGGCGACACCCTGTCGGCCGCACTGGCCTCCCTGCTGGCCTGCGGCTGCGACCTGGCCGAAGCGTGTAACGAGGCCCTGGGCTACCTCGACCACTGCCTGGACGCCGGTTTCCGGCCCGGGATGGGCCATGTGGTGCCCGACCGCATGTTCTGGGCCGAGCCCGAAGGCACCGACGATTCCACACCCGACGACAAAGACGACCAACCCAGCCTTGAAGGCTTCGGCTTCCCCTCCCATGACACAAAACACTGATCTCAACGTCCCCCTGTTCGAACGCGCCAAGGCCGTGATCCCCGGCGGCGTCAACTCTCCCGTGCGCGCCTTCCGCGCCGTCGGCGGCACGCCGCGCTTCGTCAAGCGCGCCCAAGGCGCCTATTTCTGGGACACGAACGACCAGCGCTTCATCGACTACATCGGCTCCTGGGGCCCGATGATCCTGGGCCACGGCCACCCCGCCGTGCTCGAAGCCGTGCAGAAGGCTGCACTGGAAGGCTTCTCGTTCGGCGCGCCCACCGAGCGCGAGGTCGAACTGGCCGAAGAAATCCTCTCGATCGTGCCCTCCATGGAGATGGTGCGCCTCGTCAGCTCGGGCACCGAGGCCGGCATGAGCGCCATCCGCCTGGCGCGCGGTGCCACGGGCCGCAGCAAGATCATCAAGTTCGAGGGCTGCTACCACGGCCATGCCGACGCGTTGCTGGTCAAGGCCGGCTCGGGCCTGGCCACCTTCGGCAACGCCACCAGTGCGGGCGTACCGCCCGAGGTGGTGCAGCACACCCTCGTGCTCGAATACAACAACGTACAGCAACTCGAAGAAGCCTTTGCACTGCACGGCAAGGAAGTGGCCTGCCTGATGATCGAGCCCATCGCCGGCAACATGAACTTCGTGCGCGCCAGCGTCGAGTTCACGCGCCGCTGCCGTGAGTTGTGCACGCAGTACGGCGCGCTGCTGGTGTACGACGAAGTGATGACGGGCTTTCGCGTGGCGCTGGGCGGCGCGCAGAGCGTCTATGCCAAGGCCATCCCCGGCTTCGAGCCCGACATCACCGTGATGGGCAAGGTCATCGGCGGCGGCATGCCGCTGGCAGCCTTCGGCGGCAAGCGCGCCATCATGGAACACCTGGCGCCCCTGGGCGGCGTCTACCAGGCCGGCACGCTGTCGGGCAACCCCGTCGCCACGGCCTGCGGCCTGGCCACGCTGCGCGAGATCCGCAAACCCGGTTTCTACGAGGCCCTGTCAGCCTCGACGCGCTCGCTGGTCCAGGGCCTCAAGGCCGCCGCCGACGCCGAGGGCGTGCCCTTCAGCGTCGATAGCGAAGGCGGCATGTTCGGCTTCTTCCTCATGCCCGAGCTGCCACAGAACTACCCACAGGTCATGCGCACCGACAGCGCGCGCTTCAACCAGCTGTTCCACGGCCTGCTCGACCGCGGCGTATATATCGCCCCCGCGCTGTACGAGGCCGGCTTCGTGAGCGCGGCCCACACCGCCGACGACATCGCGGCCACGGTGGCCGCCGCACGCGAGGTGTTCAGGACGCTCTGAAAATAAGAGCACTCAGCGCTTGCTGCGCAAGGGCTACAACGCAAAAACACCTTAAATCCTGCCACCCCTGCTACTGACCCCATGCTCGCTGCACCCAAGTTCCTGTTTGCCGCGCTGATCCTGGCGATCAACACCCTCGTGCTGTGCAGCTCGATGATCCCGTTCGCGCTGGCCAAGCTCATCCTGCCTATCACGCCGGTGCGCCATGTCTGCGACCGCGCCCTCATGGGCATCGCGGCGCTGTGGATGGACATCAACGCCTTCTGGCTCGGCGCCGTCAACCCGGTCCGCTGGCACGTCCACGGCGTCGACGGGCTGGATCCGCGCGGCTGGTACCTGGTGGCCAGCAACCACCAGACCTGGGTGGACATCCTGGTGCTGCAACGCGTGTTCAACCGCCGCATCCCCATGCTCAAGTTCTTCACCAAGAAAGAGCTGATCTACGTACCCGTGATTGGCCTGGCTTGGTGGGCGCTTGACTTTCCCTTCATGCAACGCAAGGGCGGCGCCAGCGCGCGTGCCGACCTCGAAGCCGGACGCAAGGCCTGTGAGAAATTCCGCCTCGTGCCCACCTCGGTGATGAGCTTCGTCGAGGGCACGCGCTTCACGCCCACCAAGCACGCGCAGCAGAAGTCACCCTACCGCCACCTGCTCAAACCTAAGGTAGGCAGCATCGGCATGGCGCTGGAGACCCTGGGCGATGCCTTTACCGGCTTCCTCGACGTGACCATCGTCTACCCACAGGGCGCACCCACCTTCACCGACGCCCTGTGCGGCCGCATCCCCGAGGTGGTGGTGCACGCCCACCTGCGCGCCATCCCGCCGCAAGTGCTGCCGGCGAATGGCGAGCCGGCGCCGCGCGCACCGGTGCAGGCCTGGGTGAACGCGCTGTGGCAAGCCAAGGACGAGGAAATCGACCAGGTGCTGGCCAAGCACAAGGGCCAGCAGGCGGGTTGAGCCTTTCAGGGTCAGGTCCGCCCTTTGGGTGGGTGCCTGGTGGGTCCGCCTGCGTCGTGCCCTGCCCGCCGGATGGGTAGTGCGCAAGGAGGAGAACACCGCAAGGCACGTTGAGCGCAGTGCTGGCAGGCGCTCAGTGCTCTCACTCACCGGTGAACCGCAAACAGCCCCGGAAGGTCAACTGGCATCGAGCCGTTCCCCGAAAACCAGCGATCCACTGCGGCTTTGAGGGTTAAATGCTCCTCTATTGATAGCTGTTTGCGACTTCTGCAAAAGGCCCGTAGCGTTTTTTATGCATAATCCGCAGCCCGCGTTTACGGGTGGGTTCCGAACGCTGCCTGCGGCCCGGTCCACAGAACGGCGCGGTCGCGGCCGGCTTTTTTGGCCTGGTACAGGGCGGCATCGGCCTGTTCAAACAGTTGGGCAATGCCACGCTCGGCCGTGCTGTTTTCCGGGTACACGCAGCTGGCGCCCACGCTGATGGTGACGCAACCACGCACCGGGCTGTCCAGGTGCTCCAGCGCCTGCGATCGCACGGTGGCGCACAGGCGCTGCGCGGTGCTCAGGGCTTGGGCGCTGTCGGCATCGGGCAGCAGCACGGCAAATTCCTCGCCGCCGTAGCGCGCCACCAGCTCGCCCTGGCGCTGCAGGGCTGCGGCCAGGGCGGCGGCCACCTGCTGAAGACAATGGTCGCCGCCCACATGGCCATAGTGGTCGTTGTAAGCCTTGAAGTGGTCGATGTCGATCATCAACAGGGCCAGCGGGCGGCGGCGCTGCTGGGCCTGGGCCCAGGCCAGCGGCAGCGCCTCGTCCAGCGCACGGCGGTTGGCCAGGGCGGTCAGGGGGTCCAGGCGCACCTGCTCTTCGAGGGTGTGGCGGTAGCGGGCCAGCTGCTCTTCGGACTGGTGACGCTCGGTGATGTCTTGCACCGTGCCGGTCATCCGCAAGGTGTTTTGCAGCGGGTCGATGGCGTACTCGCCCCACAGCTGCACCCAGCGTTCTTGCTGGTCGCTGCGGCGCACGATGCGGCACTGCACGTGCAGCGGGCTGTGCTGTTGCCGGGCCTGGCGGTCCAGCTGCAGCACCTCGTCGCGGTCTTCGGGGTGCAGCATGGCAATCCACTCTGCCAGCGTCATGCGCTGTTGCGGCAACAAGCCGAAAACGCCGCTGGCCATGCTGGACAAAAAGAACTCTTCGTTGCGTGCGTAGTAGGCAAAGTACCCGACACGGGCGGCTTTTTGCGCACTATCGAGCCATTGCAGGCTGTATTGCAGTTCGTTCTTCAGGGCCTGCTCGCGGCGGCGGGCCTGCCATTGCCAGCCGGCAAAGGCACTGCCGCCCAAGAGCAGCAGCAAGCTGGCCAACAATGCCATGCCGAGCCATTCGTTGCGCTGGGCCTGGGCCAGGGCTTCGTCCCGATCGACCTTGGCCACCAGAATCCAGGGCGTGTCGCGCACGGTGCTGGCAAAGGCCAGTACGGGCCGACCCCGATAGTCCACCCCCTGCAGGATGCCGCGCTCGCCCTGGGCGGCCTGAACGGTCACGTCCTGGGGCGCCTTGTCCAGGCTTTGGCGCAGGTCCCGCGGAGCGGCATCGCCCAGTTGTGGCGGTAGCATGTACTGCACCCAGGAGCCTTCGCGGCGCACCAGCAACGATTCGGCCGATGGATTGCTGTTGGGCAGGGTCTGCAGCAGCGGCGAGAGCCGGGCGTGGGCGTGCAGCACCAGCCAGATGGCGCCCAGCGGAGCGTTGTCGGGGCCATAGACAGGGGCCAGCACACCCAAAAACGCAAACGAAAAAGCGGCACTCCGCTGCAGTTCCACGGCCACGGGCTGGGCCGTCTCCAGGGCGCGGCGCAGCGCATGTGCTTCGGGGCCCTCCAGGGTGCGCACGAGTGGATCGGGCTCTGGCAGGCTGCCTTGGCTGGCCGAGTCCAGCCGCACCCGGCCTTGGGTATCGACCAAAAAGGCAGCGGTGTAGCGCAGGTTTTCCTCCAGGCTGCGCAAGCGCTCTTGCAGGGCACCGGTTTGCTCGGGGCTGGGCGCGGTCAGCCAGTGCGCGATGGCCTGCGCCAGCAGCGGGTCGCTGGCCAGGTCGGTCGCATCGCCCATGTGGTTCAGTCGCCAGTCGGCAATGTTGGCCGCCTGCAACTGGCTGACGGCGCGCAGCGCGGTTTCGACCTGGTGGCGGTAGGTGCCTACGCGTTGCTGGTAGGCCTGCCACACACGCAAGCCCACCAGCAACAGCACCGCCAGCAGCGCGGCAAACAACAACCAACGCCACCATAGACGGGGCAGCAAGCGGGCAAAGGCGGGGGCAACAGGCATGGAACAGCAGCGGGCACAAACGCACCCCAAAAAGAGACCACCCGGCAAGGATGGGGCGTGACAAGCGCGTCAGCGTTTGAATATGTCACACTTTGCATCGCCTTGTCCGGGCCGGCGCTGCGTACCCGGCATGCTGTTTCAATTCTGTCTGCCAGCTTACGGGGCTTCCACACCGCCATGCATGATTTTCTGCTCTCCCGCCGTGCCTGTCTGGGGCAATGGGCCGCTTTGGCGGGCGGTACGCTGTGCGCCAGCCCCACCGCGGCCCAGGCAGCCCGCGTGCCCCGCCATCGCCAGGTCATCATCGACCTGAACCTGGAGCCTGAAAGCCTGGACCCGACCATGGCCGCCTCGGCCTCGGCAGGCGAGGTGACGCACTACAACATCCTTGAAGGGCTCACCCGCATCGAGGAGGACGGCCGCGTGTCGCCGCTGCTGGCGCAGTCGTGGAGCGTCGACGCCGGCCAGCACCGTTACACCTTTGCGCTGCGCCGGGATGTGCGCTTTCACGATGGTGCGGCGCTGGATGCCCAGGCCGTGCGCTTCAGCTTCGAGCGGGCGCGTGCACCCGCATCTACCAACAAGGCGCGCAAGGCGCTGTTTGACAACCTGGCCGACATTGCCACGCCCAGCGCCCACACCGTGGTGCTGACGCTGCACCACCCCGACCCGCATTTTCTGTTCCGCCTGGGCGAGGCCCCTGCCGTCATCCTGCACCCGGCCAGCGCCGCGCGCGCAGCCACCGACCCCGTGGGCACCGGGCCGTACCGCCTGCAGCACTACCACGCGGGCCACAACATCACGTTGGTCAAGGTGCCTGGGCAACACCGGGCGAGGGCGGCGGTGATCGATCAGGTGGTTTTTCGCTTCATCCACGGGCACGAAGAGCTGGCAGCAGCGCTCAAGCAGGGCGAGATCGACCTGTTCTTCCACTACGCTGCCAAAAACCTTCACGGCGTGGAGGCAGACAGCCGCTACCAGCTGCTGCTGGGCTCGTCCACCGGCAAAGGCATGCTGGCGCTGAACCACCGCCGCGCGCCGCTGGGTGATGTGCGCGTACGCCGCGCCATCACCCATGCCATCGACCGCGATGCGTTCATCCACCGCGTGCTCGAAGGGCGGGGCACGGCCATAGGCAGCCATTTCAGCCCCTCGGACGCAGGCTACCTGCACCTGGTGGGCTTGTACCCGCACGACCCCGAGCGCGCCCGCGCACTGCTGCGCGCGGCTGGCGTGGTGGCGCCGCTGCGCCTGGAGCTGAGCTTGCCTCCGCCGTCGTACGCTCGCCTGGGCGGTGAGTTTGTGGCCGAGCAGCTGGCGCGCGTGGGCATCGAGGTGCAGCTGAAAAAACTGGAATGGCGCCAATGGCTGGAAGGGCCTTTCAGAGGCGATTTCGACATGACGCTGATCAACCACGTCGAGCCGCTGGACTACGCCATCTACACAGACCCGGGCTACTACTTTGGCTACGACAGCGCCGACTTTCGCGCACTGGTGCAGCGCTACGCCCAGGCCGTGCAGCCGCGCGAGCGCCAGCGCCTGTTTGGCCAGTTGCAGCGCCACCTGGCGCAAGACGCCGTCAACGCATGGATTTTTGCACCGCAAATCGACGTGGTACGGCGCAAGGGCCTGCGCGGGGTGTGGATGGACTACCCGATTTTTGTCCATGACGTGGCCGCCATGTCGTGGAGTGGTGCTATTGAATAAATAGCTTCTTACCCTTGCTGCATAAGGGCTTGAGTTCGATTTGATGCGCAGATTCAACTACAAAGTGCACCGAATTTCAGTGTAACGGACGAATCTCCAAGCCAATGAACACCTCGTGGGGAGTGCGGTAGTTGAGGCACTTGCGGGGTCGGTGGTTGAGCCGGTAGAGCGCATCGTCAACTTCGTG
>JANJVG010000206.1 GCA_024710165.1 Burkholderiaceae bacterium
CTCGGCCAGGCCCGCGGCGCGGGCGCGCTCCAGGTCGCGCGCGTTGTCCCCCTGCAGCGCTTCGGTCTGCTCGCGCAGCAGTCGCGCCAGCGCCCGCAGCGCTTTGTTTTTGATAGCTGCTGGCGCTTTAGCCATCAGCGCTGAGGCCGTTTTTGCCTGTAAACCGAGGGTCTGGGTGTATTCAGCGACGTTGAGGGCGTTCATGGGGGTCAAACTTTCGTGCGTTCCTGGATCTTCCGCAACCACAGCACCAACTGGTGCGCCGCAGCCTGCGCAGCAGACAGCGCCAGCGCCTGTCGCAGCGGGTCATCCGGGTACTCATGGGTGAGGATGTTGCGCGTGCTGCGCTGCAGCGCCCACTGATCGGCCAACAGGTAACCACGACGCTCCAGCAGATTCAGCACATCGATAAAGGCAACGTCCTCCACCGGCTCCACCAGCGTCTGCACGGCAAACTGCCGCAGCACATGAGTGGCCAGCGTGTCCTGCAGTTTGGTGAAGCGCAACACGAACTGATCCAGCAGCCGGATCAGTTCGGGCGTGGCCAGCTGCAGATGCGCTTCGGTCAAGGGCTGCGGGATCAGGCCCAGTGCCTCAATCATGATGCTTGCATGGCGATCACATTGCGCAAGCGCCACGTCCAGCGGCAAGCTCATAGCCACACCCCCCGATCTCGTGCGACGCGGTAAATCGGCAGGTCCAGGCGACCCGTGTTGACAACAATGTCGATCTTGCGGTCTCCGAGGGCACGGTACAGCTCTGCGGCCATGTGCGCTTCGCGTTCAAAAGCATACTGAGCGGGCAGGTCTACTTCGATATACAGATCAATATCACCGCCGCGTGCTGCATCGTCCACCCTGGAGCCAAACAAGCGCAGCGGCACGCCAAACCAGCGCACGCTGGCGTCATGCAGGGATTTTTGTTCGACCGGGGTGAGGCGCATCCAGCCATTTTCGCAGAATGCTCTGCAGCTGGTGTCCGGTGCCCGGCTACTCCAGCGGGCTCGGCGCCTGGGGCTGCGCGACCGCCTGTTCCAGCAAGTAGCGCTGCTGCACCCGCCCCATGAAATCCGCCAGCGAAAACTGCAACCCGTCCGCAAGGCGCAGCAAGACGCTCAGCGTGGGCTGCTTGCGACCTACTTCCATCAAGGAGATGTAGGGACGATCCAACTCACAGCACCCCGCCAGATCTTCCTGCGAAAAGCCCAACTCCCGCCGACGAAGCTTGATCTCGGTCGCGAATGCATTGATGAGAAGCTGATTCTTGCTGGGGCGCATTTGCCCCAAATGTTTCAATTCGGTACACTTTAGACACGTGTCTATAGATAGCTATTTTGCGAACCAGCACGTTCACGATCGAAATGAGTGGCGCTTGAATGAAGAAAAACACATTAAAAATGGCGGCTATCAGTCTCGCAGTGGTGACATTGACTGCGTGCGGGGGCGGGAGCGATGACTCGAACCCAGAGCAAGCTCCCGGGCCTCTTTCCAAGTATGAGGGTACTTGGTCGCCAGGCTGCGATGGTGAAAACGAGCGTCAAACCGTGAGTTTCACCACCCTGGAAAATGGCATAAAACTCGGCATGAACATGCAGAATGAGTTTTTCAATCAGGCCAACTGCACAGGCGGCATCGTCGCCACAGGCACCTACGGCCCACCCCAGCCAGCGGCAACGGTGACCTATCTAGAGACTGTGGCGAGCGCGTCCGTCAGATTGCCAAACGGTCAAACCATACAAACCTCGGTAGATCGTGTCTCAACAGCGGGATCAGGTGCTTCCTTCGCCTACACGGGGAGCGGAGTACAGGGAACTACCGTGATCAGCGGTAAAAAATACTGGCGCATCGCCTACGGCGGCGTAAGCACACTCACCAACGTCAACGACGCTTCAGGAACTTCGGTAGGAGCCCTTCTTTTGTTGAACGGCGAGTTACTGGAACTCGAACCGATAACTTCAAATTACTACCGGGTTATAAGCCAGCTGACGCGCTGAATGACACCCTGTAGATGAAGTTACGCATCAAACAACTTTCAAACACCCACACACGCCAGATTGCCAAATTTTATGAAACGCCAACGATTCTTTCTCGCCGCATCTCTGTCTCTTGCCATGTTGACCCTTGGCTGCGCCAGCGTCGGCAATGAAACCCTGCGTTCCGAGTCGGAAGGAACCATCAGCCAGAAAATGGTTGAGGGAAAAACCAGCAAGGCCGAAGTCCGGAAAATGTTCGGCTCGCCCATGAAGACCACTTTCACCGACGGTGGACTTGAAATCTGGACCTACGAGTTCAGCAAGGTGTCGGCAGACGCTGTAAGTTACATCCCGATCGTCAGCATGTTCGGCGGAAGCTCCAGTGGCACCAAAAAAGAACTTGTCGTGATGTACGACGACAAGGGTCTGGTCAAGCGATATGCGATGAGCGAGTCCGACGTGAAGCACAAAACCGGCATGTTCAACAACTGAAAGCGTTTCGGCGGTAGCAGGCCATTGACTCGCCGCTGGCGTCCATCGGGCCCGGTGGCGGCGTCACCTCGTTCAGTACCGCTCATCGACAACCGCTGTCGTAGATACCGGGGTGCAACGCGCTCATCGGCCAACAGTGTGATCGCACAGAAGGCAGTCCATGACCTTGGATGCTTGGCTTTCGATAGCTGTTGGCTTTTACCTTACAACCACAAAGACCTTTTTTTTTCGTTTCAACCGAGATGGTTGGCACCATCCGCCACGCTGAAGGGGAATTGACCCTCAGCGGTACACCGGGCGCCGGGCTGCGCTGTAATCACCGCCAACCCCGGAGCCCCGACATGACCGAAGCCCCCACCACCCAGCTTGCCACCTTGCAGTCCGCACTGGCGGAGCACCGCCAGGGGAGCCTGAGCGCCTCGGCACTCGGCGATCTGGCCCGCGGACAGAAAGCGTTGCGGGCGGCCCTGCCGCCGCGCTACGGCGAGGTGCTGCTGAGCCTGCTGGACCGGCTCGAAGCCAGCGCGCTGTTCACCGAGGAAAGCTGCTCCTTCAGCCGCTCCAGCCTGCTGGACCACCTGCAGGCCTGGGTGGACAAGGCAGCGAGCGTTCTGACTTCGGCGTGAAGCGATTGATTGAATAGCTGTCAGTGCTTGCAAGAAAAGGGCTTGAGGCACTTTTCGTCAGTGATTGACCCCCGGGGTACTGCCCGGATGCGGGCAGCGGAGCATGGCGCTTGCCATATTTGCAATGAAAATAGCTGCAAGCCCTTGTTGTACAAGCGCTTGCAGCTATCAAAAAAAGAGTGCGCACGATCGGTGCGCCAGGCTCAGAAGGGAATGTCGTCGTCCATGTCCTCGAAGCCCGAGGGGGCGGCACGGGGCGCCGGGGCCATGGGGGCTGGTGCCGGGGCCGGGCGCTGCGGGGGGGCTGCGGGGCGCTGGGGCGGCGGTGCGGCGCGGCGTGGGGCCTGCGGCTCGTAGCCACCGGAGTCGCCACCACCGTAACCCTCGTCATAGCCACCGCCTTGCGCACCGCCACCGCCCATGCCCTGGCGGCTGCCCAGCATCTGCATGCTGTCGGCACGGATTTCGGTGCTGTACTTTTCCACACCGGCTTGGTCGGTCCACTTGCGGGTGCGCAGGCTGCCTTCCACGTAAACCTGCGAGCCTTTGCGCAGGTACTGGCCGACGATTTCGGCCAGGCGGCCGTTGAACACCACGCGGTGCCATTCGGTGGATTCTTTCGGTTCGCCAGTCTGCTTGTCTTTCCACTTGTCGGTGGTGGCGATGGTCACGTTGGCCACCTGGTCTCCGCTGGGGAAGGTGCGCATCTCGGGGTCGCGCCCCAGGTTGCCGACGATGATGACTTTGTTCACGGATGCCATGCTGCTCTACCTCTGTGTTCGTGGGGCGCGCCAGGCGCCAGACGCGTGATTGTGCCGCAACCGCCCGGGCGGTGAAGGGGCTTCAGTGCCCTGCCCGGCCCACCGGGCGCAGCGGCCAGGTCAGCACCAGCCACAGGGCCGTGAGGAGCGTCGTCGCCACGAACAGACCCGGGGCACCGGCCCATTTGACCAGCGCGCCGCCGAGCGCGCCACCGGCAAACAGCCCCAGCGACTGCAACGTGTTGTAGACCCCCAGCGCCGCGCCGCGCACCGGGGTGGGCGCCATGCGCGACACCAGGCTGGGCTGGCTGGCCTCCAGCGCGTTGAAGCCGCAGAAGAAGACGAACAGCAGCAGCCCCAGCACCCACAGCGTCGGCGCCTGCCCGCTGGCCACCAGCGCGCCCAGGCCCACCTGCACCAGCAGCACCAGGGCAATGGCGCCCAGCAGCGCGGCGCGCAGGCGGCCACGCCGCTCCATCGCAAACAGGCCGCCCATGGCCACAAACGACAGCACCACCGCCGGCAGGTACACCTGCCAGTGCTGCGCGTGCGCCAGACCCGCCTGCACCAGCAGGGCGGGCACGGCCACCCACATGGACAGCTGCACGGTGTGCAGCACGAACACGCCCAGGTTCAGGCGCAGCAGATCAGGGTTCTTGAAGACATCGGCCAGGCGGCCGCGCGGCCCCTCGCTGTGGTGCGCGGCCTCGGGCGGCACCCACCACAGCACCACGGCAATGCCGGCCAGCGCGAGCGCGCAGGTCAGGCCGAACAGGCCGCCCAGGCCAATGCGGGCGGTGAGCAGGGGCGCGGCCACCAGGGCCACGGCAAACATCAGGCCGATGCTGCCACCCACCAGCGCCATCGACTTGGTGCGCACGCTGTCGCGCGTCTGGTCGGCCAGCAGCGCGGTGACGGCCGCCGACACCGCGCCCGCGCCCTGCAGCGCACGGCCCACCAGCAGGCCCATCACGCTGTCGGCCAGTGCCGCCAGCAGGCTGCCGCCGGCAAACACCAGCAGACCCAGCACGATGACGCGCTTGCGGCCGAAGCGGTCGGACGCCATGCCCAGCGGCAGTTGCAGCACCGCCTGCGTGAGGCCGTAAATGCCCATGGCCAGGCCGACGAGCGCCGGGTCGTCCCCGCCGGGGTACTTGCGCGCCTCCAGCGCAAACACCGGTAAGACCATGAACAGCCCCAGCATGCGCAACGCGAAGATCAGCGCCAGCGAGACGCTGGAGCGGCGCTCTTGCGGGGTCATCCGGCTGGCGGGGGATGGAGGCTGCGCAGCAGCAGCGTCTGGGGAAGGGGAAAAGGATTCCGGCACGGTGGTGCGCAAGGGCCCGGGGGCCCGATGAAACAAAACAGCGATTCTCGCCCATCCACTGCGACCACGGCCGCCCCGGGGGTTTGGGTGGCGCCCATCACCCAGAAGATTGAGGGAAAAATCGGGCCCAAGCGCCCTTTTTACAAGCGCTGAAAGCTATTATTTCAATAGCAATCATGCCCTCTCATGCCGCCAGTGCCGCCTCGATGTCGCCCGCCAGCTTGGCGGGGGCATCCTGCGGTGCGTAGCGGCGCAGCACCTGGCCGTCTTTGCCCACCAGAAACTTGGTGAAATTCCATTTGATGGCCTTGCTGCCCAGCAAGCCTGGCGCCTCGGCGGCCAGCCAGCGGTAGAGCGGGCTGGCGCCGTCCCCGTTGACCTCGATCTTGGCCATCATCGGAAAGCTCACGCCGTAGTTGCGCTGGCAGAAGCGGGCGATGTCGTCGTTGCTGCCCGGGTCCTGCCCGGCAAACTGGTTGCACGGAAAGCCCAGCACCACCAGCCCCTGGCCGCCGTACTGCTGGTGCAGCGCCTCCAGCCCGCCAAACTGCGGCGTGAAGCCGCAGGCGCTGGCGGTGTTGACGATGAGCAGCACCTTGCCCGCGTACTGGCGCAGTGGCACGGTGCTGCCGTCGATGGCCTGGGCGTCGAAGTCGTAAACCGTGGTGGGCATGGCGGGCACCTGGGCAGTGAACAGGCGCACATGCTAGCCGCACCAGCACCTACGCGCCGCACGGCCGGCCCATTCCTGCACACCGGGCCGGGATACCCCCGGCAGTCGTGGTACCTTCGTGCGTGTTGCCGCTGCACCCTTGGCGCCCTGTGCGCACACCAGCGCGGATGCGGCGCCGCGAGTCTTTGAAGCCCTCCGTTTGCACGCACCATGCCCATTCACGTCGCCGCCCAGCGGCAAATTCTTGTCGGCCGCCCTGTCACCCTGGAGGGGGTCGCCCCCCGGGGCCTGCTCAGCGCGGTGTTCGAGGACGATGGCGAGACCGCCTATTTTTATGCGCTCGACCGCTCCATCCAAGGCCCCTCCGTCCAGGACGCCGTGCACATCTACAACGTGCGCAGCGTGACCCACCGGGACCAGCCCTCCACAGTCAAGGTGGGCTGGTCTGGCGACTGCCGCAAGGTGGTGCTGCTCATCAACGACTACCCGCATGCGGTATTCGATTTTGACGCGCAGCAGGGCTATTGCCGCAGCGGCTTTCCGCCACCGGGCGTGGGGCCCTGGTCGCAGGATGGGCACGACTGGAACGAGGCCTGCATCGCGCTTTTTGCATGAAACAAGCCTCTAGCGCACATCCATCATGCGCCAGCAGCTATTGAATATGCAGCATCAATGGTGGGTGTCCTGCCGCGCGATGCGCAGCAGGTGGTCCAGCTCTTCGGCGTGCTTCACGCAGTTGTGGGCATGCCAGCGCTGGATCAGCCACATGATGCCCGCCACCACCACACCAAAGGCGGTGATGGCACCGAAGGCCGACAGGCCCAGCTTGGTGGACAGGCTGTAGAACGCGCCCAGGCCCAGAATGCAGGCCTGTTCGTTGAAGTTCTGCACGGCAATCGAGCGGCCCGAACCCATCAGGTTGTGACCCCGGTGCTGCAGCAGGGCGTTCATGGGCACCACCAGAAAGCCGCCCAGTCCGCCCAGGACAATGAGGAAAGGCACGGCCAGCCACACGCTGTCGATGAAGTTCATCAGAATCACGAGCACGCCCATGGCAATGCCCAGGGGCATGACGCGCGTGGCCACGTCCAGCCGCATGTACATCGAGGCCACCACGGCACCCACCGCGGTGCCGATGGCCACCACGCCCACCAGGGCTGAGGCCTGCGTGGTGCTGTAGCCCAGGGCTGCGGCGCTCCAGGCCAGCACGATGTAGCGCAGGTTGCCCGAAACGCCCCAGAACAGCGTGGTGGTGGACAGCGAGATCTGGCCCAGCCGGTCCTTCCACAGCCGCTTGTTGCAGCTCCAGAAGTCGGGCAGCAGCGCCAGGGTGTTGGCCAGCACGCTGCGCGCGGGGTTTTGCCGCATGGAGCGCATTTCGACGCCCGTGTGCGGAATGCAGGTATTGAACCAGGCCGCCACGATGTAGACGAAGATCAGCGCAAAAATGGCCGCCTGGGGTGCGGTGTTAACCCCCAGATCGATGCCCGGCACATCCACCGACAGCAGCAGCGAGGAGATGGTGGGCCCCACCAGCTGGCCGCCCAGCAGCACGCCCAGGATGATGGAGGCAATCGTCAGCCCCTCGATCCAGCCATTGGCCTTGACCAGTTGCGAGGCCGGGAGCAGCTCGGTGAGGATGCCGTACTTGGCGGGCGAATACGCTGCGGCGCCCAGGCCCACCACGGCATAGGCCATGAGCGGGTGCGAGCCAAACAGCATCATCAGGCAGCCCACCACCTTGATGGCGTTGCTGACAAACATCACCCGGCCTTTGGGCAGCGCATCGGCAAAAGCGCCCACGAAGGGCGCCAGAATGACGTAGAACAAGGCAAACATGGGCACCAGGGCGGCGCGCTGCCATTCGGGGGCGCCCCCGGTGCGCAACAGTTCCACGGCCGTCACGAAAAGTGCGTTGTCGGCCAGCGAGCTGAAAAACTGCGCCGACATGATGGTGTAGAAACCGCGCTTCATCGATGGGCTGGGTGTGCATCAGTCGCGCTGATGCCCTGGTAAATGTGGAACCCCATGGCAAGTGAGTGGCGGTTATATCATGCGGTTACACGGGCCCGGTGCCAGAATCCGGGCCTCGTTCCCCGGTATCAGTCTCCATGCCACGTCCCATTCTCGCCACCATCCACACTACTGCACTGCAGCACAACCTGGCGCGTGTGCGCCGCGCCGCGCCCGATGCCAAGGTCTGGGCCGTGGTCAAGGCCAATGCCTATGGGCACGGCATCGAGCGTGCGTTCGAGGGCCTGCGCGGCGCCGACGGCTTCGCCCTGCTCGACCTGGCAGAGGCCGAGCGCGTGCGCCACCTGGGCTGGCGCGGCCCCATCCTGCTGCTCGAAGGCGTGTTCGAACCGCGCGACCTGGAGCTGTGCTCGCGCCTGGGCCTGTGGCATGCCGTGCACTGTGACGAGCAGATCGACTGGCTGAGCCGCCACAAGACCCATGTGCCGCACCGCGTTTTTCTCAAGATGAACTCGGGCATGAACCGCCTGGGCTTCACACCGCAGCGCTTTCGCAGCGCCTGGGCGCGCCTCTCGGCCCTGCCGCAGGTCGATGAAATCTCGCTGATGACGCATTTCTCTGACGCCGATGGCCCGCGCGGCATTGCGCACCAGATGGCCGCCTTTTCCGCCGCCACGCAGGACCTGCCGGGCGAGCGCAGCCTGAGCAACAGCGCCGCCACCTTGCGCCACGCGCAGGACGCAGGCGTGCGCGCCGACTGGGTGCGTGCGGGCATCGTGCTGTACGGCAGCGCACCCGACTTTCCCGAACACGACAGCGCCCACTGGGGCGTGCAGCCCACCATGACGCTGTCCACGCGCCTGCTGGCCGTGCAGCAGCTGCAGGCCGGCGACACCGTGGGCTACGGCTCACGCTTCACGGCCGAGGGGCCGCTCACCATCGGCGTGGCCGCCTGCGGCTATGCCGATGGCTACCCGCGCCACTGTGACACCGGCACGCCGGTGCTGGTGAACGGCGTACGCACCCGCCTGGTGGGCCGCGTGAGCATGGACATGGTCACCGTGGACCTCACACCACTGCAGCAGGCGGGCATGGAGGTGGGTCTGGGCAGCGAGGTCACCCTGTGGGGGCGTGCGGGCAACGGCGCCGTGCTGCCCATCGACGAGGTGGCGCAGGCCGCCGGCACAGTGGGCTATGAACTGATGTGCGCGCTGGCCCAGCGCGTGCCGGTGGTGGTGGACTGAGTACCGCCCGCCGACGATGATTGGCTGCAGGCAGGCCTGCGGAGTATCACCCCGGATGATCGCTCGGGCCACGCGGCGGCACCAGCGAGCCTCCCCCACGCTGGCCGGCCTTGGCCGCGTACATCGCCTTGTCGGCGCTGACCAGCAGGGTTTCAGGGGATGCGCCGTGCTCGGGGTAGAGCGCCACGCCGACCGAAGCGCCAATCTGCAGCGCCAGCCCGTCCAGCAGGAAAGGCTCCGAGAGCGCCTGCACCAAACGCCCGGCCAGGCGCAGGGCCTGGTCGTGCTGGGTGATGCCGCGCTGCAGCACGGCAAATTCATCGCCGCCCAGGCGCGCCACAAAATCGGATTCACGGGCAACGCGCCCAAGCACACGGGCCACCCAGACCAGCACACCGTCGCCCACGGCATGGCCATGCCGGTCGTTGATGGGCTTGAAGCCGTCCAGGTCGAGGTAAAGCACGGCAAACACGCTGGAGGTGCGCCGCGCCAGCGCCACCTCCGAGGCCAGGCAGTCGATGAATTTGGCGCGGTTGAGCAGGCCGGTCAGGCTGTCGTGGCTGGCCAGATGTTCGATGCGCTGCTCGTGCAGGCGCCGCTCGGTCACGTCGGTATAAGTGCGCAGCATGCCTGCGCCGCCCACGGGGAGGCTGCGCACCTCCAGGATGCGGCCGTTGGGCCGCGTACGCTCGTAGTTGCGCAAGGATGGCGCCTCGGCATCGGCGGCCAGATCGGCCCCGAGCGCTTCGGACACGCCTTCAAATTCGTTGTGCGCCCACTGGTAGCGGATCACCTCGGCGAGGGTGGGGCGACGGTCCAGGAGTTCCCGGGGGAGATCGAGCAGCTCGAGGATGTGCTGGTTGTAAAACTCCACCACCCCTTCGGTGTTGATCATGGCAATGCCCTGCTCCATGCCCTCCAGCGTGGCCTGCAGCAAGGCAGACTTGCGGGCCAGCTGGGCCGCGCTCTCGCGCGCGATGCGCTCGGCCTGCGCCAGCTTCTGCTGCTGGCGCCGCAACTCCGACACATCCACATGGGCGTAAAACACCGAGCCATCGTCGGCGGGCCGGGCAATCACCCGGCAAAAGCGGTTGCCGGGCAGGGGCAGCTCGAAGGGCGCCCCCACAAAGCGCAGGTTCTCGCGCAGCGTCTGGCGGCCCGACTGGCACAGCGCCGCCTCGGGGCCGCTGCAGCCGGCCCATGCCATGGCGTACACCGCCTCAAACCAGGCCGACACGGCCGCCGCGGCGTCGCGCAGCCCGTACATCAGCACAAAAGATTCATTGACCCACTGGATCCGGCCATCGGGCGCGCACACCATCAGGCCGTCGGGCATGCGGTCAAGCAGTGCGGTGGGCAAGGCCATCGGCCCCTGGCCCTCGGCGGGCAGCGCGGGGCTGGCCAACCGCCACAGGCGCACCCGGCCCACGCCGTCCAGCGGCAGCGAAGACACCCGCAGGCGCATGCCACGGTGATCGAATTCGTAGGGGCTGCTCTGTGCCTGGTGGCGGGCCAGGCCGGTGTCGATGTAACGGTCGATCTCCGGCAGCTCGGGCGCCTTCAGGCGCACGCTGTAGAAGCGGCGCAGGTTGTCCCGGTAATGCTCGCCCTCGTGCAGTTGGCCCTCATGCTCGGGAAAGAACTGGAAAAAGGTGCGGTTCCACACCAGGGCGCGATCGTGCGGGTCAAAGACACACATGGCGGTGTGCAGGCCATCGAGCATCTGCCCGAAGCACTGCAGCAGGTCACGCGTTGCGGGGTTCAAGGAGGCCGGCACGGTCTGGGTGTTCTGTAACAATCCGAGCATTCTGCGCCATTCCCGGGGCTGGCCGGGGCAGCGCCAACCAAAACCGGGGGCCTGCCGCCATGGCGACAGCCGCTGCGGCGCGCCAGCGCCACACTATCCCCATGACCGAGCACCCCTCCCCGGCCACGCGGGCCGCCACGGCCCTGATTGACAGCGACCACCCTGAAGTCATCGGGTTTGCCCGTGCGCATGCCCAGGGCCGCGATGCGCGCGAGCGCGCCGTGGCGCTGACCCTGGCCGTGCGCGACGGCTTTCGCTACGACCCCTACCGCATCGAGCTCACGCCCGAAGGCATGCGCGCCAGCACCGTGCTGGCCAACGGTTACGGCTGGTGCGTGCCCAAGGCCGTGCTGCTGGCGGCGGTGTGCCGTGCCGCCGGCATCCCGGCACGCCTGGGTTTTGCCGACGTGCGCAACCACCTGAGCACCGAGCGCATGCGCCAGACCCTGCAGACCGACCTGTTCATCTGGCATGGCTATGCCGACCTGTGGATCGACGGCCGGTGGGTGAAGGCCACGCCGGCCTTCAACATCGGGCTCTGTGAGCGCTTCGGCCTGCTGCCGCTCGACTTCGACGGCCACACCGACTCGATCTACCACCCGTTCGACCGCACCGGCAACCGCCACATGGAGTATGTGCGCGACCGCGGCACCTTTGACGACCTGCCGCTCGAACGCATCGTGGCAGACTTCCAGCAAATCTACGGCGCCTGGATGGTGAACCCCACCCAGCTCCAGTCCGCCAGTTTCCAGAACGACGTGGAGCGCGAAACGCGATGACCGAACCCTCTCTTGCAATCCCCCCGGGGTTCGAGGCCATCGAGGCCGGCGGCCCGTACATGCAGAACAACGGCCCCCTGTACCTGCTGCACCAGGGTAACGTGGTGAAGTTCGGCTTTAGGGTCGAGCAGCGCCACATCAACCCGATGAACAATCTGCACGGCGGCATGATGGCCAGCTTTTGCGACATGCTGCTGCCGCTGTCGGTGCACCGCAAAAGCACCGAGGTGGGCAGCCGCTTTTTGCCCACCATCAGCCTGCAGATCGACTACCTGGCCCCGGCCCCGCTGGGCTGCTGGGTCGAGGGCGAGGCCGAGCCGCTGCGTGTGACGCGCTCGCTGGTGTTTGCCCAGGGCCTGGTGCGCGCCGACGGCGTACCCTGCGCGCGGGTAAGCGGCGTGTTCAAGATCGGCCCGGCCATCCCGATGGAAATGGTGGGCTGACCCCGCCGGCAGCCGGCGCCGAACCGCAGCAGTGCGCCCTGCAGACGGGCGCCGGTGTGTTCTGCATGGACCGCGCACGCTGCCGGGCTGTTTTGCCAGGGCGCCACGCGCGCTTTACCGGCGCTTGACGCGGGCAGTCTAAGATGCATTGAAAACACCTTTTATTGTCCCGATGCAACGCATACACCGCTTTTTTTGGCTCAGCCTGCTCGCATTGTCCGGGCTGTGGCTGCTCTGCGACACGACGGCCTTGTCCAGCCTGCAGGGCTTTTTCCCCTGGCGCAACCTGCTCATCCAGTACAGCGGCGTGCTGGGCCTGGGCGTCATGAGCCTGGCCATGCTGCTGGCCGTGCGCCCGGTGCGCCTGGAGCCCTGGCTGGGCGGGCTCGACAAAATGTACCGCCTGCACAAGTGGCTGGGCATTGCGGGGCTGGTGCTGTCGGTGGGGCACTGGCTGCTGTCCGAGGCGCCCAAGTGGCTCGTGGGCGCAGGCCTGCTGACGCGGCCCCAGCGTGGCAAGGCGCCACAGGTCGAGGGGCTGGAGGCCTGGCTGCGCGGCCTGCGGGGCCCGGCCGAGGGGCTGGGCGAGTGGGCTTTTTATGCCGCCGTGCTGCTCATGGTGCTGGCGCTGGTGCCACGCTTTCCGTACAAGCGTTTTTTCCAGACGCACCGGCTTATCGCCGTGGCCTACCTGGTGCTGGTGTTCCACGCGGTGGTGCTGATGCGCTTTGCCTACTGGAGCACGCCGCTGGGCTGGCTGATGGCCGCGCTGATGGCCGGGGGCAGCGTGGCCGCCGTGTGGGTGCTGCTGCGCCGCGTGGGCGCGCAGCGCCAGGTGGCGGGCGAGGTGCAGTCCGTGGTGCGCCACGACCTTCTGCAGGTGGTGGAGGTGACGATTGCCCTCAAGGGCCGCTGGGCCGGGCACGATGCCGGGCAGTTTGCCTTTGTCACCCTGCACGCGGACGAGGGGCCGCACCCCTACACCATCACCTCGGCCTGGAAGGATGACGGCCAGATCACCTTCGTCATCAAGGCGCTGGGCGACTACACGGCCACGCTGGCCGAGCGCGTGCGGGTGGGCGATGTGGTGCGCATCGAGGGGCCCTATGGCCGCTTCAACTTCGAGGGCCACCAGCGTCGCCAGATCTGGGTGGGGGCGGGCATTGGCATCACCCCGTTCATTGCGCGCATGAAGGCGCTGGCGCAGCAGGGCGACGGGCGCGAAATCGACCTGTTCCACACCACGGCGGTGTACGACCCCCACGCCATCGGCCTGATCGAGCGCGACGCCCGCGAAGCCGGGGTGCACCTGCATGTGCTGTGGGACGAGCGCGATGGCCGGCTGGACGCCCGCCGCATCACCGAGCAGGTTCCCGAGTGGCGCGATGCCGATGTGTGGTTCTGCGGCCCGGCCGGGTTTGGCCAGGCCCTGGAGCAGGACCTGGTGGCCCTGGGCCTGCCCGCTGCGCGCCTGCACCGCGAGCTGTTCCAGATGCGCTAGGAGCCTGTCGGGCTTGGAGCGCCGAAAGCGAACATCGGCCCCAGCGAGGACAGTTTTTGCCGGATTTGCAGCCCCATAGCCCGGCTATGGGGCAAGAAGACGGTGTCCTCGAAGAGCGGCGAAGCCAACCATGGACCGCTGCGGTCGATTTGCAGCCGGCGATTTCCAAGTCCGACAGGCTCCTATGCGCCTGCAAATCCGGGCGCCCGTGCAACCCCTCCCCAGGGGGCGGCTTGCGCGCACCCCCCGGCTCGGGCCACCCGGGTTTGGTGCATGATGGATGCATTCCTCCGGTGTCCGAGCCTGACCATGCCCTCCTTCAGCCCCGACGAACGCCCCCTGTCCACCGGCAGCGTGCTGACGCTGCAGCAGCGCCGGCTGCGACAGATTCTGTGGACGGTGATCGCCGCTTTCGGCACGGCCGCGCTGATGAGTTTTTCCAAGGGCAGCTACACCAGCGTGTCCCTGGAACTGGTGGCCATGGCGCTGCTGGGCATCGCCTTCCGGTGGAACCAGCGCGGCGAACTGGCGAAGGCCTCCCGGCTGATGCTGGTCACCCTGATTGCGGGCCTGTTCGGGCTCATGGCCACGGGCGAAGGGCTGTACGACGAGGGCACGCTGGCGTTTCCAGCCATCCTGATCTTTGCCGGCATGTTCGGCAACCGGCGCATGCTGTGGGTGCTGATGGCCTGGCTGCAGGGGGCGCTGGTGCTGCTGTTCGTGCTGCACGAAACCGGCGTGATCCGCGCAGCGGCGGTGCCCGTGGACCTGCAGCGCCTGGTGATGATGGCGGCCATTCTGGCGGCCATCGGCTTTTTCGTCTGGCTCCTGACGAGCGACATGCAGCGCACCCTGGCGCAGCTGGCTTCGGAGAAGGAGGCACTGGCCGAATCGCACCAGCGCATCGACGTGCTGGCGCACCGCGACACGCTGACCCAGCTGCCCAACCGCACCCTGGCCAAAGACCGCCTGGAGCAGCTGCTGCTGCAGGCGCGGCGCGACCAGTGCATGGTGGCCGCGCTGTACCTGGACCTGGACAACTTCAAGACCGTGAACGACTCGCTGGGCCACGCCGCAGGCGACGAACTGCTGTGCCTGGTAGCCGAGCGCCTGGGCTCGGGCCTGCGCGAATGCGATACGGTGGCGCGGCTCTCGGGCGACGAGTTCCTGATCCTGCTGGGAAACATCCACACCGAGGAGGCGGTGGCCACCAGCGCGGCGCGCGTGCTGCAACTGCTGGCCCAGCCCTTTGCGCTGCAGGGGCTGGACGTGGTGGTAACCACCTCGCTGGGCATTGCCGTGGCGCCGCGCGACGGATCGGACGTGGACGAGCTGCTCAAGAACGCCGATATGGCCATGTACCGCGCCAAGGATTCGGGGCGCAACGCGTTCCGCTTCTTTGATGCCAGCATGAACGAAAGCGTGGTCGAGCACCTGCACATGGCCTCGGGCCTGCGCACCGCGCTGGCGCAGGAGGAGCTGCAGGTGCACTACCAGCCGCAGTTCGACCTGCACAGCGGCCGCATCATCGGCGCCGAGGCCCTGGTACGCTGGAAGCACCCCACACTGGGCTTTGTGCCGCCGGGCAAGTTCATCCCCGTGGCCGAGCGCACCGGCCTCATCAACGAAGTGGGCGCCTGGGTGCTGCACCGCGCCTGCCTGGACGCCCGGGCCTGGCGCCAGCAGGGGCTGGGGGAGCTGACGGTGGCGGTCAACGTCTCGCCCCTGCAGTTCCACCGCGACAGCATCGAACGCGAAGTGGCCAACGCGCTGGCCGCATGCCAATTGCCCGCCAGTGCGCTGGAGCTGGAACTGACCAAGTCCCTGCTGGTGGCCGACGCGCACCACCTCAGCGAAGTGCTGCAGCGCCTGCGCGCCCTGGGCGTGCAGATTGCCATCGACGACTTCGGCACCGGCTACTCCAACCTCGGTTACCTGCAGCGTTTTGCGGTGCACCGGCTCAAGATCGACCAGTCCTTTGTGCGCAAGATCTGCACCAGCACCCACGACGAAGGCATCGTGCGCGCCATCATCGAAATGGCCCACTGCCTGGGCCTGGAGGTGGTGGCCGAAGGGGTGGAAGACCGCCCGGTGCTCGAGCGCTTGCAAGGCTTTGGCTGCGAGTTTGGTCAGGGCTTTCACTGGTCGCCTGCACTTGCGGACGACGAGTTCCGCGCCTATGTGCGCAGATTCCAGCCCGCCTGAGGCGGTTCAAACGAATCACCTCTCCCGCAGGGCCACGAATCAATTCAAAAACAATAGCTGCAAGCGCTTATCAATCAAGGGCTAAAGCCCATTTTTATTCATTTTTCATCCCATCCCCCTCCGATGCCCCGGTTTGCTGCCAACCTGAGTCTGATGTACACCGAGCTACCGTTTCTCGAACGCTTTGGCGCAGCCGCGCGCGATGGGTTCACAGCGGTGGAATACCTGTTCCCCTATGCTTTCGAGCCCGGCGAACTGGCCGCCCGGCTGCGCCACCATGGGCTGCGCCAGGTCTTGTTCAACGCACCGCCCGGGGGGCTGGAGCGCGCCGCCATGGCCACCGCCTGGGACCAGGGCGAGCGCGGCACCGCAGCCCTGGCCGGGCGGGAGGCCGAGTTCCGTGCCGGCGTGCATGCCGCGCTGCACTACGCGCAGGCCCTGGCGTGCCCGCGCATCCACCTCATGGCCGGCCTGCTGCCCGCCGGGCTGGAACCGGCAGCCTGGCACAGCGTGTACCTGGACAACCTGCGCTGGGCGGCCGAGCAGGCCGGGCGCAGCGGCTGCACGGTGCTGATCGAACCCATCAACCCGCGCGACATGCCGGGCTACCCCCTGAACCGGCAAGGCGAGGCGCATGCGCTGCTGCAGGCCGTGGACTCGCCCCACCTACAGGTGCAAATGGACCTGTACCACTGCCAGATCGTCGAAGGCGACCTGGCCACCCGGCTACGCCAGTACCTGCCCACGGGACGCGTCGGACACATCCAGATCGCCGGGGTGCCCGAGCGCCATGAGCCCGACCAGGGCGAACTGAACTACCCCTACCTGTTCGGGCTGATCGACGCACTGGGCTACGAAGGCTGGATTGGCTGCGAATACCGCCCCGCAGCCGGCACCACCGCCGGGCTGGGCTGGCGCGACCGGGCCCGCAGCACTACCGGTTCATCGTAAGACTGCGTACGCGAGAGTGCGTAAGGGAACTTGCGGGGAAACAAATTGTGACAGGGGTTTTACAGTCCCCGAAGTGGCGGCTAGCACCGTGGCCGCCCCACGTCAGGAGATTTCCCCATGGCCCTTTCTGCTGCCAACAACCGATCGGTCGCGCGCCGCGTGACCCTGCTGGCCATCGCCCTGGTGGCCGTGGTCCTGGTTCTGGTCGGTCTGGCCATCACCGTGCTCACCGAGCGCAGCACCCGCGCCCAGGTGGTGCTGAGCGTGGGCGACACGGCGCAAAGCGTGGCGCAATCGCTCGACGCCGCCGACGCCACCAACCGCGAGCTGGTGCAGCTCACCATGAAGGGGTTCCAGCGCTACTTCGAGGCCACCATGCAGCTCGACGAAGCCACGGGCGAGCTGCGCAGCTATGGCGCCCTGGTGAACGAGGACACCAGCTCGGTGGACAAATTTGCCTCCGAGACGGGGGGCATCGCTGCCGTGTATGCACGCAAGGGCAACGATTTTGTGCGGGTCACCACCTCGGTCAAGGACGCCGAAGGCAAGCGCCCGTTCGGCACGCCGCTGGAGGCCGGTGCCGCACTGGACAGCGCACGCAAGGGCGAGACGCATGTGGGCCGCATGGTGGTGGGCGGCAAGCCCTACATGGGCTACTACCTGCCGTCCAAGGATGCCGCCGGCAAGGTCATCGCCCTGCTGTTCATCGGCAACGACATCAGCGTGTTCGAGGGCATGTTTGAAAAGCAGGTGGCGCAGACGAAATTCTTCGACAACGGCGGCGCCTACGTGATCGACCCGCGTGGCTCGCTGGACCAAGCCGTGTTTGTGGCCCACCCCACGGCGCGCGGCCAGAAGGTGCTGCAGGCCTACCCGCAGGCCCGCGCCTTCTTCGAGGCCCTGGCCGACGCGCCCGACGGCTTTGTCCGCGACGCCGTCTCCGTGCTGGGAACCTCTGCCGGCGACCCCTGGGCGCTGGTGCGCAAAACCCGGGCCGATGGCTGGTGGGTGGTGGCCGAGGTGCCCGACGGCGAGGCCCTGGCCAGCCAGTTCCAGGTGGTGCTGGCGGTGTGGGGCATGATGGCCGTGGCCGTGGTGTTGCTGGCCGGGGGGCTGTTCGTGATGCTGCGCCGGGGCGTGAGCGAACCGCTGCGCCAGCTCACCCACGCCATCACCCTGGTGGCCCAGGGCGACCTGACACAAGCCTTCCACACCCGCCAGCGCGATGAAATCGGCGCGCTGGTGCAAGAAGTCGAGGCCATGCGCCAGCGCTACCTGCAGATGCTGCAGCAGGTGCGCACGGCGGTGGACAGCATCACCACCGCCAGCGCCGAAATCGCCAGTGGCAACCAGGATCTCTCCAGCCGCACCGAACAGACCGCCAGCAGCCTGGCCGAAACCGCCCAAAGCATGGAACAGCTCACGGCCACGGTGCGCCAGTCGGCCGACGCGGCGCGCCAGGCCAACCAGCTCGCCGGCTCGGCCGCCGAAGTGGCGGCACGCGGCGGCCAGGTGGTCAGCGAGGTGGTATCCACCATGGGCGACATCAACCAGAGTTCGCGCCGCATCGCCGACATCATTGGCGTGATTGACGGCATCGCCTTCCAGACCAACATCCTGGCGCTCAACGCTGCCGTCGAGGCTGCCCGCGCCGGCGAACAGGGCCGGGGCTTTGCCGTGGTGGCCAGCGAGGTGCGCAGCCTGGCCGGGCGCAGCGCGGAGGCGGCGCGTGAGATCAAGCAGCTCATCGGCGCTTCGGTCGACAAGGTGGAAGCCGGTGCCCGCCTGGTGCAGAACGCCGGCAGCACCATGGACGAAATCGTCGGCTCGGTGCACCGCGTGGGCGACATCATTGGCGAGATCACGGCCGCATCGTCCGAGCAGTCGGACGGCATTGGCCAGGTGAACACCGCCGTCAACCAGCTCGACCAGATGACGCAGCAAAACGCCGCGCTGGTGGAGCAGTCGGCCGCCGCCGCACAAAGCATGCGCGAACAGGCCCGCAGTCTGGCTGCGGCGGTGCAGGTGTTCAAGCTGGGCGACGACGCCCATGCTGCACCGGTGCGGGACGCGCCGGGCCTGCCGCCAGCAGCACCCGCCCCACGCCTGCACTGAAGGCCGCACGCCACAGGCGGCGCTGCGGCGCATCGGCCCGCAGCGCCCGGCGCCAGCGCCCGGGCGCACGGTCTGAAAAGCAGACCGGGGCCACCACCCCGCACTTCCGGGGCCTTGAGCGATTTCGGGAGCGCTGCCTGGCAAGGTCTCGGCGCTTGTGATGCAATCCAGGTTTCGCCAACCCCGAGGAGCCCGCCGATGAACGCCCCCATCCCTTCCCATGTTCTGCAGCCTGCGCAGGCGCTGGATCACCTGAGCCAGGTGTGGGACGCCAGCATCGTGCCCCAGCTCACCGACTACATCCGCATCCCCGCCAAGTCGCCCATGTTCGAGCCCGGCTGGGAGGGCGCGGGCCTGCTCGACACCGTGGTGCGCAACGCCGCCGACTGGGTGCTGGCCCAGCAGGTGGCCGGGCTCACCGCCGAGGTGGTGCGCCTGCCGGGGCGCACGCCGGTGCTGTTCTTCGAGATTGCCGCCACCCGCCCCGCCAGCCCGCAAACGGTGCTGATGTACGGCCACCTGGATAAGCAGCCTGAATTCTCGGGCTGGCGCTCCGACCTGGGCCCCTGGACGCCCAAGATGGAGGACGGCAAGCTCTACGGCCGGGGAGGCGCCGACGACGGCTATGCCGTGTACGCCAGCATCGCCGCCGTGCAGGAGCTGCAACGCCAGGGTGTGCCGCACCCGCGCATCGTCGGCCTGATCGAAACCAGCGAGGAAAGCGGCTCGCGTGACCTGCTGCCCTACATCGACGCCCTGAAAACCCGCCTGGGCGAGGTGGCCCTGGTGGTCTGCCTGGACTCGGGCGCGGGCAATTACGACCAGCTCTGGCTCACCACCAGCCTGCGCGGCATGGCCAGCGGCACGCTGAAGGTGGAGATATTGACCGAGGGCATCCACTCGGGCGACGCCTCGGGCCTGGTGCCTTCGTCCTTCCGCATCATGCGCCAGGTGCTGGATCGGCTGGAGGACAGCGCCACCGGGCGCCTGCTGCCTGCCCGCTTCCACTGCGAGGTGCCCGCCGAACGCCTGGCCCAGGCGCGCGCCACGGCGGCGATTCTGGGCGAGGAGGTGTACCGGCGCTTCCCCTGGGCGCACCACGACTGCGGCGGCTCCACCATCGTCGCGCTGCCCACCACCACGGACCCGGTGCAGGCCCTGCTCAAGCGCACCTGGGAGCCCACGCTCAGCGTGACCGGCGCCGAGGGCTTTCCGGCCCTGCAGGACGCGGGCAACGTGCTGCGCCCTTACACCGCCTTCAAGCTCAGCCTGCGCCTGCCGCCGCTGGTGGACGCGGCAGCCTGCGTGCAGGAGATGAAGGCCCTGCTCGAAGACAACGCCCCCTACCAGGCCAAGGTGACCTGGGAGAGCGCCAGCGGCGCCAACGGCTGGAACGCGCCCGAGACCGCGCCCTGGTTTGCCCAGGCGCTCGATGCCGCCAGCCAGGCGCACTTCGGCGCGCCCTGCGGCTTCATCGGCCAGGGCGGCACCATTCCGCTGATGGGCATGCTCAGCCAGGGCTTCCCGCAGGCGCAGATGATGGTCTGCGGCGTGCTCGGCCCCAAGAGCAACGCACACGGCCCCAACGAGTTTCTGCACGTGCCCTACGCCAAAAAGCTCACCGCCGCCGTGGCGCAGGTGATTGCCAGCCTGCCCGCCGCCTGAGCCACGGCGAACCCGCCCCCACGCCATGCACCCACCTGCCGAATTCAGCCTGAGCACCCTGACCGCCAGCGACGGTGAAAACCTGGCTGTGTACGACTGGCCCCCGGCCGATGGCGTGCCCCGGCGCGGCACGGTACTCATCGTGCACGGGCTGGGTGAGCACGCCGGGCGCTACGATGCCACCGCGCAGCAGCTCAATGAGTGGGGCTTTGCCGTGCGGGCCTACGACCAGTACGGCCACGGACAGTCGGGCGGGCCGCGCGGCGGACTGAGCCATGATCTGCGGCTGCTGGACGACCTGGGCGATCTGGTGGACGCCACCCGCGCCCGCACCCCCCAGGGCCTGCCGCTGGTGTTGCTGGGTCACAGCATGGGCGGGCTGGTGGCGGCGCGCTTTGTGGCCATGCACATCCGGCCGGTGGACGCACTGGTGCTGTCCTCGCCTGCGCTGGACCCCGGCCTCAACCCTTTGCAAAAACTGCTGCTGTCCACGCTGCCACGGCTGGCGCCCAACCTGCGCGTGGGCAACGGGCTGGACGCGCGCTACCTCTCGCACGACCCGGCCGTGGTGGCCGCCTACCAGCGCGACCCGCTGTGCCACGACCGCATCAGCGGCCGCCTGGCGCGCTTCATCGCCGAGGGCGGGCCGGCCACCCTGGCCCGGGCTGCACACTGGAACGTGCCCACGCTGCTGATGTGGGCGGGCGACGACCGGCTGGTCAACCCGGCAGGCAGCCGCGCCTTTGCTGCGGCCGCTCCCGACACGCTGGTGCAGTCACGCTGCTTTGACGGGCTCTACCACGAGCTGTTCAACGAAAAGGATGCCAGCCCGGTGTTCGACCTGCTGCACCGCTGGCTGCTCCCGCGTTGAGAAAGCGTGCTCCTGGAAACCACCAGCAGTGGGGTTGCAAGAAAAAATGAACCAAAACAGGATCAAGCCCTTTTCCAGCAAGCGCTTGTAGCTATTGTTTTTGCACTAGAACGGGCCCATGCTCCCACCCGGGCCTATGCGCCAGCACGGCGCTGCCGCAGCGCAAGCCACACCAGCGCACCGCCGGTGATGGCGATGGGCACCAGGGAGCCGTAGTTGAGCAAAGCCCAGCCCTGCGTGGTGACCAGCGCGCCCGAGGCAAACGAGGTCATGGCCATGGTGGCAAACACGAAGAAGTTGATGGCTGCCTGCGCGCGGTCTTTTTCCTCGGGGCGGTAGGCCTGCAGGGCCAGGGTGGTGCTGCCGGTGAACAGGAAATTCCAGCCCACGCCCAGCAGGAACAGCGCCACGGTGAAATGGTGCAGCTCCACCCCCATCAGGGCCACCACCACACAGGCAAAGTTGAGCAACACGCCCACACCCATGACCGCCAGCACTCCCAGGCGCCGGATGAGGTGGCCGGTAAAGAAACCGGGCGCAAACATGCCGATCACATGCCACTCCAGCACCAGCGCGGCATCATCAAACGCATAGCCGCAGACCTGCATGGCCAGCGGCGTGGCGGCCATGAGCAGGTTCATCACGCCATAGCCCAGCGCGGCGCCCAGTACCGCCACCGCAAAGGCGGGCTCGCGCAGCAACTGGGCCACCGAACGCCCGCCCCCGGGCGCGCCCGCCGGGGCGCCCGGCCGGGGCAGGGCCTCGAACCGGATGGCAGACATCAGCGCCATGGACAGCAGCGCCACCCCCATCAGCGCCACATACGCCCCCGCAAAAGGCACGCCCATCAGCGTGCGCGTGGCGCTGGCCAGGTTGGGGCCGGCCACCGCACCCAGCAGGCCACCGGCCAGCACCAGCGACACCGCTTTTTCGCGAAACGCCGGCACAGCCAGTTCGGCAGCAGCAAAACGGTACAACTGGCCATTGGCGCTGTAGTACCCCGCCACCACGGTGGCCGTGCACAGCAGCCAGAAGTTGGCCGAAAACACGGCCCAGGCGCACAGCAGCGCCGAAAACACCGCCACCGCCAGCCCGATCTGGAACGACACCTTGCGCCCCCAGCGCGCCTGGCTGCGCGCCACCAGCGGCGTGGACAGGGCACCGCCCACCACATAGCCCATCACGGGCAGCGTGGCCATCCAGCCCAGCGGGGCCAGCTGCAGGCCCACGAGCCCGTTGATGGCGATGAAGACCACGTTGTTGGTCAGAAACAGCCCCTGGCACAGGGCAAGCAGCCACAGATTTTTGTTCATGGTATGTAGGCACATTATCCCGATGTTTCTGCCGGCAACCTGTCCGTGCCTGCGGCCATGGTCCGGTCCGCCAAAAACCATACCCATGCAAGGGATTAGGGCATTGCCGGGGAGCTTGACAAATGTCATGACATGGGTATTTACCCTGTCGTATGGTTGCGCGCTTGCGATGGCGCCTGTCCGTGCGCCCGCGTCCAAATACAGACCGCATGCACACCCTGACCCCTTCCCCCGATGTGGCGGCCCCCGACAGCGCCGCCACCGCTTTCGAGCTGGTCTGCCCCGCGGGCAGCCTGCCTGCACTCAAGGCGGCCGTGGACAACGGCGCCAGCTGCGTTTACCTGGGCCTGCGCGACGCCACCAACGCGCGCAACTTCGCCGGGCTCAACTTCGACGAAGCCGCCATTGCCAACGGCATCCGGTACGCGCACGAGCGCGGCGCCAAAGTCTTCATGGCGCTCAACACCTACCCACAGGCGGCCAACCCGGCGCCCTGGCGCGCCGCCATGGACAAGGCCGTGGACATGGGCATGGACGCCGTCATCCTGGCCGACCCCGGCCTCATGCAATACGGCGCGCAGCACCACCCCCAGCTGCGCCTGCACCTGTCGGTGCAGGGCTCGGCCACTAGTGCCGACGCCATCAACTTCTACCGTGAGCAGTTCGGCATCGTGCGCGCGGTGCTGCCGCGCGTGCTGTCGATGGAGCAAGTGCAGCGCGTGATCGACAGCACCCCGGTGGAGATCGAGGTGTTCGGCTTCGGCAGCCTGTGCGTGATGGTCGAGGGGCGCTGCGCGCTCTCGTCCTACGTGACGGGCGAGTCGCCCAACACCCACGGTGTGTGCTCGCCCGCCAAGTCGGTGCGCTGGCAGGAAACGCCCAAGGGGCTCGAATCGCGCCTGGGCGGTGTGCTCATCGACCGCTACGCGCCCGGCGAAAACGCGGGTTACCCCACGCTGTGCAAGGGTCGCTTTGACGTGGGTGAGGACGAAAACTACTACGCCATCGAAGAACCCACCAGCCTCAATACCCTCGAACTGCTGCCAAAACTCATCAAGATGGGCGTGCGCGCCGTCAAGATCGAAGGCCGCCAGCGCAGCCCCGCCTATGTGGCGCAGGTCACCAAGGTGTGGCGCGACGCCATCGACAACTGCCTGGCCGACCCGCTGCGCTACGCCCCCAAGACCGCCTGGATGGCCAGCCTCGACCAGGTGGCCGAAGGCCAGCAGCACACCCTGGGCGCCTACCACCGCCCCTGGAAATGACGAACATGATCAAGCTCTCTTTGGGTGCGCCGCAGTACTACTGGCCGCGCCAGACCACTTTCGACTTCTACGAGGCCATGGCGGCGTCGCCGGTGGACATTGTTTACCTGGGCGAAACCGTGTGCTCGCGCCGCAAGGAGCTGCGCCTGCAGGACTGGCTCGACATCGCCGACCTGATGCGCTCGGCGGGCAAGGAGGCCGTGCTGTCCACCCAGGTGCTGCTCGAATCGGGCGTGGAAGTCAGCACCATGCACAAGGTGACGGCCAACCCCGATTACCTCATCGAGGCCAACGACATGGGCGCCGTGCAGCGCCTGTCGGGCAAGCGCCCTTTTGTGGGTGGCCTGCACCTGAACATCTACAACCAGCCCTCGCTGGAGTGGCTGGCCCAGTTGGGCGCCACGCGCTGGGTGGCACCGCTGGAGATGAAGCACGAAGACCTTGCTGCCCTGATCCGGAACGGCCCGCAAAATCTGCAGACCGAGGTGTTTGCCTACGGCCGCATGGCGCTGGCGTTTTCGGCGCGCTGCTTTACCGCACGCCAGCGCAACCTGCCCAAGGACGACTGCCAGTTCAGCTGCCTGGATCACCCCGATGGCCTGATGCTCAAAACCCGCGAGAGCGAGGAGTTCCTGGTGCTCAACGGCATCCAGACGCAGTCGGCGCGCGTGCACAACCTCATTGACGAACTGCCGCGCATGCAGCGCATGGGTGTGGCCGTGGCGCGCATCAGCCCGCAGGCGCAGCACACGGGCGAGATCGTGGCCCTTTTTGATGCCGTGCGCCAAGGCCGCCTGGCCCCGCGCGATGCCCGCACCCAGCTCCAGCCGCTCATGCCCGAGCAAAGCTGCAACGGCTACTGGCATGGCCGCCCCGGCCTGGACCTGGTCGAGTCCGGGGCCCTGGCCGCTGCCTGATGGCCCCGTGGCATGCCCCCAAGTGCCGGACCAGGGCCCCGCAGCCACCGATCAATGGCTGCAACATCCATGGTCAAAAATGCCGCTGGCGCTTGCTGGATAAGCGCTGAGCGCTATCAGATTCGACATTGCGCAACCCACCCACAAGGAACGCCATGAACGCACCCACCCCCTTCACCCTGCCCTCCCCCCTGGCAGCGCTTACCGGACGACTGCCTGCGTACCCTGGTTCCGTAGTGCTGGTCACCGCGCTCAACCTGGGCGTAGCGCGCCAGCTGCCCCGGGATGTGGGCGACATGCTGCTGCACAAACGCCTGCGCATCCACGTGCGCGACGCGCGCGTCACCTTTGACTTCACCTGGACCGGCGGCGCCTTTGCACCCCGCGCGCGCCATGCCGACATCGATCTGTGCATCAGCGCCAGCGCACACGACTTCCTGCTGCTGGCCCAGCGCCAGCAGGACCCGGACACCCTGTTCTTCAACCGCCGCCTGGTCATGGAAGGCGACACCGAACTCGGCCTGGTCGTGAAAAACACCCTCGACGCGCTCGAGCTGCCGGTGCTCGATCTGCAGCAATGGACACCGCGCCAGGTGCTGTCGCGCCTGGCAGCCCTGCGCCCCGGCATGGGGGCAGCACCGGGAGCCCGCCCATGAACCGCACCCAGCCAACCCTGCCCCTGGTCTATTCCTGCTCGGGCTGCTCCAGCGCCGCGCAGCTGGCCAACCACGTGGCGCTGCGGCTGGACCGCGCCGGCGTGGCCGAGATGTCCTGCATCGCCGGCGTGGGCGGTGACGTGCCCAGCCTGGTGCGCACGGCGCGCTCGGGCCGCCCCATCATTGCGCTGGACGGCTGCCCGCTCAACTGCGTGCAGGGCTGCCTCTCGCGCCACGGCATCGCCGCCGACCGCCACTACCAGCTGCAGCAGTACGGCGTGAAAAAGCGCCGCCACGAAGACTTCGACCCCGCGCAGGCGCAGCTGGTGCTGGAACAGGTGCAGGCCGACCTGGCGGCCCACCCGCTCTCGGCGCACGAGGCGACTGCCGACCCCACCCCCCGGATGGCCGCATGAACGCTGCGGCCACGCCCCCTGCAGCCGGGCAGGCGCCGCAACGCGTGGTCGTGGGCATCTCCGGTGCCAGCGGCGCGGTGTACGGCGTGCGCCTGCTGCAGGCGCTGCGCACCTGCCCCGGGGTGGAGTCGCACCTCGTCGTCTCGGACACCGGCTGGCGCACCCTGCGCCACGAAATGAACCTGGAGCCCGACGCCGTGCGCGCCCTGGCGCATGTGGCGCACGCCGCCGACAACGTGGGCGCCAGCATTGCCAGCGGCTCCTTCCAGTGCGCGGGCATGGTCATCGCCCCCTGCTCCATGCGCACCCTGGCGGCCGTGGCGCATGGCCTGGCCGACAGCCTGCTGACCCGCGCCGCCGACGTCATGCTCAAGGAACGCCGCCGCCTGGTGCTGCTGGCGCGCGAAACCCCGCTACACCTGGGCCACCTGCGCAACATGGTCAGCGTGACCGAAATGGGCGCCATCGTCTGCCCCCCGGTGCCCGCGTTCTACCTGCACCCGCGCAGCGTGGACGACATCGTGGACCACACCGTGGCGCGCACGCTGGACATGCTGGGCCTGGCCCATGGGCTGGGCGGGCGCTGGCAGGGGCTGGGCGCTGGCCACTGACACGGGCTGGACTGGGTTCTTTTTGCTATATTTTTTATAGCTGCTTGCGCATTATCCATAAGCGCAAAAGCCACTTTTTATCCAAATGCACTACCACGACCTGCGCGACTTCATCCAGCAGCTTGAACAGCGCGGCGAGCTGCGCCGTGTGCGCGAGCCGGTGTCGCCCCACCTGGAGATGACGGCCCTGTGCGACCGCGTGCTGCGCGCGGGCGGCCCGGCCATGCTGTTCGAGAACCCCACGGGCCACCGCATGCCGGTGCTGGGCAACCTGTTCGGCACGCCCGAGCGCGTGGCGCGTGCCATGGGGGTGGAGAGCATCGCCGGGCTTCGGCCGTTTGGCGAGCTGCTGGCCTCGCTCAAGGAGCCCGAGGCGCCCAAGGGCTTCAAGGAGATGGTGGGCATGGGCAGCCTGCTCAAGACGCTGTGGAACATGGCGCCCAAGGAGCGCAGCAGCCCGCCGTGCCAGGAGGTGGTGTGGGAAGGTTCTGACGTGGACCTGGCGCGCCTGCCCATCCAGCACTGCTGGCCCGGCGACGTGGCGCCGCTGGTCACCTGGGGCCTGGTCATCACGCAGGGGCCGCACAAGACGCGGCAGAACCTGGGCATCTACCGCCAGCAGGTGCTGGGCCGCAACAAGCTCATCATGCGCTGGCTGGCCCACCGGGGCGGCGCGCTCGACTTCCGCGACCACTGCGCCATGAACCCCGGCCAGCCCTACCCAGTAGCCGTGGCGCTGGGGGCCGACCCGGCGACCATCCTGGGCGCCGTCACGCCCGTGCCCGACAGCCTGTCGGAATACCAGTTCGCCGGCCTGCTGCGCGGAGCGCGCACCGAGGTGGCACCCGCACTGGGCGTGCCGCTGCGCGTGCCGGCCAACGCCGAAATCGTGCTCGAAGGCCATATCCAGCCCGACGCCACGCATGCCAGCGGCTGGGAGCATGCGCTCGAAGGGCCGTATGGCGACCACACGGGCTATTACAACGAGCAGGCCGAGTTCCCGGTATTCACGGTGGACCGCATCACGCTGCGCAAGGATGCGATCTACCACTCCACCTACACCGGCAAGCCGCCCGACGAGCCCGCCGTGCTGGGCGTGGCGCTGAACGAGCTGTTCATCCCTCTGCTGCAGCGCCAGTTCCCCGAGATCGTGGACTTCTACCTGCCGCCCGAGGGCTGCAGCTACCGCATGGCGCTGGTGCGCATCAAGAAGGCCTACCCCGGCCACGCGCGCCGCGTGATGATGGGCGTGTGGAGCCACCTGCGCCAGTTCATGTACACCAAGTTCATCGTGGTGGTGGACGAGGACGTGGACGTGCGCGACTGGAAGGAGGTCGTCTGGGCGCTGACCACGCGCATGGACCCGGCACGCGACACCATGGTGGTGGAGCACACCCCCATCGACTACCTCGACTTCGCCTCGCCCGTGAGCGGCCTGGGCAGCAAGATGGGCATGGACGCCACGAACAAGTGGCCCGGCGAGACGCAGCGCGAATGGGGCCGCACCATCACCATGGATGCCGATGTGACGGCGCGCATGGACGCGCTGTACGCAACGCTCGGTCTCTGACACAGGAAAAAAAAAAGCCGCCCGGCTCCTTTCGGGGTGCCGGGCGGTTTTGCTTGGGACGGCTTACTGCTGCGCCGGGGCTTGGGCCGGGGCGGCCATCAGGAAGGCGTCGGAGAAGCAGGCGTCCTCGCCCAGGCCCTGGGCCAGGAAGGCCGGCACGGCGGTCTCCACCATCTTCACCGAGCCGCAGAGGTAGACCTCGTGGCCGCTGAGGTCGGCAAAATCTTTCAGCATGGACTCGTGCACCAGGCCCGTGCGGCCCGTCCAGCCGTCGCCCTCTGAGGGCTCGGAAACCACGGGCACCACGGTGAAGTTCGGGTGCTCCTTTTGCCACTGTTCGCACAGTGCCAGCATGTAGAGGTCCTTGCGCTGGCGCACACCCCAGTACAGGCGCATGGGCCGCTGCACACCGCGCTGGAAGGCATCCTCGACGATGCTCTTGATGGGTGCGAAGCCGGTGGCGCCGGCCACGAACAGGATGGGGTGCATGCTGTCGCGCAGCGTGAAGCTGCCGCGCGGGCCCTCGAAGCGGATGGGGTCTCCCACCTTCATGCCGTCAAACACATGGGTGGTGAAACGCCCGCCAGGAATCAGGCGCACATGCAGCTCAATCTGCTCGCGCGTGTGCGGCGCATTGGCAAACGAGAAGGCGCGGCGCTGGCCGTCGTCCAGCAGGATGTCGATGTACTGACCGGCTTCGAAATCCAGGGTCTGGCCCTGGGGCAATGCAATCAGCACGCGCATCACGTCCTCGGCCAGGCGCTCCAGCCCGGCCACCGTGCCGCTGTGCACCGTGGCGCTGACGGCCGTCGCGCTCGGAACGAATCCATCCACCTCGATGACCACGTCGCCTTTCGGCACCGCGCAGCACATCAGCGCCTTGCCCTGGGCCTTGAGGGCATCGGGCAGCGCACTGCGCTGGTAGGGGCGGTGCTCAACGCTGCCATGCTCCACGCTGCACAGGCACAGCCCGCAGCCGCCATTGCGGCATTCATAGGGCAGCGCCAGGCCTTCGCGCAGGCCTGCATCGAGGATGGTCTCGTCTTCGCGCACCTTGAATTCTGCGCTGGCGCCCTGTGCGCCATGTGCCACGACCAGGTGCTTGCGCTTGTCGCCACGGCGGAACTTCGGCGGCCACCAGGGCAGCAGACACAGCACGACAGAACCGCCCACCACCAGCGCCCAGACCTGACCCAGCGGCCATTCGGTCAGCAGCGGGAAGAGAGCCAGGTAGAACCAGTCCAGCTCCACGCTGGTCACGGCGGTGCTCAGATCGGACGCCCCGCCCTGGCTGTGCACAGGCGCCACCAGCGACAGCACGAGCATGGACAGCAGCAGACCCACCACGATGGGGCGTGGCGGCGTGGTGCGCGCCTTGGGCACGCGCTGCACGTGGATCCACATCACCATCAGCAGCACCAGCGGAATGCCCAGGTGCATGAACGACAGCAGGGTGAAGAAGCGGTCGCCCACATGGTCGGAGTAGACGAAGTTGCGCATCAGCGTGCCGCCGAAGCTCGGCAGCCAGTCGAGCCACTCGAAGGTGGCCACGGTGACGTACTGCGCGAGCTGGTCCCAGGGCAACATGTAGCCGTTGATGCCGGAGGCGTACACCATCCAGATCAGCATCACGCCGGTCACCCATGAGAACCAGCGGAAGCCGTGGTACAGGTTGAAGGCGAAGTAGCGCAGCATGTGCAGCATCATGGTGAGCACCATGGCGTCGGAGGCGTAGCGGTGGATGCTGCGCATGATGCCGCCCGCGTACCACTGATCCTGCGACAGGGACACCACGGACGAATAGGCCTCGCTCAGGCCGGTTTCGAAGAAGATGTAGACGTACAGCCCGGTCCCGCCCACTACCCAGAAAAGGAAGAAGGTGATGGCGCCCAGATGGTAGAAGGGGTTGATACGGTCGCCGAACGCCGCGTTGAACAGTCCCTCGGCGCGCAGAAACAGCCACTGCAGCAAGGCCTGGAAATGTTTCATGGTTGTGTCGTCTGTATTTGGCCTGCGGACGCAGGCGTGTTGCGAATGGCCTGGATCACCACGACGACGAACAGCAGTCCGCCGATGATGGCAATCAGGCCGCCCAGGCCCATGAGGCCCATGCCGGCCACTTCGGCGGTGCTGCGCAGCACCTGCTCGGCGCCCGCCACCTTGCGTTGCACGCCATAGCCACCCGACCAGACCAGGCCGATGATGTGCATCAGCTGGCCCGCGCCATAGAGCCAGGGCTGCCAGGTGGCCAGGCGCCCCTGCGGCGCACCGTAGCCCAGCGCGGGCAGCACCTTGTAGACCACGCCCATGAGCGCCAGCGTGACGCCCACGATGCAGCCGTGGTAGTGCGCGGGAATGCGCACGTTGCTGCCATTGATGAAGACGCCGATCACGCCGCCCGCCGCGAACAGCAGCACGGACGACAGCAGCGCGGCGCGCAAGGGGCGCATCGTCTCCTGGGTCAGGCGGTGGTTGAACACGGCCACCACCACGGCCAGCCCCACGGGCACGATGGCTGGGCCACCGCCCACGCGCATGGCCCAGGTGAGCAGGTTGCGATGCTCCACCGAGGCCACGTCATAGGCCAGGTAGGCGTAGGGGGTGACGAAAACCCCCACCAGGGCCAGGCCGAGCATCATCAGCGTGACGCGCGGGCTCAGGGGCACGCGTGCGCCGCAGGCGTTGGCCAGCCAGAGCCAGCCCACGAGCATGAGCAGCGTCCAGGTGAACTGCAGCGCATGCCCGCCCCCCCAGAACAGAATCTCGTAGTAGGCCTTGCCGTCGAGCGACTGCGGAACCACCGCATACGACCAGGCGAACGACAGCAGGGCCACCGCCATGGACACGGCCGCCGCATTCAGGCCGAAGTGCAGGGCCCCCTGGCCGCCGAACCCGAAGCCCAGCCGCGGCGCCAGCAGCATGCTGCGCAGCACCAGAACGCCCACACCCAGACCGAACACGGCCAGCCCCGCCAGAAACAGCGGGGACGACAGCACCGGAATGTAGTTGGCCATGATCGGCTCGCCCGGATTGAGGAACGGTGCGAGTGACATCGCCGCGGTGCCCGCTGCCGTGATCCACAGCGCGATCCAGCCCCACCCGGACCCGCGCTGCGAGCTGTTGAGGCTCCACAGCAGCCCGCCGAGCGCGACAAACCAGACCAGCACCGACAAATCCACATGCAGCACCAGCGAGACGTGGAAAAAATTGGCCGCAGGCAGCATCTGGTTGATGCCCGGCGTGCGCGAAAGCACCAGCAGGATGGAGAACAGGCCCGAGCCAATCAGTGCAAACAGTCCCAGCCAAAGCCAGCCCCGCGCCAGGGCGCGGCGGGCGTCCTGGGGCACGGCAAGATCGTATTCCGCCTGGGTCTGCGCTGCAGCCGGGGGCGAATGGCCGCTGGTGCGGCCGAAAGGGGGGCGGGGGATGGCGCTCATGACAGGATGATTCCTCCCCGCTCGGCGCTGAAGTCGATGATCAGCACCTGGGCAGGCTTGAGGGTAACGGTGGAGTCGTGCTGGTGCGTGAAGCCCTCCGCAGTCTTGTCGTCCTTCAGGCGGACGGTGATGCGGTGCTCACCTGCGGGAACATCGACGCTGTGATAGACCGTGGAGGCACCATCACGCGAAAGGCCCGAGGGGTTGGCTGTTTTCTGGAACACCGTTTTGCCGTCGATGTCCAGTTCGACATGCACGGGGGAGCGCTCGCGCTCGCACTTCATGGGTGCACGCATGTTGGGCGCAAGCTTCGCCAGCTCCTCCTTGGTGTAGGGGCGGCAGTCCGCCACGCGCACCCCATGGTGGACGAAGCTGATCTTGATCAGCGCGTGGTCGGCCTGCAGCGGGTGGTATACCGGCCAGCGTGAAAAAACGCCTATGGCCAGCGCGAAACAGCTATACAAAAGGGCCTGGCCTGTCCAGTTCAAGGCTCGGTTCATGGGGTACTCTCCAGAGGCAAAAATGGTTCGGTGGCGCCGGTGCGTGCGCGCAATTGGCTGAGGGCGGCGGCCAGCGCCGCCTCGTCGCCACGGTCCGCCCAGGCCACATGCCAGCGTTCCGCAGGCACCGTGGCCCGTAGATGGGGGGGGCGCTCACCACCCAGGCGCTGCTGCGTCCAGCGCTGGCCCAGGCGGAATTCGCATCCGCCTTCGCGGCAGCCGCTGACAAGCACGCCGTCAGCGCCGCCGCGCAGCGCGTATTCGATGAATGAGGGCGGGAGCATACCAGCGCACACCAGGCTGAAATGCAGCACGTCGGGAGCGGCCGTGGTGTCAGCGCGCGCGCCGTGGTCACAGCCGAAGACGACGTAGCGGCGCGGGCCGGGCATGGCGGCCAGGCCTTGCAGCAGGCGCTCGCGCAGGTCATGGATGGGCCACTGCGGCATGTCGATCCCGGTGACCAGCCTCTCTGTGCTGCGGAATGGTGTGGAGGAGGGACAGGCACCAACGCAGATGCCGCAGCTTGCGCACAGGTCTGCATCGACCACCGCCAGTTCCACGCCTCGCCGTCCGTTGGTGTGCGGCACCATGGTGACGGCGGAGTAGGGGCAATCGTCGAAGCAGCGACGGCAGCCGCTGCAGTTGCCCGGATCGACAACGGCCACGGGCTGCGCACGCGCGGGCAGCAGTGGCAGTGCCAGCAGCACGGCGAATGCCGCCACGAGCAGAATCCACACCGCGATGGGGGAAGTGGCATCCGTCAGCGGATGGATGAAGAGCAGTATCCAGTCGAGCTGCAGGTTCTGGGGAACCGTGGCCAGGTTGGCCGGCCCCTGGCTGCGCACGGGAAGCACGAGCGCCAGCAGCAGCAAGGTGGCCGCCGTGGCCAGTGCCATCGCACGGGGCGGAAAGACGCGGGCGTGGCTGATGCGCTGGATGTGGAACCACAGCCCGAACACCATCAGCAGGGGCATGCCCAGGTGAACGAAGACGAACAGCGTGAACAGGCGGTTCAGGTTGGCGTCGCCGAGGAAATTGCGTGCGAGGGGCGACGCAAGAAAGGGCAGCGCGTCGAACCACTCCGCCGTGGCGATGGCGGAGAACTGGCCCAGCTGGTCCCAGTTGAGCCAGAAACCGCCGATGCCGCAGACGAAGGCCAGGGCAATCAGGGGAATGCCGGTCAGCCAGGGAACGGCGCGAAAGCCCTTGTAGCGGCCCAGCACCCATTCTCGCGCGAGGTGCGCGAGCATGACGATGACGAAGCCGTCGGCCGCGTAGCGGTGCAGTCCGCGCAGGGCCGTGCCCAGCATCCAGGGCACCTGCGACAGTTCATCAATGGAGCGGTATGCCCCCGCCGCCGAGGTGTCGAGCAGCACATAGAGCACCACGCCACTGACCACCAGCAGCCAGAAGAGCATGAACCCCAGTGCACCGAGATGTTTGAGCGGGTTCAGGGCGCCGCCAAACGGCACATCGAAGACATGCTCAATGGCGCGGTAGGCATCGGCGATGCGGGGAACCGGGGAGGTGGACTGCTGAACGGGGAGGTCTTCGCGAACGAAGCCTGAACCAGAAGGCGACATTGAACGGCGGGCGTCAGACGCTGCGCGCCCCCTTGGAGCGGGCGCCCGGCCGGTTCGAGCGCCACTCATTGAAGAAAAACACCAGCATGAGAATGAAAAAAGTCACGCCGCCCGCGATCTGGATGGGCAGTGTGTAGTCCACGCGGTACGAGCCGGTCTTGGGGTCGTACACGGTGCACAGAATGCGAATGCGGTCCATCACGTCGTCGAGCATCGTGGCGGGCTCTACCGGCATGCCGCTGAGCAGCTGCTTGATCGGCTCGCCGATCTCGGCGGGCTTGATGCTCTCACCATAGATCTGGCGCACGATGCGGCCGTCGGCATCGAGCAGCGACACCTGGAGCACATGGTCGAAGCCGGCCGGGGTCGGCGCATAGACAAAACCGAAGTCCTTCGCAATGGCACCAATCGTGCTCATGGAAGGGCTCAGAAATTCCCAGCTGGGCTGGTTGATCTGGTACTGGGCGGCAAACGCCTTGAGCGCCACGGGCGAATCGTCGGGCTGGTTGAAACCAATGCTCACCACGTTGAACTGGCTGGTGCCGAAGACTTTCTGCAGGCCCTGCACGGTTTCCTGCAGCGAACGCGTGGTGGTGGGGCAGACCTGGAAGCAGCCTGTGTAGATAAAGCTGACCAGCAGCGGCTTGCCCCGGTAAGAGGACAGCCGCACGGGACGGCCCTCGCGGTCGAGCAGGGTATGGTCGCCGACTTTGCGGCCAACCGCCTCCTGGCTCAGGCGCAGCGCCATATCACGATCCAGGCCCATGTCGGTGTGCGACGCGGCCTGGGAAGAATGGGGCAGCAGCAGGCCCATGACCAGACACAGCGCCACCGCGAGGTATCCGCGAAGAAGGGCTGTGGTATGCATGGGGAGTTCCTGCCGCTGGAAGTTATCGCATGAAGCCGTCGATGCAGGCAGCGACCAGCAGGACGCTCAACTGCACCAGCGATGCGAAAAAGGAGCCCATGGCCGAGGCACGGTTGGTGTCGCGCGCCAGAAGCCAGGATTTGTACACGAAATGCAGGCCGCCAGCGAGTGCGCCAACGGCATAGACGGGACCCGCACCGAAGCCCAGGGGCAACAGCGAGGCCACGAACAACGCCACCGTGCTGACCAGAACCGTGCGCGCTGCACGCTCAGGCCCCACGACGACGGGCAGCATGGGCACGCCTGCCTGGGCATAGTCCGCACGGTTGGCGATGGCCAGGCTCCAGAAGTGGGGCGGCGTCCAGAGGAACAGAACGAGCGCCAGCAGCATGGGCAGGGGCCCGAGCTGCGGATCGATGGCGGCGGCACCCGCGAGCACCGCGAAGCTGCCTGCCAGGCCGCCGATGACGATGTTCATCGTGCTGCGGCGCTTCAGCCACAGGGTATAGACCACCCCGTAGAAGAAGGCGCCCAGGAAGACGTACAGCGCGGCCATCCCGTTCAGCACCAGCCACGCCGCCGCCACGGCCCCCGCCAGCAGCACGGCCATGAGGGCCAGCCAGGCGGGGTGGTGGGGCAGCGCACCGGTGGCGAACGCGCGGCCGCGCGTACGCGCCATCAGGCGGTCGCTTTCGTGCTCGACATACTGGTTGAACGCACCCGCGCTCGCCGACGCGATGAGCACCGACAGCGCCAGCACGAGGACCTGTGCCATGCTGGGCGAGGGGCCGGGCGAGACCGCCATGCCCACGAGCGCGGTAATCATGATCAGCACACCGATGCGCAGCTTGAACAGCGAGATGACGTCGCGCGTCAACTGCGCTGCACTGCGCCCGGCGGGCTTGAGCGTGGTGGTGTGCATGGCGCAGTATCCCGCTTAGCTAAGGCCCCAGAGCTGACCGAGGTACTTCCAGTTGATGAAGTAGTAGAGCACGAAGGTCACGAGGAAGAACACAGCCAGCACGAAAGTGCCAGGAGCCACGAAACCTGCGGAACCGTACGTCTGGGCGGCAGCGGTGGGAGCAGCGCGCATCACCGGGGTGAACTTGGCGCTCACGGTGCCGGTATCCAGCTTCTTGCCCCACAGCAGCGAGCCGACGGTGATGTAGATGTAGATCGCACCACCGGCGATGGCAATGATGCCGCCAACGCTGACCAGGCCCATCATCAGGTAGGCAGCGCCGGGCCATTCGTAGGCCAGGGCCGCGCCGCTGAAGGCCATGTCCCAGTGACGGCGGGAAACGCCCAGCGTGCCGGCGCCCATCATCACGAGGCAGAAGAAGTACATCGAGAAACCGAACAGGTACGGCTGGATCTTGGCCAGGCCCGGGTTGATCATCTCGCGACGGAACAACACGGGAATCAGGAAGTACGTCAGCGACATGAAGGTCAGCGTCGTACCGATCACCACGGTGGCGTGGAAGTGGCCAGGCACGTAAATGGTGTTGTGGATCAGCAGGTTCAGCTGCTCGGTACCCATCATCACGCCGGTGATGCCGCCCAGGAAGCCGAAGCCCACGAGCGAGATGAACACGCCGGAGAACACGGGGTTGCCCCAGGGTGCCTTGCGCAGCCACTCAAACAGGCCCTTGTCGTAGCCGCGTGCGCGCTGGGCCACTTCCATGGCACCAGGAATCGACAGCGCGTGGATCATCGAAGCCAGCACGGCGAAGTACATGAAGTAGCTGGTGTTCACCACTTTCCACTCGGTGCTGATGCCGGGGTCGGCCAACAGGTGGTGGGCACTGGCAAGCTGCAGGAACAGGATGTACAGCAGGAAGGCGCCACGGCTGACGCGCTCGGACATGGGCTTGGCACCGAAGGCGATGGCCGCCACGGCATACCAGATCGAGATGTGCGCCGCCACGTTGATTTGCTGCGACGAGTGCCCGAAAGCCCACCAGATGGTGCGGTAGATCAATGGATCGACTTCACTGATGAGGCCAATGGCCATCATGTAGGTGGGGATCAGGATGATCGCGCCGGAGGCAATGGTGAACACCGCGATGATGGCGGCCGTGATGGCGCCAAACGTCACCAGGGGCACCGAGCCTTCGTAGGTTTTTTCGCGCTTGGCGACCACCAGCGTGCCGAAAAACACAAAACACGCAATCAGGGCGCCGACGGCGAACAGGATGAGGCCCAGGTAGAACCACGACGACGCCATCATGGGCACGTACGAGGTCATCATGACGCTGGAGCCGCCCTGGAACACCGTCAGGTTGTTCATCACCGCGCCGATCAGCATCAGTGCGAAGGCCGCCCAGGCGATCTTGGGTGTGGCAATGCGGC
>JANJVG010000218.1 GCA_024710165.1 Burkholderiaceae bacterium
AGCTTCTCCACCACTTGCTCCATGCTGCGTCCGCCCGAGCGGCGCGTGAGCTGTCGGATGCGGGCCTTGAAGTTGTCCAGTGCCTTGTGGGCCACTGCACATTTGACTTCCCGGCCTTTGGCCACCCATAGCGCGTACCCCGGGAACTTGCGCCCGAAGGCGCTGGCCACCGCGCTTTTGGCTTCATTGATCTGAAGCTTCAAACCCGCGTACAGCTTCCTGAGGTAGGCCATCACCCGTTCACCTGCGCGTTGGCTGCCCACATAAACGTTGCAGTCGTCGGCGTAGCGCGCGAAGCTGTAGCCCCGCGCCTCGAACGCCTTGTCCGGCCAACTCTGGCGAATCCGTTGGGCAGTCTGCTCGATGTCGAGTCCGTCCACCCCGGCTGCGCCTTTGTGGGCCTTGACCCGTTTCCACGCCAGTAGCAGGTTCTGTCTCGTCAGCGCTGCCTGCATCAGGCCACCTGTGTCTGCTATCGGCTTTGTCGACCCTGTAGCTGGGTGTTCGTGCAACGTACCTCGGGTTTCGTCGCTGGCAGTGTCTGGCCCGGCTTCACCGTGCCGCCTTCCTGCCCTCCCGGATTGCTCCGGCATCTGACGCATGACCTTGTGGCTTTGCATGTCCTCAGTCACCTACTCTCGTTCGGTCCTTCGCTTTTGCCTTGTGGCCTCAGCGGCCCCGGCTCCAGCTATTACGACCTCTGCTAACTTCTCGCTCAAGCAAAAAAACCGTCGGGCTTTCACCGACAAGGCGAGATCTCCCCAGGTAAGAACGCACACCTTCATCGCACAACCGCCGCATCTACGCCACCCAAGCCTTGGTCACAAGAGCTTCATGGTTTCATGCCCACTCGCCCTGCTTGACAGCGCCTTCTATGCGGTTCTTGTTCATCAGCTCACGATTTACGCTCCGCGCTTCCTTCCCACACTCGGTCGCCCTCATGCAGTTGCGCTTCACTTTGCTCACGGTGACCAGCTTGCAGCGGGACTTGCACCCGCTTGTGTGCGCCCATGCTGGGCGCACATGAAAAAACCCCGGCCAGCGACGGCACGGGGCTTGATAGCGAGCGCTTCGGGCCATGCGGCGCCGCAATGCGCAACGCTGGAAATTACTTGGCAGCAGAGGCTGCGTCGGCTGCAGGGGCGGCAGCGTCAGCAGCAGGGGCGGCCGCTGCAGAAGCAGCGTCGGTTGCAGCCGCTGCAGCTTCCGATGCGGGGGCGGCAGGAGCTGCAGGAGCAGCTGCGGGCTCGACCACTGCGGGGGCCGGTGCAGGCGCGGGAGCCGGCTCTTCCTTCTTGCCACAGGCGGCCAGGGCAGCAGCAGCGATCAGGGAGGCGATAACGAGAGACTTGTTCATTTCAGGTTTTCCTTGAGGACGGTCAAAAAAACAAAAAATGCCACAACGCCCAGCCTCTTGCAGCCCGGCTCCGCTCTGGCAGAGAGTGCCCCAACGGGACACGTTTTCAACTCAGCCGGGGATTATATTGGGTATTCGTCAATACTGGATAACACTGAAAAAGTGTTGATTTCATCAGATCGAGGGAACAACTGACGCAAAACTGACAAATCTCCGCCCCCAATCGGGCCCTTCAGTCACAACCCCAGGGTGGTCGAGGGAAAACCCGGGGAGCTCTTGCTGCGAATCCACTCGTTGAGGGTTTCGCGCAACAAAACACGGCGATCGGGCTCGCGCCCGGTGATACCGACACAACGCTCAGGGTCAATCCGTTGCAAGACCCAGTCGGGAGACCAGATAGCACTGGGTATGTCCAGCGGATCGGCTGCGGGGCTGACGCGGCAGGTGAGAATGTGGTCCCAGGTGCCACGCCAGCGCACCAGCCGGGCATGGCGCCGCACGATTTCATCGTACGAGCATGCCAGCATCGTCATGCGCCGACCTCGACCAGCCCACCCCTGCAAAGACTCCACCACGGCTTTTTCACCGAGCGGCCAATCGTGAAAATTGGAGTCACTGAGGATGATTTCCCTCCAGCCATCGCGGGCAGCCACCCCAAGCGCATCGCGGACCAGCTGCTGAAAGGCCTCGCGACCGCTGAAACGTCCCTCGGGCAAGGAGGGGGTGGATGGTTCGGGCAAGAGGGGCGCATCGGCTGGCATCGGACTCTCCGGGGATGGGTGGTGAGGCACGCCGACCGGCCCGGGCGAAACGCTGCGGCGAGCACCCTTGCCGGTTCGGCCCGCGGGACGTCCCCCGCTTTGCCGGACCTTGGATCAAACTGCGACAATTCTCCTATGGAAATCACTGAACAATGCGTGGTCGCACTAACCTGGACCCTTGAAGACACTTTGGGCGAAACCCTGGACGTTCTCGCCGAGCCCGTCGAATTTTTGGTGGGAGGCACCGACTTGCTCGCCCGTATCGAGGAGGCCTTGCAAGGACACAGCGTGGGCGCGACACTCTCGCTGCACCTGGAGCCAGAGGAGGCTTTTGGCGACTTTCAGGACGTGCTGCTGTTTCTGGAGCCTCGCTCCCTCTTTCCGCCCGAAATCGAAGAAGGTATGACCTTTGAGGGCGGTGCACTGCCAGAAGGCTGCAACCCGGACGCTCCGCGTGATGCCCTTTACACGGTGTCTGAAATCTACCCCGAGCATGTCGTGCTGGACGGCAATCATCCCCTGTCAGGTATTGCTCTGCGCCTGCACCTGAAGGTGTGCGGCGTACGCGAGGCCACAGAGGAGGAGGTGGGCCGCGGAACCGCCGGCACAGGCTTCTTTCGCGTGCAGCCCCAATCTCCGGACAACCCGTTGCTGCACTGAAAAGGCCTGCAAACGGCTACCCCGGCAGCCGTGGCGAATCAATAGCGGGAAATCTGGTGGTTGTAGAGCCGAACTCTGTCGCCCACACGCAGGTCTTGCACCGAAAGCACGTCGTACACACGCTGACCACCCCGATCAAGGTGGATGGTGATGCGGTAACGCGCGGCATCGCTGCCACCTGCGCCGCCGCGCTCTTCAAGGGCGTTGCCGGCCAGTGCGCCGCCGACAACACCCACAGCGGTTGCCGCGGCGCGGCCGCTGCCCCGGCCCACCTGGTTTCCCAGAACTCCGCCCACGACCGCACCAATCAAAGCACCTGCACCTGTGGCTTGCCCCCGATGCGTGCCCTGCAGCACCCCGATATCAGACACCCGTCCATATTCGATACCCATAGGCGCCTGGGCCGGATAAGCTCCACCCGAGTAGGGCGAGGCGGGGTAAGCCGCAGGCCTCTGTTGGTAGGGCGCGCAGCCCACCAAACCCAGCGCCAGAGCGACGCTCCCTGCCAGCAAGGAAATTCGGAAAAACTTCAGATGACGCATGGTGCACTCCTCCTGCCATTGAATTGTGTACGCCCGAATCCGGGCACTGAGGAGATTGGAACAGACGTAAAAGGGTTCCCCGTGCCCGGCAAGGGCCGGGAAGGGCGCCAGACAACCACCTGCGGCCCTGTCAGCACACTCCTACCCGAGCCCACTCTTACGCAGGATCACACGGTCCCCGTAGAGCCGTAGCCGCCCGCGCCGCGCTCGCTGGCAGAGGCAAAATCGGTCACCACATTGAACTGGGCCTGCACCACCGGCACGATGACCAACTGCGCAAGCCGCTCCATGGGCTGCAGCGTGAAAGCCTGCGGGCTGCGGTTCCAGGCGCTGACCATGAGCTGCCCCTGGTAGTCGCTGTCGATCAGCCCCACGAGGTTGCCCAGCACGATGCCGTGCTTGTGGCCCAGCCCCGAGCGCGGCAGGATCAGCGCGGCATAGCCAGGGTCGCACAGATGGATGGCGATGCCCGTGGGTACCAGCTGCCAGGCGTTGGGTTCCAGCGTGAGTGGTGCATCCAGGCAGGCCCGCAGGTCGAGCCCCGCGCTGCCAGGCGTGGCATAGGCGGGCAACTGGTCCGCCATGCGCGTGTCGAGAATCTTGACGTCGATCTTCACTGCTTCTTTCCTGTGTCGCGCTGCTGCGCGAGCTGGCGCAGCCGCTCATGCGGCGGCGCGATATGGATCGGTGCCCGTCCACCTCCGGGCGATTTCAGGCCGGACACCACTGCGGCCACCCGGCCCAGCCCCCACCACAACCCCCCCGTGAACAGCAGACCCGGCAACGAGCCCTTGCCGAACACGAAGAGGGCCGCTCCATGCGCCAGTGTGAGCACCAGCAGCACCGAGCGCACGATCTGCAGCGCACCCGCGAAAGGCGCCCACAGTGGCGCCAGGTCTGGCGGGGCAGCCGTCGCGCCCGCGTTCGACGGAGGACGCGCCGCCTTGGGCTCCTGCGGCTGAGGCTGCACCGGCGCCGACGGCTTGGCGGACGCTTGGGCCGAGGTCAGCCGCTCCACATAGCGCGCAAAATCACCGTCGGGCGGCGCATCCCATTCGGGCCGGGTCTGGCGGAACATGGCATACCTCCTCGGTAGGGATCAGCGCGGCAGCCGCATGGCGATCTCCGCCACGAGCTGCCTCGCCAGGGTGCGCTTGGAGGCACGCGGCAGCTCGCGGTGGCCGTGGGCGTCCACCAGCAGCAGCGCATTGTCGTCCTGACCAAACGTGGCCGGGCCGATATTGCCCACCAGCAGCGGCACGCCCTTGCGCGCACGCTTGGCTGTGGCGTGTGCCAGCAGGTCGTGGCTTTCGGCCGCAAAACCCACGCAGAACAGGTCGCCCACCAGCGCGTGCTGCGACTGGGCCACAGTGGCCAGGATGTCCGGGTTCTCGACAAAGCCCAGCACCGGTGTCTGGCCCGAACCGTCTTTCTTGATCTTCTGATCGGCCTGCGTGGCCGGGCGCCAATCGGCTACCGCCGCAGTCGCTATGAAAACGGTAGCTGCTTGCGCTTTATGCATAACGGTTTCAAGCATATTTTGTGCTGACTGCACGTTGATGCGTTGCACACCGCGAGGGGTGGACAGGTGGACGGGGCCCGCCACCAGCGTGACTTCGGCGCCGGCCTCGCGGGCCGCGCGCGCGATGGCAAAGCCCATCTTGCCGCTGGAGTGGTTGGTGATGCCGCGCACCGGGTCAATGGCCTCGAACGTGGGGCCCGCCGTGACCAGCACCTTCTGGCCCGCCAGCACCTTGGGCGTGAAAAAGGCGATAACCTCTTCCAGCAGTTCCGCCGGCTCCAGCATACGGCCGTCACCCGTTTCACCGCAGGCCTGGTCGCCGTTGCCCACGGCCAGCACCGTGGCGCTGTCCTGCGCCACCTGGGCCAGGTTGCGCTGCGTGGCGGGGTGCGCCCACATCTCGCGGTTCATGGCCGGCGCCAGCAGCAGCGGCACCTGCTGCGCGGGCCGCGCCAGGCACAGCAGGCTCAGCAGTTCGTCGGCCCGGCCCTGCGCCAGGCGCGCGATGAAGTCGGCGCTGCAGGGCGCGATCAGGACAGCATCGGCCTCGCGGCTCAGGTTGATGTGCGGCATGTTGTTGGCTTCGCGCGCATCCCATTGCGAGCCGTACACGGGCCGGTTCGACAACGCCTGCATGGTGACGGGTGTGATGAACTGGGCGGCTGCCTCGGTCATCACCACCTGCACGGTGGCGCCCTCCTTGATGAGCGCACGGCACAGTTCCGCCGATTTGTAACAGGCTACGCCTCCGCTGAGGCCCAGGACGATGTGTTTGCCGGCAAGCTCATTCATGGGCCGCAATTTAGCAGACGGAACACCCCCTCGCGGCGGGCGAACGATGCCGAGTCGGGGCCGCCCTCTATAATTCCGATTTCCCACCACCTTAAAAAGACATGACCAAATTTGTCTTCGTCACCGGCGGTGTGGTGTCTTCCCTGGGCAAGGGAATCGCCTCAGCCTCCCTTGCCGCGATCCTCGAATCGCGCGGCCTCAAAGTCACCCTCATCAAGC
>JANJVG010000223.1 GCA_024710165.1 Burkholderiaceae bacterium
CGCCAGCAGCGCGCACAGGCCCTTGAGGTCTTCGTCGTCGCCCAGGCGGCCCAGGGGGGCGTGGCCAATCAGGTTCTCTTCGCCCAGCGCCTTGAGCGTGCCCATGGTCATCTTGCTCGGGAAGAAGCCCGGGCAGATGGCGTTGACGCGGATGCCGTACTTGCCCCATTCGGCCGCCAGCGCGCGCGTGAAGTTGATGACCGCGCCCTTGGAGGTGTTGTAGGCAATGGTGTTCATGCCCTGCGGGTTGCCGCCCAGGCCGGCGATGGACGCCACGTTGATGATGCTGCCGCTGCGCCGCCCGATCATGCTGTGCTTGGCGACATACTGGCTCAGCAAGAAGTAGCCGCGCACGTTGAGGTTCATCACCTTGTCCCAGGCCTCGACCGGGTGGTCTTCGGCGGGGGCGCCCCAGGTGGCGCCGGCGTTGTTGATGAGGATGTCGATCTCGCCCATGCGCTCCATGGTCTCGCGCGCCAGGCGGTGGATTTCGGCTTCCAGAGCGCAATCAGCGGCGATCCAGCGCGCGTCGATGCCGGCGGCCTGCAACTCGGCGGCGGCCTCTTCCAGGTCACCCGCCTTGCGCGAGCTGAGCATGATGCGCGCACCGGCCTCGCCCAGCGCGTGCGCCAGTTGCAGGCCCAGGCCGCGCGAGCCGCCGGTGACCAGGGCGGTTTTGCCCTTCAGGTCGAACAGTTGCTGGATGGTACGGGTCATGGGATTCTCCTAAGAAGGTTTCAGGCCCGGATCGCGCGATGGCACCCGGGCATTGCAAGCAATTGTGCGCTGCGAGCTGGCAGCTCGCCTGTCTCCTGAGCGATTGAGCGGGGGAAGCTCGGGCCCGGTGGCACAGCACCGCAAGCCATGGTAACCAGCCCCCCGGGGGCGCCACTCAGAAGGCGTCTTCAGCCAGGGTAGCGCAAGTGGCGTCGCGCGAACTCACCACGCGCAGCCAGGCGCTGATTCTAGGCAGTTCATAGTGGAAGAAATAGCGTGCAGCGCCCATTCTGCCTGCGTTAGCAGCTACTGAAAGCGTAGCGTCCTGCGCCAGTACCTTGCACGCCACATCCAGCCACATCCAGGCCAGCACCATGTGGCCGAAGGCCTGCAGGTAGGGCACGGCATTGGCCAGCGCCTCGTTGGGGTTGCCGGTGGACCAGGCGGCCTGGGTGGCTGCGGTCACGTCCTGCAGGGCCTGGGCGAGCTGGTCGGCATAGCCCGACAGCGCGGGTAGCCCGCGCGCCTGGGCGATGGTGGCGCCCATGGTGCGCGCCAGCAATTGCAGTCCTGCCCCGCCCTGCATGATGACCTTGCGGCCCAGCAGGTCGGCGGCCTGGATGCCGTGCGTGCCCTCGTGGATCATGTTCAGGCGGTTGTCGCGCCAGTACTGCTCCACCGGGAAGTCGCGCGTGTAGCCGTAGCCCCCGTGGATCTGGATGGCCAGCGAATTGGCCTCCAGGCAGAACTCGCTGGGCCAGCTCTTGGCGATGGGCGTGAGCACCTCCAACAGCAGCTTGGCCTGCGCGGCGGCCTCGGCATCGCCCGTGCGGCCTTCGTCGACCAGCTTGGCGCAGTACAGGTTGAGCGCCAGCGCCCCCTCGCTGTAGCTCTTTTGCGCCAGCAGCATGCGCTTGACATCGGCATGCTCGATCAGGCGCACCTGGGGGCTGCTCGCGTCCTTGCCGCCATTACCGACAGGGCGGCCCTGCAGGCGGGTCTTGGCGTAGTCCAGGCTGGCGTAGTAGCCCGCCAGGCCCAGCATGGTGGCGGCCATGCCAATGGCAATGCGCGCCTCGTTCATCATGTGGAACATGCACTTGAGGCCCTCGCCCGGCTTGCCTACCAGGTAGCCGATGGCGCCCGAGCCACCGCGCACCGGGTACTTGCCCTCGCCAAAGTTGAGCAGCGTGTTGGTGGTGCCGCGCCAGCCCAGCTTGTGGTTCAGGCCGGCCAGGGCCACATCGTTGCGCTCGCCAGTGAGCTTGCCTTCGGTGTCCACCAGCTTCTTGGGCACGATGAACAGCGAGATGCCCTTCACGCCCGGCACCAGCTTGCCGTCGGGCCCCGGAATCTTGGCCAGCACCAGGTGCACGATGTTCTCGGTCAGCTCGTGGTCGCCCGAGCTGATCCACATCTTGTTGCCGCGCAGGCGGTAGCGCGGGCCCAGCGGGTCGGCCTCGAAACCGTCGCCATCGGCCGCGGCGCGCGTGGTGATGTCGCTCAAGGACGAGCCTGCCTGCGGCTCGCTCAGGCACATGGTGCCCGCCCAGCGGCCGTTGAATTCGTTGGCGGCAAACACCTGCTGCTGCATCGGCGTGCCATGCACCAGGATGGCGTTGGCGTTGCCCGTGGTCAGCAGGTTGGAGCCGATGCTGATGGACGCGCAGCCAAAGAAGCTGCCCGCCGCCGACTCCACCAGGTAGGGCAGTTGCATGCCGCCCAGCTCATAGTCCTGCGCGGCGCTGAGCATGCCGCTATCGGCATAGGCCTGGCGCGCTTCGTAGGTGCATTGCGGCAGGATGACCTTCTCGCCGTCGAAATGCGGCTCCTGCACGTCCACCGTCCGGTTGAAGGGTGCGTATTTCTCGCGCGCAATGCGCTCGCAGGTGTCGAGCACGGCGTCAAACGTTTCGCGCGAATGGTCGGCAAAGCGCTCGCGCGCGGTGAGCGACTCGGCATGGAGCCAGTCGTACAACAGGAAGTCGAGGGTGGAGCGGAGGGAGCTTGTCATACCGCAAATTATGGGTGCGCGCCGCCGGGAAGGCGTGTCAGATGCGCGACGCGGCGAGTACCATGCTCGCCGGGTGTGCAAGCCGGATTCGCCTGCCCTGTGGCCTGCACGAAGCGCCCTACAATTTCTGCCGGTTTTTCGGGGGTCACGTGCGTGGTGATCGTAGCGGCAATTCCTTGCATTGGCCCCCATCAACCGGGGGCCTGAGGGCTCCCTTCGCAACGTGTCCATTTGCTCGCCTGTCTGGAATGACCCATGAAAAAATCACGCTCGGCGCTGCTCCTGCTTGCGCTTTCTGCGCTGTCGAGCCATGCGCTCAGTGCCTGCTTTGCCTACGACTACATCCCGGTCCAACTCAGGGGTGAAGTGGTGCTGAAAGCGCCCAAGGAGATCGCACAAGGCGCTGCTCGCCATCGGAAACCGGAGGAAAAGCACGCTTTTCTCCGCCTCGATGAGCCCATCTGCATCTCCGAAGGACCCAACGCCTACGAGAGTGCAGAAGCGAACCAGCGGGAAATCATGCTCTACACCCTGAAAGGCGCGAGTGTCGGACACTATGCTGGCAAGCACGTCACCGTGAAGGGCACCCTCATGCACGCCGTTGTGGCTGATGCCCACACTCCGCTGCAGCTTGTCGTCAAAGGAATTTCGGAAGTGCAAAAGTAGACCGTTAACGCCTCTTGCAGGGTGCACCCCTCCCGCGGCACCCTCAAGCGCATCCAACGGCGGTTTTTGGGGGTTTGACCACGGCTTCCGGGCCCCGTTTTCATGTTGTGGCCTCCATGAGCCTGTCGGACCTGGAAATCGTCGGCTGCAAATCGGCCACAGCAGGCCGATCTCCGCTTTCGGCATCTCAAGTAAAAAAGGCTTCCAGCCCTTATCCAGAAAGCGCCGGTAGCTATCAAAATAAAAGCAAACACCCCGCGCGAACCTCTCGGTTTGCGCGGGGCGTTTGTGCTTGCCGCTGAGGCGATCAGCGCTTACAGCACTTCAAAAATGCCTGCGGCACCCATGCCGCCGCCAATGCACATGGTGACGCAGACTTTCTTGGCACCGCGGCGCTTGCCTTCGATGAGGGCATGGCCGGTGAGGCGCTGGCCGCTCATGCCGAAGGGGTGGCCCACGGCGATGGCGCCGCCGTTGACGTTGAGCTTGTCGGCAGGGATGCCCAGCTTGTCGCGGCAGTAGAGCACCTGCACGGCGAAGGCTTCGTTCAGCTCCCACAGATCGATGTCGTTGATGGTCAGGCCCAGACGCTTGAGCACCTTGGGAACGGCGAACACGGGGCCGATGCCCATTTCATCAGGCTCGCAACCGGCCACGGCAAAGCCCAGGAAGCGGCCCAAGGGCTTGAGGCCCTTCTTGGCGGCCAGGTCTTCGTGCATGACAACCACGGCACCGGCGCCGTCCGACAGCTGGCTGGCATTACCGGCGGAAACCAGGCCACCCGGCAGAGCCGAGCGCAGGCCCTTGATGCCGTCATAGGTGGTGCCGGCGCGGATGCCTTCGTCCACGCTCACGGTCACCTGCTTGGTGGTCAGGCCCATGACCTTGTCGGCCACGCCCATGGTCACGGTGATGGGGGCGATTTCAGCGGTGAACAGGCCGGCTTCCAGCGCGGCGCTGGCCTTTTGCTGGCTGGCGGCGCCGTATTCGTCCATGGCTTCGCGGCTGATGTTGTAGCGCTTGGCGACCTGCTCGGCCGTTTGCAGCATGGGCCAGTACACCTCGGGCTTGTGCTTCATCAGCCAGGTTTCCTGCAGCATGTGCTTGTTCATTTCCTGCGCTGTGCAGGAGATAGTTTCCAGGCCACCGGCCACGTACACGTCGCCTTCATTGGCAATGATGCGCTGCGCCGCCAGGGCAATGGTCTGCAGGCCGGACGAGCAAAAGCGGTTCACCGTCATGCCCGACACGGTGATGGGGCAGCCGGCGCGCAGCGCGGCCTGGCGGGCGATGTTGGCGCCGCTGGCACCTTCGGGGGTGCCGCAGCCCATGATGACGTCGTCCACTTCGGCAGCGTCAATGCCGGCGCGCTGGATAGCGTGCTCGATCACGTGGCCACCCAGGGTGGCGCCGTGGGTCATGTTGAAGGCACCCTTCCAGCTCTTCGTCAGGGGGGTGCGTGCGGTCGATACGATTACTGCGGATGTCATGTTGGATCCTTGTTCGGTGGTGTGGCTGGGCGCTTACTGGAAGGTCTTGCCTTCAGCAGCCAGCTTGGCCAGCAGCGGGGCGGGCTTCCAGAACGCAGCGTCGTCCAGCGGGTTCTTGGCAAAGCGGTTCATGGCCTGCACCACGTTGAACAGACCGACTTCGTTGGCGTAGTTCAGCGGGCCGCCACGGTACACCGGGAAGCCGTAGCCGAAGATGTAGACCACGTCGATGTCGCTGGCCTTGTTGGCAATGCCTTCTTCGAGGATGTAGGCGGCTTCGTTGACCAGGGCGAACACCAGGCGCTGCACGATTTCTTCGTCCGAAATCTTGCGGGGCGTGATGCCGAGCGAGGCTCGGTGGTCCTCGATCATCTTGACCACTTCGGCGTTCGGGATGGCGTCGCGCTTGCCGGGCACGTAGTCGTACCAGCCCGCACCGGTCTTCTGGCCGAAACGGCCCTTCTCGCACAGCAGGTCAGCGGTCTTGCTGTACTTC
>JANJVG010000032.1 GCA_024710165.1 Burkholderiaceae bacterium
ATCGGCCACGGTGAGCAGGTACAGCGCGGTGAGGTAGCGCTCGTTGCCCACGCGCTGGGCAAAGGCAGTGATGACGTCGGGGTCGGAAAGGTCCTGCTTCTGCGCCACGTTGCTCATGGTCAGGTGCTCGCGCACCAGGAATTCGATGAGTCGGGTGTCCTCGCGCGCCACGCCGTGCTGACGGCAAAAGCGCCGTGCCTCCACGGCGCCGATCTGCGAATGGTCGCCGCCGCGCCCCTTGCCGATGTCGTGGAACAGTGCGGCGGTGAACAGCACCCAGGGCTTGTCCCAGCCGCCCGCAAGCTGTGAGCAGAAGGGGTATTCGTGCGCGTGCTCGGCGATGAAGAAGCGCCGCGCGTTGCGCAGCACCATGAGGATGTGCTGGTCCACCGTGTAGGCGTGGAACAGGTCGTGCTGCATCTGCCCGACGATGCGGCGGAACGGCCACAGATAGCGCCCCAGCACCGAGGTCTGGTTCATCAGCCGCATGGCGTGCGTGATGCCCGAGGGCTGCTGCAGGATGCGCATGAAGGTGGCGCGGTTCACCGGGTCGCGCCGGAAGGCGGCGTCCATCACGCCGCGCGCGTTGTAGAGCGCGCGCAGCGTGCGCGCCGAAAGGTTCTGCAGCCCGGTGGAGCTTTGGTAGAGCAGGAAGGTTTCGAGGATGGCGTGCGGGTCGCGCTGGTACAGGTCGTCGCTGGCCACCTCGATCATGCCGCCCCGGTCCAGAAAGCGCTCGTTGATGGGCTGGGGCGCCTGGGCGGGCGGGTTCAGCCGGTCTTCGATGTTGAGCAGCAGGATCTGGCATAGCTGCGTCACCGCCTTGGCAGCCCAGTAGTAGCGGCGCATCAGCGCCTCGCTGGCGCGCAAGGCCAAGCGCGTGCCGTCGGGCGCCTGCGAGCGGTAGCCGAGCGATTCGGCCACGGCGGTCTGCAGGTCGAACACCAGCCGGTCTTCGCGCCGCCCGGCCAGGGCGTGCAGGCGCGCGCGCACCATGAACAGCAGGGCTTCGTTGCGCTGGATCTGGCGCACCTCGTAGGGCGTGGCCAGGCCGCTTTCGGCCAGCTCCGGCCAGCTGCGGCCCAGCCCGGCGGCGCGTGCCACCCACAGGATGAGGTGCAGGTCGCGCAGCCCGCCGGGGGATTCCTTGCAGTTGGGTTCCAGCGCGTAGGGGGTGTTCTCGTGCTTGGTGTGGCGCTGGCGCATCTCCAGCGTCTTGGCCGTGAGGAAGGCGTGGGGGTCGAGCTGTGCACCAAACTGGTGCTCGAAGTGGGCGAACAGCGCCGCGTCGCCGCACACGCGGCGGGCTTCGAGCAGCGAGGTCTGCACGGTCACGTCGTTGGCCGCCTCGGCCAGACATTCCTCCACGGTGCGCACGCTGGAGCCAATCTCCAGCCCGGCGTCCCAGCAGCTGCGGATGAAGCCCTCGATCTGGGTGCGCACGGCCTCGGGCTGCGGCAGATCACCGGGCAGCAGCACCAGCACGTCGATGTCGGAGTACGGAAAGAGCTGTTCGCGGCCATAGCCGCCCACGGCCGCCAGCACCAGCCCCGGGGGCAGGGCGGCGCGTTGCCACAGTGTGCACAGCAGTCCATCGGCCAGGCGCGAGAGCTTGCGCAGCAAGGCATGGATGCCGCGCGATGAGCTGCCCTGGGTCAGCAGCGCGGTCAGCAGGTTTTTTTTCTGGAGACGGTAGGCGTCGCGCAGGGCGTGGAGTTCGGTCATGGCCTCACCAAGCAATATCCATGCACGTGTTGCGTTTCGGGGGCTCCACCGCGCTGCATGCCGCCCCCTACGCTTGATACCGGCGCGGTCCGGGCCAGCGGCCCCCGTGCAAGGGCCGCCCCGCCGCGTTGGGGGCGTCCCCCTGGGGGGAAGACGCGAAGCGGCTCAGGGGGGGACTCATTTCAGGTCGCGGTCGCCGTGACGAAGGAAGGCAGCGGGGGCGAGCCGGCCGAGAGCGTCATCACTTCGTAGCCCGTGGGCGTGACGAGCACGGTGTGCTCCCACTGCGCCGAGAGGCTGCGGTCCTTGGTGACGATGGTCCAGCCGTCGTTGCCGAACTCCTTGATCTCGCGCCGGCCGGCGTTGATCATGGGCTCGATGGTGAACACCATGCCGGGCTTGAGTTCTTCGAGCGTGCCGGGGCGGCCGTAGTGCAGCACCTGGGGTTCTTCGTGGAAGTTCTTGCCGATGCCGTGGCCGCAGAACTCGCGCACGATCGAAAAACCGTGCCCTTCGGCAAATTTCTGGATGGCGTGGCCGATGTCGCCCAGGCGTGCGCCGGGCTTGACCTGCACGATGCCGTGCCACATCGCCTCGAAAGTGATGGCGCACAGGCGCTTGGCGGCAATCGAACATTCGCCGATCAGGTACATGCGGCTGTTGTCGCCATACCAGCCGTCTTTGGTGATGACGGTGACGTCCACGTTCACGATGTCGCCTTTCTTCAGCGGCTTGTCGTTCGGGATGCCGTGGCACACCACGTGGTTCACCGAGGTGCACAGCGAGGCGGGGTAGGCCGGGTAGCCCGGCGGCTGGTAGCCGACGGTGGCCGAAATGGTGCCCTGCTGGGCCATGCATTCGGCGCCGAGGCGGTCGATTTCCGCCGTGGTGATGCCCGGCTTGATGTGGGGCGCGATGTAGTCCAGGACTTCCGAGGCCAGGCGGCACGCCAGGCGCATGCCTTCAATGTCCGCAGCGTCTTTGATGGTGATGCTCATGGGGTGGAATTATCCCATCGGCCTCTGGTTCGTGCAGGGCGACGCCTGCGTGCCCACCCGGTAGCCCGGTAAAATGGCGGGCTTCGATCGCGCGGGCCGCTGCCCGGTCATCCTCTCCCTCACCACCTACCCAGGCCGTCAACGTGACCTTGCACCTGACCACGATTGCGGGCGGCAACGCCCTCAGCCCCTTTCGCGCCCAGCAACTCCAGCCCGCACTTGAAGCCATCCACCCGAAGATCGCCGCTATCGCAGCGCGCTTCGTGCACCTGGTGGCTACCGATGCACCGCCCACGCCCGAGCAGCACGAGCGCCTGGCCGCGCTGCTGACCTACGGCGACCCGTACCAGGGCCCGGCCGATGGCGCGGCCATCATCGTCACGCCGCGCCTGGGCACCGTGTCGCCCTGGGCTTCCAAGGCCACCGACATCGCGCGCAACTGCGGGCTGCAGCTGCGCCGCGTCGAGCGCGCCACCGAATACCGCATCCAGATGGCATCGAGCCTGCTGGGCAAGCCCACTTTGAATGCCGAGCAACTGGCGCAGGTGGCCGCGCTGCTGCACGACCGCATGACCGAATCGGTGCTGTTCGACCTGGCCGATATGCAGGCCCTGTTCACCGAGCTGCCGCCCCAGCCCATGGAGCATGTGGACGTGCTGGCGGGCGGCCGCGCCGCTTTGGTGGCCGCCAACACCCAGTGGGGCCTGGCCCTGGCCGACGATGAAATCGACTACCTCGTCACCGCCTTTCAGGGGCTCAAGCGCAACCCCACCGACGTGGAGCTGATGATGTTCGCGCAGGCCAACAGCGAGCACTGCCGCCACAAAATCTTCAACGCCCAGTTCACCATCGACGGCGTGGCGCAGGACAAGAGCCTGTTCGGCATGATCCGCCACACGCACCAGACCAGCCCGCAGCACACCGTGGTGGCGTACTCTGACAACGCCTCGGTGATGGAAGGTCATACCGTTGAGCGATTTGTAGCAAAAATGGCCTCCAAGGCAGACGGGATAAGCGCCAGCAGCTATCAAAAAGAAAGCGCTGTCCAGCATGTGCTGATGAAGGTGGAAACGCACAACCACCCCACGGCCATCTCGCCGTTTCCCGGCGCCTCCACCGGCGCGGGCGGCGAGATCCGCGACGAGGGCGCTACCGGGCGCGGCTCCGAGCCCAAGGCGGGCCTGACGGGCTTCACCGTCTCCAAGCTGTGGGGCGGCGCGTCGGACCAGGAAGGCGGCAAGCCGTCGCACATCGCCAGCCCGCTGCAGATCATGACCGAGGGGCCGCTGGGCGGCGCTGCGTTCAACAACGAGTTCGGGCGCCCCAACCTGGCGGGCTATTTCCGCGAATACGAGCAGACCGTGGCGGGCGTGGCACGTGGCTACCACAAGCCCATCATGATTGCGGGCGGCCTGGGCAGCATCGACGCCCGGCTCACGCAAAAGATCGAATTCCCCGCCGGCTCGCTGCTGGTGCAGCTTGGCGGCCCCGGCATGCGCATCGGCATGGGCGGCAGCGCAGCCAGCTCCATGGCCACGGGCCAGAACGCGGCCGAGCTGGATTTTGACTCTGTGCAGCGCGGCAACCCCGAGATCGAGCGCCGCGCGCAGGAGGTCATCAACCACTGCTGGGCGCTGGGCACGGACAACCCCATCCTGGCCATCCACGACGTGGGCGCGGGCGGCTTGTCCAACGCCTTCCCCGAGCTGACGAACGACGCCGGACGCGGTGCGCGCTTTGATCTGCGCGCCGTGCAGCTCGAAGAATCGGGCATGGCGCCCAAGGAAATCTGGTCGAACGAGAGCCAGGAGCGCTACGTGCTGGCCATCGCACCCGAGTCGCTGGAACTGTTCCGCGCCTTCTGTGAGCGCGAGCGCTGCCCGTTTGCCGTGATCGGTACCGCCACGGAGGAACGCCAGCTGGTGCTGGAAGACCCCGCCGCGCATGCGGAAGACCAGAAGCTGCCGGTGGATATGCCCATGTCGGTGCTGCTGGGCAAGCCGCCCAAGATGCACCGCGACGTGACCACCGTGCAGCGCCAGTTCACGCCCATCGACCTGACCGGCGTGCCGCTTCAGAAGGCCGTGATCGACGTGCTGAGCCACCCCACCGTGGCGTCCAAGCGCTTTCTCATCACCATTGGCGACCGCACCGTGGGCGGCCTCACGCACCGTGACCAGATGGTTGGGCCCTGGCAGGTGCCCGTGGCCGACTGCGCCGTCACGCTGGCCGATTACAAGGGCTTCGCCGGCGAGGCCATGGCTATGGGCGAGCGCACGCCGCTGGCCGCCATCAACGCCCCGGCCTCGGGCCGCATGGCGGTGGCCGAAGCCATCACCAACCTGCTGGCCGCGCCTATCGAGCTGCCGCGCGTGAAGCTGTCGGCCAACTGGATGGCCGCCTGCGGCGAGCCCGGTGAAGACGCCGCGCTGTACGCCACCGTCAAGGCCGTGGGCCTGGAGCTGTGCCCGCAACTGGGCGTGTCCATCCCCGTGGGCAAGGACAGCTTGTCGATGCGCACGCAGTGGAAGGATGGCGACGCGCAGAAAAAGGTCGTTTCGCCCGTGAGCCTGATCGTCACCAGCTTCGCCACGCTGCAGGACGTGCGCGGCACGCTCACGCCGCAGCTCGACGCCACCGAGGAAGACACCACGCTGGTGCTGGTGGACCTGGGCAAGGGCCAGTGCCGCATGGGCGGCAGCATCCTGGGCCAGGTGCTGGACCAGGCCGGCGACACCGTGCCCGACCTCGACGACGTCCAGGACCTGGTTCAGCTCGTCAACGCTGTGAACGCGCTGCGCGCCAAGGGCCAGATCCTGGCCTACCACGACCGCAGCGACGGCGGCCTGCTCGCCGCCGTGGCCGAGATGGCCTTTGCCGGCCACGTCGGTGTGGCGCTGAACGTGGACATGCTCGTTACCGAGGGCGACGGCATCCACGACAGCCGCATGGACGCGGGCGACGCCAAGAACTGGGCCGGCCAGGTCAGCGCGCGCCGCGAAGAACTCACGCTCAAGGCGCTGTTCAACGAAGAGCTGGGCGTGGTGCTGCAGGTGCGCACCGCCGAGCGCAACGAGGTCATGCAGACGCTGCGTGAGCATGGCCTGTCCATCTGCAGCCATTTCGTCGGCAAGACGCGCCCGCTGTCCAGCCCTATCGACGCGGGCAAGGGCGAGCTGCAGGTGTGGCGCGACGCCAAAAACGTCTTCAGCGCCAGGCTCGAAGACCTGCACCAGGTCTGGGACGCCGTGAGCTGGCAGATCTGCCAGCGCCGCGACAACCCCGCCTGCGCCGACGCCGAGCACGCCGCCGCCGGTGTACCGGCCGACCCGGGCCTGCATGTGCACCTGACGTTCGACCCGGCCCAGGACGTGGCTGCGCCCTACCTCAACCTCGCGCGCCCCAAGGTGGCCGTGCTGCGCGAGCAGGGCGTGAACTCGCATGTGGAAATGGCCTACGCCTTTACCGAAGCGGGCTTCGAGGCGCACGACGTGCACATGACCGACCTGCAGAGCGGCCGTGCGCGCCTGGAGGACTTCAAGGGCATCGTGGCCTGCGGGGGCTTCAGCTACGGCGACACGCTGGGTGCGGGCATCGGCTGGGCGCGTTCCATCACCTTCAACAAAGTGCTGGCCGAGCAGTTCCAGGGCTTCTTCGCGCGCCAGGACACCTTTGGCCTGGGCGTGTGCAACGGCTGCCAGATGTTCGCCGAGCTCGCCGACATCATCCCCGGCGCGCAGGACTGGCCGCGCTTCACCACGAACCAGAGCGAGCGTTTCGAGGCGCGCCTGTCGCTGGTGGAGGTGCTCGAATCGCCCAGCCTGTTCCTGCAAGGCATGGCCGGCAGCCGCCTGCCGATTGCCGTCGCGCACGGCGAGGGCTACGCCAACTTCAAATACCGTGGCAACGCCGACAAGGCCATCGCGGCCATGCGCTTCGTGGACAATGCGGGTGCGGCCACCGAGCAATACCCGTTCAACCCCAACGGCAGCCCCGGCGGCCTGACGGCGGTGACCACGCTTGATGGGCGCTTCACGGCCATGATGCCGCACCCCGAGCGCGTGTTCCGCAACATCCAGATGAGCTGGACCGACGGTGACGCAGCGGCTTTCAGCCCCTGGATGCACTTGTGGCGCAACGCGCGCAAGTGGGTCGGCTGACACCGATTAGTCACCATTCACTACTAAAACAATAGCTTCCAGCGCTTGATGCACAAGCGCTGGAAGCTATTTTTGTTCATAATCTGCGCTTCCTACAATTCCCGGAGTACCGCCCATGGCCGGAGCCAGTTTGCTGACGCTGCTCGACGACATTGCCACCATCCTCGACGACGTGGCTGTGATGACCAAGGTGGCCGCCAAGAAGAGCGCCGCCGTGGCCGACGATGTGGCGGCCATGACCAAAGTGGCCACGCAAAAGACGGCGGGGGTGCTGGGCGACGACCTGGCGCTCAACGCCCAGCAGGTCACTGGCGTGAATGCCGACCGTGAGCTGCCCGTGGTCTGGGCCGTGGCCAAGGGTTCGATGGTGAACAAGGCCATTTTGGTGCCTGCAGCGCTGGCGATCAGTGCCTTTGTGCCTGTGCTCATCACGCCGCTGCTCATGCTTGGCGGCGCCTTCCTGTGCTTCGAGGGGGTGGAAAAGCTGGCGCACAAGTTTTTGCATGCTAAAGAAGAGGCCGTGGAGGAGGAGCGGCTGTTGCAAGCCAACGCCAACCCGGCGGTAGACATGGTGGCTTTCGAGAAGGACAAGATCAAGGGCGCGGTGCGCACCGACTTCATCCTCTCGGCAGAAATCATCGTCATCGCGCTGGGCACGGTGGCGGCGGCGCCGTTCATGCAGCAGGTGGCAGTGCTGGTGGGCATCGCGCTCATCATGACGGTGGGGGTCTATGGGCTGGTGGGCGGTATCGTCAAGCTCGACGATCTGGGCCTGTGGCTCAGCCAGAAAGCCAGCATCATTGCGCAGGCGCTGGGCCGGGGGCTGCTGGTGGCGGCGCCCTGGCTGATGAAGTTTCTCTCGGTGGCCGGCACGGCCGCCATGTTTCTGGTGGGGGGCGGCATTCTGGTGCACGGCATTGCGCCGCTGCACCACGCCATCGAAGGCGCCGGTGCCGCCGTGGCCCAGGGTGCGCTGGGGGGCCTGTGGCAGGCCCTGACCACCAATGCGCTCAATGGCGTGGCGGGCATCGTGGCCGGCGCGCTGGTGCTGGGCGCCGTCACGGTAATCCAAAAACTGCGCAAGCGCTGAAGAAGCGCCGCGCAGTCTGCCCCCCGGGTCAGGGAAGGGCGGGGTAGTCCGTATAGCCGTGGGGACCGGTGCCACCATACACCGGTGCATCGGCGAAGGGCTCGTTGAGCGGCAGGTTGTCGCGGAAACGGCGCGGCAGGTCGGGCGTGCTGATCATCGGGCGGCCAAAAGAGACCATGTCGGCGCGGCCGCTGCTCAGGGCCTCGACCGCCATTTCCTTGGTGTAGCCGTTGTTCAGCATCCAGACGCCGGAATACAGGCGGTGCAGGGCTTCGTAGTCGAACGGCGCGTTGTCGCGCGGGCCGCCGGTGTGGCCTTCGACGACGTGGATGTACACCGGGTGGAGCTTCTCCAGCTCGCGCACCACATATTCGAACAGCGGCTGCGGGTTGCTCTCCGACGAGTCGTTCACGGGCGAGACGGGCGAGAGGCGGATACCCACGCGGTCGGCGCCGATTTCCTGGGTCACGGCGGCCATCACTTCGAGCAGGAAGCGGGCGCGGTTCTCGATGCTGCCACCGTACTGGTCGGTGCGGTGGTTGGAGCCGTCGCGCAGGAAGGCGTCGATCAGGTAGCCGTGGGCGCCATGGATTTCCACGCCGTCAAAACCGGCTGCAATGGCGTTGGCGGCGGCCTGGCGGAAGTCGTTCACCACACCGGCGATTTCGGCGGTTTCCAGCGCGCGCGGTACGGCGCAGTCCACGTAGCCCTGGCCGACGATGTAGGTCTTGGCCTTGGCGGCGATGGCCGAGGGGGCCACGGGCGCCTGCTGGTTGGGCTGGAAGGCGTTGTGCGACATGCGGCCGGTGTGCCAGAGCTGCACGAAGATCTTGCCGCCCTTGGCGTGCACGGCGTCGGTCACCTGCTTCCAGGCGGCGATCTGTCCGGGCGTGTGGATGCCGGGGGTGTGGGTGTAGCCCTGGGCGGTGTCCGACACCTGGGTGGCCTCGGCGATGATCAGGCCCACGCCGGCGCGCTGGCGGTAGTACTCGACCACCATGTCGGTGGGCTCCAGCGCGTCGTTGGCGCGGCTGCGCGTCAGCGGCGCCATGGCCATGCGGTTGGCGAGTTCGGTCTTGCCCAGCTTGATCGGCTGGAACAGGATGTCGGTGATGAAGGCTTCGTTCTGGGTACCCATGGGGCTTACTCCTTGGTGGTGGCGGGAATGCCCGCCGCGGGCGCGGCGGGCTGGAAAAGGTGGTCGAGCACCAGGGCCATGCTCTCGTGCAGCGGCGTGGTGGATTTTTCGAGCTTCATGCGCAGCAGGGCGCCTTCCCAGGTGTCCCAGGCCAGGGCCGAGAGCACGGGGGCGGGCAGGTCCGCACGGATTTCACCGGCCGACTGGGCGCGGGCGATCATTCCGGCCAGGCGTTCACGCCAGGCCAACTGCGCCTGCAGCAGGCCCTGGCGGCAGGCGTCGCTTGCCAGGGCCATCTCGGCCGCGAAGTTGCCCACCAGGCAGCCCGCCTGCAGTTCCTTGCGCTCGTGGTAGGCCATCATTTCAGCAAACACGTAGCGAATGGCGGCCATGGGCTGCGCGGGCGCGGTGGCCATCATGGCCTCCCAGGAGCGCTGCAGGTGCTCGGCGTACTGCTCGATGATGGCCACGGCAAACGCTTCCTTGCTTTCGAAGTGGTTGTAGAACGAACCCTTGGGCACGCCTGCGTGGTCGGTGATTTGCTGGATGCCCGTGGCGTTGTAGCCCTGGCGCGAGAACAGGTCGCGGCCGGCCTGGGTCAGGCGGTTGGGGATATCGGTTTTGTCAGCGGTGCGGGACATGGATGAATAATATGACCAGTCGTCTTGAAAATCAAGCATGGTCCTGGGGTGAAGTGGCCTGGGACACTGCGTGGTGGATGCTGCCTTGATGTGTGGTGTGGACGCATACAGTGGACGGACGCCCTCCGGAAACGCTTTCGCATTGATATCAATCAATCGTTGTAGTAAGGGTTATTACCAATCTTTGACGCACGGCAAGAAAGACCACTATCAAAGTAGGTTTAATGACTGTACGGGGGTCGTCCCCGTGAAAACCAATGAAATCACCATGAAAAAGAACCTGCTGGCTGTGGCCGTTCTCTGTGCTTTGACCTCTGGTGCTGCGATGGCGCAGCAGTCTGAAGGCCCCTGGATGGTTCGTGCGCGTGCCGTGCACCTGGACAGCGCCAACAAGGACAGTACGGGCCTGGGCCTGTCGGTCAACAACAAGACCATCCCTGAAGTGGATGTGTCGTACTTCTTCACCCCCAACATCGCTGCCGAACTGATCCTGACGGTGCCCCAGAAGCACACGCTGAGCGCGGGCGCTGCGGCCATTGGTACGCTCAAACACCTTCCTCCCACGTTGCTGGCCCAGTATCACTTCAACCTGAACGGCTTCAAGCCGTATGTGGGCGCCGGTATCAATTACACCCGCTTCTCCAGCGTGCGCTTTGCCCCCGCAGTGGCCGCAGCGCTGAACCCCAGCATTGACAAGAACAGCTTTGGCGCCGCCCTGCAGGTCGGCGTGGACATTCCGCTGCAGAAGAACCTGTACCTGAACATTGACGTCAAGAAGGTCTTCATCAAGACCGACGTGTTCGCCGGTGCAGCCAAGGCGGGTACTTTCAAGGTCGATCCCGTGCTGGTGGGCGTGGGTCTGGGCTGGCGCTTCTGAACGAGGGAGTCACTGCGCTGCTCTGCGCAGCGGTTCTCCTCCAAGGGCTTGATGGCCAGCGCATGCGCTGGCTTTTTTTCGCTCGGTGGGCTCATGGTGGGCTACCGCAGCCGGTGATGCCCGGAATCAGGGACAGGTGGCCGGCCGAGGGGTCGGTGATGCGCTGCACAAGCCATGGCAAAGCGAGTGCCAGGTCAGGGCGCTGCCACTGCTGGCGCGCCTGGGGCCGTGGGCCTGCTCCGGCTTGCGTGGAGCCCACCTCGAAGTGGAAGGAATAGCACGGTTCCAGGCCCATGCGAAGGTCGGTGATGGTCAGCCGCCCCGGGCTGCCCGCCTGCATCCGCATGAAGCCGTGGCTGAACCATGCCAGCCGCTGTACATGGGGGTTGTCTGCGTGTTGCGCCCGCAGATCGGCGCCACGCGGATGGGAGGTCCAGGCGACGGGGTGCGCGCCGTCGAGCAGGGAGTAATACGCCTCATGGTAGTGCTCGGGCCCCATGGCCACCGCACGCCAGAGCACGGTGCTGAACGGGGCCGGGGTGACCAGCAGCTGGCTGGCTGCCATTCCGTTCTGGCGCAAGGAGGCCTCCAGCACGCCGCGCACATGCTGTTGTGCCAGCACGCTCCAGCCCAGGTAGGCGGTGCTCAGCGCCAGCATCGCCGCATTCCAGCGCAGTCCCTTGGTGAAGGGCCAGAGCAGGGCTGCCAGCACCCCTGCCAGCAGTGGCAGGGTGTAGAGCGGGTCGATGATGAAGACGCTGCCGACGGCAAAGGGGTGGTTGCTGAATGGCTGCAGCAACTGTGTGCCGTACACCGTCAGGGTGTCGAGCAGCGGGTGGGTAACGAGTGCCAGCGCCATGGCCAGCCACCAACGCCGCCACAGGTCCGGCTGACCCGTCAGGCGCGCGGCCAGCCAGCCCAGCGGGGCCGACGCCAGCGCAAGGAGCACCAGGCCATGGCTCTCGGCCCGGTGGCGCACCATGTTGAGCAGCGGGTCGCCATGGTCGATGAAGGCGTCCAGGTCGGGCAGGGTGCCTGCGGCGGCGCCCCACAGGGCGGCTTTCCATGCGGCGGTGCGGCGCCCGAGGGTGGCCAGAACCACGGCGCTGCCCAGGGCGGCCTGGCTGATGGAGTCCATGCGCTACCGATGAAGTGAAGGTCTGCGCATTCTTGCAGCGCCGCGCGCCCTCTGCCCGCGAAGGGCTTTGGTGTGGCGGGAGCTCACTCGACGGCTTGGGGCGCGGGCTCTTCCTCGGTATCGAGCCGCTTCATGTTGTCCAGCAGCTTGAGCAGGTAGTGCAGCGAATGGGTGATGTCACCGATCGAGAAATCCGCCAGCACCTGCGCGTAGTACGCGTGGATCTTGGGGCGGGCCTGAACCACCCAGACCTCGCGGCCGGTGTCGGTCATCTGGATGCGTTTGGAGCGCCGGTCGCGTCCGTCCGGAGTGCTGTGCACATGGCCGTCGCGCTCCATCCGGCTGATCAGCCCGGACAGGTTCTGGCGGCTGACCATCAGATAGCGCGCCAGATCGCCCACGCTCATGCCCCCTTCGGCTTCGGGGCGCGACAGCGCGCCCAGCACGGCCCATTGCTGGGTGGTCAGTCCTTCGTCTTCCACCGCTCGGGTGCCTGTTTTATGCAACATGTTTGCACATTGATACAGTCTGAAGAACAAGCGGTTGGCCAGTTCCATGCGCACTATTTCACTGTTTTCATCAGGGTTAACCATGATTTGTCCTTGGAAATTCTTCTTGCAAAAACACGTCTCAATGCCTACTATACGACAACATGTTTACATAAGTGCGTGTTTTGAACATTCAGGTAAGCATACCAACCCCCCAACAGACGATGGAGAGCAAGATGCAAAGATTTGATGGAAAGACGGCGATCGTGACCGGTGGCGGTGGTGGCATTGGCGGGGCCACCTGCCGCCGCCTGGCGGCCGAAGGTGCCAAGGTTGCGGTGTTCGACATGAACCTGGAAGCCGCCGAAAAAGTGGCGGCTGACATTCGCGCCAGCGGTGGCCAGGCGGCCGCCTTCGCCTGCAACATCACCGACCGTGCCCAGGTGGATGCCGCCGTGGCCGCCGCGCAAGCGCAGCTGGGCCCCATCGCGGTTCTGGTGAACAACGCAGGCTGGGACATCTTCAAGCCCTTCACCAAGACGGTGCCCGCCGAATGGGATAGGCTGATCTCCATCAATCTCACCGGCGCGCTGCACATGCTGCACGCCGTGTTGCCGGGCATGGTCGAGCGCAAATATGGCCGCATCGTCAACGTGGCGTCGGACGCCGCACGCGGTGGCTCGTCGGGTGAAGCGGTCTATTCCGCTTGCAAGGGCGGCCTGGTGGCGCTGTCCAAGACCCTGGCGCGTGAACACGCCCGCCAGAGCATCACCGTCAACGTGGTCTGCCCCGGCCCGACCGACACCGCCCTGCTGGCCGGCGTGGCCGAAGGGGCCCGTGACCCGGCCAAGCTGATCGAAGCCTTCAAGAGCGCCATTCCGCTGGGCCGTCTGGGTCAGGGCGACGACCTGGCCTCGGCCATTGCCTTCTTTGGAAGCGACGACGCTGGCTTTGTCACCGGCCAGGTGCTCAGCGTCTCCGGCGGCCTGACCATGCACGGCTAAAGATGTGCGCCCCCACGCTTGCCACTGCATGTGCTGCGCTGCCCCCCACGGGGGCCCAGCACGCCTTGGGGCGGCCCGGCGGCGTGCTGATTGTTTTTATCTGAACCCTTTCTGAGAGAACACCATGAACTTTGAAGACATCCTGTACGAAGTGCGCAATGGCGTGGCCTGGATCACCATCAACCGTGCGGACAAGATGAACGCGTTTCGCGGCCAGACCTGCGACGAAATCATCCGCGCCCTGAACAAGGCCGGCTACGACAAGTCGGTCGGTGCCATCGTGCTGGCAGGCGCCGGCGACCGGGCCTTCTGCACCGGTGGCGACCAGTCGGCCCACAACGGCAACTACGACGGCCGCGGCACCATCGGCCTGCCGATGGAAGAGCTGCACACCGCCATCCGCGACGTGCCCAAGCCCGTCATCGCCCGCGTGCAGGGCTTTGCGATTGGCGGCGGCAACGTGCTGGCCACCATTTGCGACCTGACCATCTGCTCTGACAAGGCCCAGTTTGGCCAGGTCGGCCCCAAGATGGGCTCGGTGGACCCCGGCTACGGCACCGCCTTCCTGGCCCGCGTGGTCGGCGAAAAGAAGGCGCGCGAAATCTGGTACCTCAACCGCCGCTACAGCGGTGAGCAGGCCGTGGCCATGGGTCTGGCCAACTTCTGCTTCCCGCACGACCAACTCGACGCCGAAGTGCAGAAGATTGGTGAAGAGCTGTGCGAGCGCAGCCCCACCGCACTGGCGATTGCCAAGCGCAGCTTCAACGCCGACACCGCCCACCAGGCCGGTATCGCGGGCCTGGGCATGTACGCACTCAAGCTGTACTACGACACGGAAGAGTCGCGCGAAGGCGTGAATGCGCTGAAAGACAAGCGCAAGCCCGAGTTCCGCAAGTACGTCAAGTAAGCCCTGCGCAGGAGACCCATGATGAACCCGAACCCCTACATCGACGAAGACCTGCAGGCGCTGGCCGACACGGCCCGCCGATTTGCCGAAGAACGTGTCAAGCCCGGCTTCCTGGAGCGCGACAAGACCCGCGATCTGGACCGCGTGCTGCTGCGCGAGATGGGCGAGCTGGGTTTCATCTGCCCCGAACTGCCCGAACAATATGGTGGCCTGGGCATGGGTTGCCTGGCGGCGGGCGTGATCCACGAGGAAATCGCGCGCGCCGATCTGAGCTTTTCGTACCTGAACCTGCTGGCGTCGCTCAACGGCCAGATCCTGTCCAAGTACGGCAACCCCGAGGTGGTCGGCCCCTGGCTGCAAAAGCTCACGAAGGGCGAGGCGATCTGCTGCATCGCGCTGACCGAGCCGCGCGGCGGCTCGGACGCCGCCAACCTGCGCCTGCGCATCGAGCGCGAGGGGGATTTCTACGTCATCAATGGCGAAAAGACCTCCATCTCCGCCGCCGACCAGGCCGACATCGCCGTGGTTTTTGGCCGCACCGGCAAGCCGGAAGACGGCGCCCATGGCGTCACCGCCGTGATGGTGCCGATGGACACCCCCGGCATCACCACCAGCCGCTTCGACTGCCACGGTCAGCGCGCCATCGGTCGCGGCTCGATCTTCTTCGAGAACGTGCGCGTGCCCGTCACCCACCGCCTGGGCGACGAGAACAAGGGGTTTGTGCAGGTGATGCACGGCTTTGACTTCTCGCGCTCGTTGATCGGCCTGCAGTGCCTGGCCGTGGCGCGCGTGGCGCTGGAAGAAACCTGGGAGTACATCACCCAGCGCCAGGCGTTTGGCCAGCCGCTATCAAGCGTCCAGGGCGTGACGCACCCGCTGGCGCAGTACGACACCGAAGTCGAAGGCGCCCGCCTGCTGTGCCTGCAGGGCCTGTGGCTCAAGGACAAGGGCCTGCCGCACACCGCCGAGGCCGGCATGGCCAAGTGGTGGGGCCCCAAGCTGTCCTACGACGTGATTCACCAGTGCCTGCTGTGCTTCGGCCACGGCGGCTACGACCGCGGCCTGATGGAGCAGCGCCTGCGTGACGTGCTGGGCTTCCAGATTGGCGATGGCACAGCGCAGATCATGAAAACCATCATCGCCCGTGCCCGCGCCGGCCGCAAATTCGTGCCCGCATAAGGCGGCCAGAACTGCAAAAACAATAGCTGGCAGCGCTTTATCCATAAGCATTTCAATATCAAAACTATATGAAATGCTTATCTGATAAGCGCCAGCAGCTCCTATTTTGATAACACCGACACCGGAGACACACCATGGAATTCGACGCCGTATTGCTGCCCCCCCGCCGTGCCCGCATGGTGGCCCAGGGCTTCTGGCACGACCGCACCATCAACGACAGCCTCGACGCCTGCGTCGCCCAGTGCCCCGACAAGCTGGCGCTGACGGCCGTGCAGGTGGAGACGGGGAACGTCCAGCGCTTCACCTACCGTGAGCTGGCGCGCATGGCCGACCGCATCGCCGTGGGCCTGAGTCGCCTGGGCGTGGGCAAGAACGACATCGTCGCCTGCCAGCTGCCCAACTGGTGGCAGTTCACGCTGGTCTACCTGGCCTGCTCGCGCATCGGCGCGGTGATGAACCCGCTGATGCACATCTTCCGCGAGCGTGAACTGTCGCTCATGCTCCAGCATGGCGAAGCCAAGGTCATGATCGCACCCAAGACCTTCCGCGGCTTTGACTTCGAGAAGATGATCACCGACCTGCAGCCCAGCCTGCCGCACCTCAAGCATGTGGTGGCGGTGGGCGGCCAGGGCGCCAACAGTTTCGAGGCCCTGCTGAGCGGGCCGGCCTGGGAAGACGCCCCCGACGCGCAGGACATCCTCACGCGCTACCGCCCCGGCCCGGACGATGTGACGCAGCTCATCTACACCTCGGGCACCACCGGCGAGCCCAAAGGCGTGATGCACTCGGCCAACACGGTGATGGCCAACATCATCCCCTACGCCCAGCGCCTGCGCCTGGACGCCGAGGACGTGGTGCTGATGGCCTCGCCCATGGCGCACCAGACCGGCTTCATGTACGGGCTGATGATGCCCATCATGCTCAAGTCCAGTGTGGTGCTGCAGGACATCTGGGAGCCGAAGAAGGCCATCGAACTGATTCGCACCGAAGGCGTGACCTTCACCATGGCCTCCACCCCGTTCCTCACCGACCTGGCGAAGACCGTGACCGAAACAGGGCAGGGCGTGCCCACGCTGCGCACCTTCCTGTGCGCGGGCGCGCCCATCCCCGGGCCGCTGGTGGAGCAGGCCCGTGCGGCGCTGGGCGCGAAGATCGTGTCTGCCTGGGGCATGACGGAAAACGGTGCCGTCACCCTGACCAAGCTCGATGACGATGACGAACGCTCGTTCTCCACCGATGGCTGCCCGCTGCCCGGCGTGGAAGTGAAGGTGGTGGACGGTGACGACAAGCCGCTGCCCGTGGGCGAAACCGGCAAGCTGATGCTGCGCTCGTGCTCCAACTTCGGTGGCTACCTGCACCGCCCGCACCTCAACGGTACCGACGCCAATGACTGGTTCGACACCGGCGACCTGGCGCGCATCGACGCGCAAGGCTACATCCGCATCACCGGCCGCAGCAAGGACGTGATCATCCGGGGCGGTGAGAACATCCCGGTGGTCGAGATCGAGTCGCTGCTGTACCGCCACCCCGCCGTGGCCATGGCCGCCATCGTGGCCTACCCCGACGAGCGCCTGGGCGAGCGCGCCTGCGCCGTGGTGGTGCCGAAAACGGGGCAGACCATCGACCTGCCCGCCGTCGTGGAGTACCTCAAGGCCCAGAAGGTGGCCGTGCAGTACATCCCAGAGCGCCTGGTGGTGATGGACGCCATGCCGGCCACGCCGTCCGGAAAGATCCAGAAGTTCAAGCTGCGCGAGCTGATGCGCCAGGCGGCCGCCTGAGCCTGCCTGCGGGCCTGCCGCAGGCCCCGATGGAGGAGCCCAAGTGGCGCCTGTCTGCCAACCGTTGCCCCGATATCGGGGCAGCGGCTCTGCCGACGGCCGTGCGTTGGCTGCATTGCCCTTGCACAGGGGATGGTGTGGTCACCGCAAACCGCACACGGCGCCCGATCGGGCCGCGCGCCGCCTGTGGAATGCAACCCGGCAGACCGGCACCGCCGCTGGCGCAACCACCTGAAACCCCCCGATACACCGCGAGATACCTGGCCAGCCGTTCGGATGCATTGCACCGCCCCTGGCTGCCGGTAGCGCTTCCTTGTCAGATCGCGCGATGGGAAATATGTTTACATATTAAACCGTGCGGATGACATTCCATCGTCTCATTGCCTGCATCCGCTGCGCCCAATTGCATAGGTGAAAACCATAGGTTTGCTGAAAAATGCCCATCAATGGCTTGTGTGGCAGTGAAATGAATATGACAATACATTTACTTAATATCGTCAAAGACAGCGCAACAGCCGAGCGATCGACGGCGCGCTGACCGAAGGAGAACGCGATGCAGAAACACCAGACGGTGCCATGTGCCATTCAGGGCGTGACACTTGCAAAGCTCCCGCCCCCCATGCTGCGGGGGTGCGCGCCCGCAGCCATCCGCCACCGCACCGGAGGCGCCGCATGACCGACGCCCGCCCGATCCGCGTGGAGACCCATGGCCGCGTGGGCCTGATCACCCTGCACCGTCCGCAGCAGCTCAATGCCCTGAACGACGCCCTGATGGACGCACTGGGCGCGGCCCTGCAGGCCTTCGATGCCGACCCCGGCATCGGCGCCATCGTCATCACCGGCAGCGACAAGGCGTTTGCGGCCGGGGCCGACATCGACGCCATGCAGGATTGGTCGTACATGGATGTCTATCAGAGCGACTTCATCACGCGCAACTGGGAAACCATCCGCACGATCCGCAAACCCGTCATTGCGGCCGTGGCCGGTTACGCCATGGGCGGTGGCTGCGAGCTGGCGCTGGCCTGCGACGTCATCGTGGCGGCCGAATCGGCACGCTTTGCCCTGCCAGAAATCAAGCTGGCCATGCTGCCCGGCGCCGGGGGCACGCAGCGCCTGCCGCGTGCCGTCGGCAAGGCCAAGGCGATGGACATGTGCCTCTCGGCACGCATGCTCGACGCACAGGAGGCCGACCGCTACGGCCTGGTCTCGCGCGTGGTGCCCGATGCCGAGCTGCTGGAGCGCACCCTGGCGCTGGCCACGCAGATCGCATCGTTCTCGTTGCCCGCGCTCATGGCGATCAAGGAGTCGGTGAACCGCGCCTGGGAAAGCTCCCTGACCGAAGGCATCTTGTTCGAGCGCCGCGCGCTGCATGCCCGGTTTGCCAGTGCCGATGCGCATGAGGGCATGCACGCCTTTCTGGACAAGCGCAAACCGGCGTTCGAGCACCGCTGAGCGGTGCTTGAAGTCCTAACGGGTTTGTGAAGCGTTTTAGGGCTTTAGGCCAATCAATATAAGCGCTACAAGCTATTAAAAACAGAGCGAAAAAGGCCGATGACCGCACGCCGGGCCGCAAGAACCCGGATCAGGAGACAAAAACATGTTGACGATCAATCTTTTCAACGGCCTGGTGTACGGCGCCCTGCTCATCGTGATGAGTTCGGGCCTGGCACTGATCTACGGCCTGCGCCGCGTGGTGAACTTTGCCCACGGCGCGCTCTACATGCTGGGGGCCTACATCGGTTTTTCGGTGGCCCAGTACAGCAACTTCTGGGTGGCCCTGGTGGCGGCGCCCGCCGCCATGGCCGTGGTGGGCGTGCTGCTCGACCGCTATGGCTTTCGCCTGCTGCAAGACCGTGAGCCGCTCAACGTCATGCTGGTCACCTTCGGCCTGCTGCTGATTCTGGAAGACCTCGTGGTCTTCATCTGGGGCAAGAGCAACTACTCGCTGTTCACGCCCGAGCTGCTCAACTTCTCGGTCAACCTGTTTGGCAACGACGTGCCGGCCTACCGCATCGGGGTGATCGCCATGGGCGCCGTGGTGGCGCTGGGCCTGACACTCTGGCTGCGCTTTTCCCGGATGGGCCTGTTCGTGCGCGCCGCCAGCACCGACCCCGTCACCACCTCGATGCAGGGCGTCAACACCGACGTGCTCAGTGCGGGCGTGGTGGGCCTGGGCAGCGCGCTGGCCGGGCTGGCCGGCGTGGTGGCCGCACCCTTCCTGTCCCTGACGCCGCACATGAGCTCGGACGTGCTGATCGACTCCTTCGTGGTGGTGGTGATTGGCGGTCTGGGCTCGCTTGCCGGGGCCTTCGTCGCGGCCCTGCTGCTGGGAATGATGCAGGCCATCGGCGCCGTCTATCTGCCGGAGGTGTCGGTGCTGCTGCCCTTCATCTTCATGATCGCCATCCTGATCTGGAAGCCGTCCGGTCTGGCCGGCAGCCGCACCTGAACGCCTGGAGAAAGCACATGAGTCTTGTACGTACCGGCGCCCTGTCGCTCCTGGCCCTCGGTGGTGGCGCGGCCATCATGCAGCTGACCCCGTCCAGCAGCCTGCTGGGCATGTTCACCCAGGCCGTCATCTATGCCATTTTTGCCCTGGGCGTGGGCGTGTTGCTCAAGCAGAACGGCCTGGTCAGCTTTGGCCACGCGCTGTATTTCGGCGCCGCCGGCTACGGCATGGGCATCATCCTGGCGCTGGACTGGATGCCGGCGGAGTGGGCCATTCCAGTGGTTCTTCTGGCCATCGGCGTGCTGGCCTTCTTCATCGGCCTGGTCATCGTGCGCGTGCCGGGCATCGCCTTTGGCATGCTGACCCTGGCCATCGGCCAGATGGTTTATCTGATGGCCACGCGGGCCCGGGGCCTGACCGGGGGCGCCGACGGCATGAGCATCAACTGGCCCACCACCGTGTTTGGCCTGCCGCAGTCGATGCTGCTCAAGCCGGCCATGCTGTTCATGATCGCCTGGACCGTGATGGTGCTGGTGACGTTCGTGCTGCTGTGGGTTCTGCGCACGCGCTTTGGCTCCATCACCGAGGCCATCCGCGACAACGAGGAGCGGGCCCGCTTCATCGGCATCACCACCACGGTGCCGCGCGCTGCGGTGTATGCCTTGTCGGCCGTGGTCACGGGCGTGGCGGGCGTGCTGTCTTCGTTCAACACGGGCTTCGTCTCGCCCGAAAGCCTGCACTGGAGTGTGTCGGCCATCACCCTGCTGATGGTCGTGGTCGGTGGCTTCAAGCGCGCCATCGGGCCCATCGTCGGTGCCATTGTGTATTTCCTCTTCAAGGATTTGCTCGGTGAGTACGCCACGCATTCGATGGCCCTTTTTGGTGCCGCGTTGATCGCCGTCATCGTGTTCTCGCCCGACGGCATCGTGGGCGCCGTCGAGCGCCTGTTCAAGCGGGGCAGCCTGCAGGGCGGGCGCCGCCATGCCAGTGGCCACTGACCGCACGATGGAAAGGACATCCCCATGAACTCCTACGTATTGCAGGCCGAAGACGTGGCCATCCACTACGGCGGCGTCAAGGCGCTCGACGGTGTGGGCATCACGCTCGAAAAAGGGCAGATCCGCGGCCTGATCGGCCCCAACGGCGCGGGCAAGTCCACCGTGATCGATGCCATCACCGGCCGGCGCAAGCTCACGCGCGGCACGGTGCTGCTCGATGGCGAGGACGTCAGCCACATGGGCGCCGTGGAGCGCCGCCTGCGCGGCCTCTCGCGCAGCTTCCAGCGCACCAGCATCTTTGGCGGCATGACGGTGCGCCAGCAGGTCGAACTGGCCTCCTACAAGATGGGCGTGCAGGACTCGGCCGCCGATGCCGATGCCGTGCTGAAAGAGCTCGACCTCGACCGCCTGAGCCACGCCGTCGCCGAAGACCTGGGCTACGGCGAGCAGCGCCGCCTGGACCTGGCCCTGGCGCTGGTGGGGCGCCCCAAGCTGCTGATGCTCGACGAGCCCATGGCGGGCCTGTCGGTGAAGGAATCGCAGGACCTGGCGCAGCACCTCAAAGCGCTGACCTCGCGCTGGGAGGTGTCGGTGCTGCTGGTGGAGCACGACATGGACGTGGTGTTCGGCATCTCGGATGTCGTCACCGTTTTTGAACTGGGCCGCGTCATCGCCAGCGGCGAGCCCGCCAGCGTGCGCGCCAATCCGCGCGTGCGCGAAGCCTACCTCGGGAGCGCCGCATGACCGCCTTGCTCAGCCTGAACCAAGTCCATTCCTACTACGGCTCTGCGCACATCCTGCACGGCCTGGGCCTGCAGGTACATGCCGGCGAGCGCGTGGCCCTGATCGGCCGCAACGGCGTGGGCAAGACCACCGTGGTCAACACCATCCTGGGCCTGGCCCAGATGAAGCAAGGCGCGATCCATTTCGGCAGCACGCCGATGGCCCGGCCGCGCCCCTACATCGCGGCGCAGCACGGCATCGTGGTGGTGCCGCAAGGGCGCCGCATCGTCGCCAACCTGACGGTGGAGGAAAACCTGCTGCTCGGCGCCGCCACGGGCCGCAAGGGTCCGTGGACGGTGCCCGAAATTTACAAGCTGTTCCCCATCCTGCAGGAGCGCGCCCACACCCCGGGCACGGCGCTGTCGGGCGGGCAGCAGCAGATGCTGGCCGTGGGCCGGGCGCTGATGGCCAACCCCGGCCTGATCCTGCTCGACGAGCCCACCGAAGGCCTGGCGCCGGTCATCGTGGACCAGCTGGCCGACATCTTCAACCAGGTGGCCGACCAGGGCACGGCCCTGCTGCTGATCGAGCAGAACCTGAGCCTGGTGGTGCGCGTGGCGCATCGCTTCCTGGCCATGGCCAAGGGCTCGGTGGTCGCCGAAGGCCCGGTCGTCAACTCACCGCAAGGCCTCCAGGACATCGAAGAACACGTGATGGTGTGACCCGCGCGGGTACAGGCAGAAAGTGGCCGCCGGACCCTTTCCGGCAATTTTTTCAGGAGACAGACATGTTCAAAACCTCAAAAATCCAACAAATGCTCGCGGGTGTGGTGCTGGTGGCAGCGCTGCCGCTGACCGCTGCTGCCCAAGCCAAGGACCCGATCAAGATTGCCTTGGTCACGTCCAAGTCGGGTGGCTTCTCGACCATGGGCGCCGATGTGGCCAACGGCATCAAGTTTGCCGTGGAAGAAGCCAACGCCAAGGGCGGCGTGGACGGCCGCAAGATCATCCTGGCCGAGGGCGACGATGAAAGCACGCCCGACGCCGGCCGCCGTGTGGCCGAAAAGCTGGCCCGCGAAGGCCACAACCTGATCCTCGGCCCCATCACCTCGTCGATTTCGCTGGCCATCAGCCAGAACCTGACGCGCTGGGACGCCGCTTTCATCGGCACCATGAGCAAGGCCGACAAGCTCACCCAGGACGCATGCAACCCGCGCTTCATCCGCACCAACCACTCGGACGCCATGGACCTGGCAATGATCAACGAGTGGGTCAAGGGCATCCAGGGCAACAACTTCGCCATCATGGCGGCCGACTATGTGTGGGGCCAGGACTCGGCCAAGTCCTTCGAGGCCGCCGTCACGGCGCAGGGCAAGAAGGTCGCGCTCAAGCTCTTCGTGCCCCTGGGCACCAAGGACTATGCACCCTACATCCAGCAGCTCAAGGCCGCCAACGTCGATGCCATCTGGGTGGCCGACGTCTCGGGCGCCATCGCCTTCACCAAGCAGGCCGCCGACTTCGGCCTGATTCCCAAGACGCCGCTGATCGGCCACGCCCTGCTATCAAACTTCGTGGTCAATGCCACGGGCAATGCGCTGACCAACACGCCCGGCAACGTCGGCTACACGCCCGACATCGACACGCCGCAGAGCAAGGCCTTCGCCGCCGCCTTCAAGGCCCGGCACAACCGCCTGCCCTCCGACACCGAGGGCCAGGCCTACAACGGCGCCATGGTGCTGCTGCAGGGCGTGAAGCTGGCCGGCAGCACCAGGCCCCTGGACGTGACGAAGGCCCTGCGCGGCGCCGAGGTGGAGACGCTGTACGGCAAGGCCACGGTGCGCGCGGCGGACAACCAGCTCCTGATTCCCAACTACATCGCCCGCGTGAAGGTGGCCGACGGCGTGCTGCGCCCGGTGATCGAGCGCAGCT
>JANJVG010000049.1 GCA_024710165.1 Burkholderiaceae bacterium
GCGCGATCAGGCCCTCACCCAATTCCTGCAGCCAGGCCCAGGTGCACACGGCCTGCGCCTTGCCCACGTTGCGCGTCCAGGCGCGCGCCAGCAGCTCCGACAGGTTCAGATAGCCTTGCGACCCCTGCACGAGCAGGACCAGGCGCGAAGGCGCAGCCGACCCCTCACCCTCCAGCAGGATCTCGGCCCCCAGGATGGGCTGCACGCCCTTGCCACGTGCCGCCTTGTAGAACTTGACTGCGCCAAACAGGTTGTTGAAATCGGTGATGGCCAGCGCGGGCTGGCGATCGGCGGCGGCTGTGGCGACCACCTCGTCAATGCGGTTGGTACCGTCAACGACGGAAAACTCGGTGTGCAGGCGCAGATGAACAAACATGCCTGGATTGTAGAAAGCCCGCCCCACAACCCCGACCAAAGCCCCCCACACGCCGCCCGCAGCACCCGACAGGCGCCATTACAATGGTGAGCTCTGCACTGCCAGCCGCTCCCCCGGCAGCGGTCACCCGAGACACCCATGCCTTTGATTGCCAGAAAGCTGCCTGCCATGCTGCGTGCTCCCTTTGCGACCCTCCCTGCCCTGCTGGTGGCCAGCCTTCTGGTGGCGGGCTGTTCCAGCACCCCGGACGACCCGACGGCAGGCTGGACCACCGACCGCATTTACTCCGAAGCACGTGACGAACTCAACAGCGGTGGTTACGACAAGGCGGTCCCTTTGCTGGAAAAGCTCGAGGGTCGGGCCGCAGGTACCCCCTTGGCACAGCAGGCGCAGCTGGACAAAGCCTACGCACAATACAAGGCCGGCGAGAAAGCCCAGGCCATCGCGACGCTGGACCGCTTCATGAAACTGCACCCCGCCAGTCCGGCACTGGACTACGCCCTTTATCTGAAGGGCCTGGTGAATTTCAATGACAACCTGGGCATGTTCTCCTGGCTGTCGCAGCAGGATCTGTCAGAGCGGGACCAGAAGGCAGCAAAGGACTCGTTTGAATCCTTTCGCGAACTGAGCACGCGCTTCCCCGAATCGCGCTACACCCAGGATGCACGTCTACGCATGACGTACATCGTCAACTCGCTGGCCCAGTATGAAGTGCATGTGGCACGCTACTACTTCCAGCGCGGTGCCTACGTGGCAGCCATTGGCCGCGCACAAAGCGCCCTGGCCGACTACCAGGCCGTGCCCGCCCTCGAAGAAGCGCTATACATCCTGATCCAGTCCTACGATGCCCTGGGCCTGACCCAGCTGCGTGACGACACCCGCCGCATCATGGATGCCAGCTACCCCCAAAGTTCCCTGATGACGCATGGCCTCAAGGGCAAGAAGGATCCTTGGTGGAAGCTCTGGTGAGATGCGCCAAGGCCTCGTCGAACTCCTGCTCGCTCTGCAATCTGCGCATGGGTGGCAGCGCTGCCAGAAGGCGCTTGCCGTAACCCATCGTCACCAGCCGTCGATCTCCGATGACCAGGAGACCGGCGTCGGATTCATGCCGGATCAGGCGACCTGCACCCTGCTTGAGCGCCACTGCCGCCTCCGGCAAGGCGTGGTGTTTGAAGGGGCTGCGGCCGGCCTGCTGCAGACGCAGTGACCTTGCCTGGACCAGAGGATCCCCCGGCGGCGGGAAGGGCAGCTTGTCGATCACCACCATCTGCAGCGCGTCACCGGGCACGTCAAATCCCTCCCAAAACGTGGCCGAAGCCACCAGGATGCATCCAGGAAGCCCTGCACCGCCCCCCTGGCGAAAACGGTCCATCAGCCTGCGCTTGGGGCCAAGACCCTGAACCAGCACCTCGATATTGGGTGCGCCGGCAAAACGCTCGCGCAAGGTATCGCCCACCACGCGCAAAGCCTTGAGCGTGGTGGTCAACACCAAAGTGCGCCCCCCAAGCCGGGCGGCAGCCTCTCCCACCCATTGGGCCAACTGGGTGCTGTGGCCAGGGTCTGTGGGCAGAACGAGCGCAGGTGGCACGTACAGCGCGGCCTGACTGGCATAGTCAAACGGACTTTGCACCCGCAGGATGCGCGCCTCCTCCAGACCCATGGGCTCGGTGAACCAGCGCAGACAGGGGTCGTCCCCAAGTGTGGCTGAAGTGAACACCCAGGCCCGCGGAACAGAGTCCGGCGGATCGGCTGGCTGCGCAGCGCAGCTGTCCCCATGATCGCCTGCGCCCGACAGCAGCCAGGACCGTATCGACAGCGCTATGTCGAGCGGCGCCTCCACCAGCCGCAGGTGCAGACCCACATCCACCCAGCGCACCGCACCCGGTGCACAGGCCAGAGAAAAATCCTGCACTCCAGCTGCGAGCACGGTGGCACGGGCATGCAAACGCTCAAAATCAGGACCTATGCCCAGCACCACGTCGAGCGATTGCAGCACCAGCGCACATGCTTTTGAAATCCGGGCCAGTGCACCGCGCCAGGCATCGATGGGCAGGCCGTCCGGAGCCTCGTCGGTCCAGGCGAGGCGGGTAGAGGGCGGTATCCGGTCGGCCAGCCGACGCAACGCGCCTGCAGCGTTCTCCATTTGCGCGCACAGGCCCTGCCAGTCCGCCATGCCACGCGCCTTTTGCATTCCCACGGTCAGCAGGTCCCGTGTGAAATCCAGCAACTGTGCGGATCCAAGCTGCCTGCCGAGAAACAGTACCCCGGTCTCATTGACCTGGTGCGCCTCATCGAACACCACCAGGCGCACCGAGGGCAACAACTCGGCCATACCTGATTGGCGGACCGCCAGATCGGCAAAGAACAGATGATGATTGATGACCACCACATCGGCAGCCATCGCCTCCCGCCGTGCAAGGTTCACATGGCACTCACGAAACCGTGGACACGGGGAGCCGAGACAGTTATCCCGAGTGGATGTCACCAGCGGCAGCACTGCAGACCGTTCATCCAGGCCAGGCACCTCTGCCAGGTCTCCCGTACGCGTGACCTGGGCCCAATGCTCAATGCGGGTCAAGGCCTGAATCATGCTGGCGTCACTGGCCACGTCGGGCTGGCGCGCCTGCTCCAGCCGATGCAGGCAGAGGTAGCTGCTGCGTCCTTTGAGCAAGGCCGTGCGCACCGGCAAGCCCAGAGCCTGCACCAGGCGCGGGAGGTCGCGCCCAAAAAGCTGGTCTTGCAATGCCTTGGTGGCAGTGGAGAGCAGCGTGCGCTCGCCGCTCAGCAGTGCGGGTACGAGGTAGGAAAAGGTTTTTCCCACTCCGGTGCCCGCTTCAACCACCAAGGCGCCGCCGCACTCGATGGTCTGCGCGACGGCCAGAGCCATCTCGGTCTGACCGGGCCGGGGCCGAAAATCCGCCTCGGCGCGCGACAGAGCCCCATTGGCGGAAAGCGCTTGACGCACCGCCTGCGCGAGCGGTGTGCAACTTGGTTCGACGTGGGGAAGCTGACAATGCAAGGCAATACGGCCCTCAGGGCCGGACGACATGGCAAAAATGCCACAGACCGCTCGATAATAAGCGCTCAGTCTGCCCCCCCTTTGGTTTCGGCTGCCTTGCACTCCTTCACAATCGACGGCATGTCCAACGCGATTCGTCTCAGCGCCTCCACCGGCATCCACAAGGGTGACCGGGAATACCAGCAGGATCAGGTGGCCCTGCTGTCGCACCCCCGCTACAACGGTTGCGTTCTGGGCGTCCTGGCCGACGGCATGGGTGGCCGCAGCGGTGGCCGCAAGGCATCAGACCAGGTCATGATGACCGCCCGCCAACTGTTCGAACGCTACTCCCCCGACAGCGACGACCCGGCGGTCATGCTCAAAAACCTGTTGCAGGAGGCACACATTGTGATCCGGCTCACGGCTATCACCTCCGAGCAGGAACCGCACAGCACCATTGCGGCATTTCTCATCAATCCGCGAGGCGACTGCCACTGGGCCCATGCAGGCGATTCGCGTATCTATCACTTCCAGAATGGCCACCTGATACACCGCACCAGCGATCATTCCTATGTGCAGGCGCTGGTCGACCGGGGCGAGATCACCGAGGCTGAGGCCAACAATCACCCACACTCCAACATACTGATAGGCTGCCTTGGAACCGAGAGTGACCCACCTACCACGATGCACATGATTCACCGGCTGCACCCGGGCGATGTGCTGCTGGCCTGCAGCGATGGGGTGTGGCACTATTTCTCACCCACCGAACTCGGCTCGGTGGTGGAGTCGCTCACACCGCGTGAGGCGACCGAGTTTCTCATCGAGAAAGCGCGCATGCGCGCCCGGGGCGGCGGAGACAACCTCTCTCTGGTGATCGTCAAGATCGAGACACTGGCGGAAGAAAAAAAACCGCCCCCCTTCTTCAAGCCAGCCGTGCGTTAGGGATGGCCTGAACCACGCATGCACCGCCGGCATACCGTCGGCGCCCGAAAAGTCCATCAGGTGGTCCATCTGCAATCGGCCTGCGATGGCACCTATTGATCCGGCCTCAGTGAACTTGACTCAAGCTGCATAGCGAACAGGGCCGTGCTCGAAGTACTTGCGAATTCGTTCGGGCTGGCGTTGGACGCTGCGTAAGTGCTTGGCCGTGGCCTTCACCAACTGCATCTTCGTGCGCGCCGGCGCCTGCTTGGTCACCGCCGGCCTGATGTCTGCATTGGCCATCTCATCGGGGTTCAATTCCGGGCTGTAGCTCGGTAGGTAGAACACCTCGATGGCATCGGCGTGCTTTGCCAGCCACGCCTTGACCTGCCTGGCGTGATGCACCCGCAAGTTGTCCAGAATCAGGAACAGCTTCCTGGTCTGGCCCTTGATCAGTCGGCGCAGGAAATCGATCAGGATCGTGGTGTTGAACGCCCCGTCAAAGATGCGCCAGCGCATCTGGCCCATGGTGGTCACGGTGGAGATCACCGACAGGCCAAGGCGCTTGTTGTTGACCCGCACCACCGGCGTCTGACCCTTGGGCGCTGAGCCTCGGCCGCGCACATCGCTGCGCAGCCCGCTCTCGTCGCCCCAGTGAATCTCCGCCCCCTCAAGCTTGGCGCGCGCGGCAATGGCTGGGAGTCCTCGTCAAGCCACTTCTTGGCTGCTGCGGGCGACTGCTCATAGGCCTTTTTCATGGGCTTTTGTGGCGTGAAGCCCCAGGACGCCAGGTGCTTGGCAACGCAGCATGACGGCGATTCTTGGCATTTTTATGAAGCGAACTTCCGATTCAGGAAACTAGCCCATCAGGGGTTCAAGGGGGCCTTCGGCTTGCGGCCGCGGGCTTCTTCCTGTAAGCGGCGCTGCTGCACGCGGGCTTTGTGTGCCTGGGCTGCCTGAAATTTGTGCATATGACGCTGGCGCTCCGCTTCAGCCCGTCGTTGCATCGCCAAGCGGCGCTCTTGTTGGCGGGCGAGGTCAGCACCGGATCGACGGGGCTCGACAGGTTGCACAGCCTCTGGGGATATCCGCGAATGCGATGCCCGGGGTTCGATCGTGGGCCGCAGTTCTGGCATCAGACGGTTTTGCTGCGCTTCGATTGCATTCCGTCGCAGGGCTGCCCGCTGCCTGCGCTCCTTGTCATCCATCGCGGCTTCCTGCTGGCGAAGCACCGCCAGATCCTCTCGTTTTTTGCGCCGAGCTTCGCGCAAACAGTCTTCGACCGCGAATCGCTGGTAACAGGCAGCGTGCGTTCGCTGCAGCGTCTCGTTAATGGCGGTGCGCTCTCGCTGAAGTCGTTCTCGGTCGGCCGCATGATCCTGCTGCACGAGCGGCAACGCTGCCGGTGGCGCGCTCCCTTCGGCGCCTTGGGCAGGGGCTTCAGCCACCAGCGACAGAACCAGCAAGGCGGCTGCGCCGCAGCGCACAAACGGCCTCACGTCAGCCCCGTGTCCACCACACGGCGTTCGAGCGCAAGGAACTCCTTGGACTGCATCTCGTTGAGCCGCGAAACCGTACGCGGGAATTCGTGGGCCAGCGGGCCATCGGTGTAGAGCTGCTCGGGCGGCACGGCCGCCGAGAGGATGAGCTTGACGCGCCGGTCGTACAGCACATCCACCAGCCAGGTGAAGCGCCGTGCGGGCGAAGCCATGCTCACGGGCATGTAGGGCACATCGGAGAGCAGCACGGTGTGGAACTGCGTGGCGATCTCCAGGTAGTCGTTCTGCGAGCGCGGGCCGCCGCACAGCGTCTTGAAATCAAACCAGACCACGCCACCGGCCTTGCGCCGGGCCTGGATCTCGCGCGCCTCGATGTGCAGCACCGGGTCTTCGTCATGCACTTCGGCCAGCTGGTCGAACGCCTCGTTCATCGCGGCATCGGCCTCGGGGCCCAGGGGCGTGTGGTAAAGCTTGACCTGCTCCAGCGTGCGGCGCCGGTAGTCGGTGCCGTTGTCCACATTGATGACTTCGAGCTTCTGCTTGAGCAGTTCGATGGCCGGCAGGATGCGGTCGCGGTGCAGGCCATTGGGGTACAAACCGTCGGGCTCGAAGTTGGACGTGGTCACAAAACCCACACCGTTCTCGAACAGCGCCGCCAGCAGGCGGTGCAGGATCATGGCGTCGGTGATGTCAGCCACATGAAATTCATCGAAGCAGATGAGTTTGTAGCGCTTGGCAATGCGCTGGCCCAGCACATCCAGCGGGTTCTGCGTGCCCTGCAGCGCTGCCAGCTCGCGGTGCACCTCGCGCATGAACTCATGGAAGTGCAGGCGCACCTTGCGCTTGAGCGGCACGGCGTTGAAAAAGCAGTCCATCAGGAAGCTCTTGCCGCGCCCCACCCCACCGTACATATACACACCCCGGGGAATATCAGGGCGATTGATGAGTTTCTTGAGCGGATTCGAGCGCCGGGTCTTGTAGGCCGCCCATTCCTGGGCACAGCGATCGAGGGCATCCACCGCACGCAACTGTGCGGGGTCGCTCTGGAACCCCTTGGTGGCCAGCTCGGCTTGGTAGGCCTTTTTGACGTTCACTGGAAGTCGCTTTTACTATTAAATTGATAGCTACAAGCGCTTTATGAATAAGCGCTTGTAGCCAATTTTTCTTAAAATCAAAAATTGAGTGTGCGCTTGTCCACGGCCAGGGCCGCTTCCTTGGTGGCTTCGCTCAAACTGGGGTGGGCGTGGCAGATGCGCGCGATGTCCTCGGCACTGGCCTTGAACTCCATGGCCACCACAGCCTCGGCGATCAGTTCGGAGGCCATGGGGCCCACGATATGCACGCCCAGGATCTCGTCCGTGGCGGCATCGGCCAGAAACTTGACCATGCCAGTGGTGTCGCCCAGCGCGCGCGCACGGCCGTTGGCCAGGAACGGGAAGGTGCCGGCCTTGTACTTGACGCCGTCCGCCTTGAGCTGCTGCTCGGTGCGGCCCACCCAGGCAATTTCAGGGCTGGTGTAGATGACCCAGGGAATCGTGTTGAAGTTGACATGCCCGTGCTGGCCGGCAATGCGCTCGGCCACTGCGACACCTTCCTCTTCCGCCTTGTGCGCCAACATCGGGCCACGCACCACGTCACCGATGGCCCAGATGCCGGGCACACTGGTGCGGCATTCATCGTCCACCAGCACGGCGCCGCGCTCATCCAGTTGGAGTCCCACGGCGGCCGGATTCAGGCCTTCGGTGTTGGGCACACGGCCGATAGCCACGATCACTTTGTCTGCCTGCAAGGACTGCGTCTGGCCCTGGCTGTCGGTGTAGTGAATAGTCACGCCAGCCTCGGTTGCATTGACTTCGCGAACCTTCGCACCTAGTTCGATCTTCAGGCCTTGCTTGTCGAACGCCTTCTTCGCCTCCTTGGCGATGGCTTGGTCGACGATTGGCAGGAAGCTGGGCAAGCCTTCGAGGATCGTGACATCCGCCCCCAGGCGGCGCCAAACGGAGCCCAGCTCCAGGCCGATCACGCCGGCACCGATGACGGCCAACCGATCGGGCACGGCCGCGATGTCCAGCGCGCCGTCGTTGGAGAGCACGACCCGCTCATCGAACGGTAGGTTGGGGAGTGGCCGCACGTTGGAGCCTGTGGCAACGATGATCTGCTTGCCCACCAAGGTAACAGCCTCATCGGCGGCGACGCTCACCTCGAAGCCACCATCGACAGTCCTGGTGAAAGACGCCAGGCCGTTGAAAAACTGGACCTTGTTTTTGCGGAACAGATAAAGGATGCCTTCGTTGCTGGACTTCACGACCTGATTCTTACGTTCCAACATCGTGGTCACATCCATGCGCAGATCACCCGTGGAGATGCCGTGCGTGCCAAAGTGGTGCTTGGCTTGTTCAAAGTTCTCTGACGACTGCAGTAGCGCTTTCGAAGGGATACAACCGATGTTGTTGCAGGTGCCGCCAGGTGCTGGCTTTCCGTCCTTGTTCTTCCAGGCATCTACACAAGCGACCTTCATGCCTAATTGGGCAGCGCGAATGGCCGCGATGTATCCGCCTGGGCCGGCACCGATAACAATGACGTCGAAATGCATTTCCATGATTTACATCTCCAAAGTTTTTGAGGAAATAGTGAGCGCCTATGTCGCGCCTTTTGTCAGGTGGTCGCCAGATTACAGCTCGTTCCCTGACGATCACGTTGAACACTACGGCAGAACGAACCGGGCGCTCGCGGTATTGCCCCCACGTTCGACTTGGACGACGGCCTTCGTGCCCTTGGCTGCGGCGAAGGTCCCGCTGCCTTCGAGGCGGCTTCCGTCCGCGGCAGGCGTGAGTTGCACCTCCTGCTTTTGTGAGCCGGTCAACAGTGTGAGCTTGGCTTTGGTGTTGCTTACATTGACCTGCTTGCCGTGGTCGCGCAGGTAGAGTTGCGCTGCTGCGGGCTGAACGACCAACTCGTAGTCCACGTCCCGGACTTCGGTCACGACGCCACCATGCAGCGGCTTGTGGTCATGCGCGTGGTCATGGTCGCCTGCGGCGAAGGCGGTGACGGATGCCAGGGCGAGGGCGGTGCCAGCCGTGAGGGAACGAAATCGAACAGACATGAAAGCTCCTATAGGGTTACGGTGGTTGAAATCGGGTGACAGAAGGCGTTGCATCAG
>JANJVG010000072.1 GCA_024710165.1 Burkholderiaceae bacterium
GCGGGCGAGCTCAAGACCAAACCCACGCAGCACACGGTGCAAAAGCTGCGCGAGATCGGCATCCAGCCCGACGCGCTGCTGTGCCGGGCCGACCGCCGCATTCCGGACGAAGAGCGCGAAAAAATCTCGCTGTTCACCAACGTACCCGAGTGGGGCGTGATCAGCATGTGGGACGTGGACACCATCTACAAGGTGCCGCGCATGCTGCACGAGCAAGGCCTGGACGGCCTCATTTGCGACAAGCTGCGCCTGAACACCCCCCCCACCAACCTCAAGCGCTGGGACGACCTGGTTCATGAAACCGAGCACCCCCGGGGCGAAGTGCGCATCGCCATGGTGGGCAAGTACGTGGAGCTGTCCGACAGCTACAAGTCCGTCAACGAGGCCCTGCGCCACGCCGGCATGCGCAACCATGTGCGTGTGCGCATCGACCACCTCGACTCCGAATCCATCGAAGGCCAGGAAGCCGACAAGCTGGCCCCGTACGACGCCATCCTCGTGCCTGGCGGTTTCGGTTCACGCGGCGTGGAAGGCAAGATCTGCACGGCCAAGTTCGCCCGGGTGCACAAGGTGCCCTACCTCGGCATTTGCCTGGGCATGCAGGTCGCCACCATTGAATACGCCCGCCATGTGGCCGGCCTGCCCGGTGCCAACTCGACCGAATTCGATCCGTCCTGCAAGCACCCGGTGATCGCGCTGATCACCGAGTGGAAGGATGCCGACGGGACCATCAAGACGCGCGACGCCAACTCCGACCTGGGCGGCACCATGCGCCTGGGCGCGCAAAGCTCCGACGTGGCTCCCGGCACGCTGGCGCACAGCATCTATGGCGACCTCGTCACCGAGCGCCACCGCCACCGCTATGAAGCCAACGTGAACTACCTCGACCAGCTGCGCAAGGCGGGCCTGGTGATCTCGGCGCTGACGCAGCGCGAGCACCTGACCGAAATCGTCGAGCTTCCGCAAAACGTACACCCCTGGTACATCGGCGTGCAGTTCCACCCCGAGTTCAAGTCCACGCCCTGGAACGGCCACCCGCTGTTCAACGCCTTCATCAAGGCGGCCGTGGAACACCAGAAGGCCGCCAAGGCCGCAGCGCAAGCAAAGGAAACACCGCCATGAAACTCTGCGGCTTCGACGTCGGCCTCGACCAGCGCTTTTTCCTGATCGCTGGAACCTGCTCCATCGAAAGCCTGCAGATGTCGCTGGACGTCGCAGGCCAGCTCAAGGAAACCTGCATGGCGCTGGGCGTTCCGCTGATCTACAAGGGCTCGTTCGACAAGGCCAACCGGTCGTCGGGCACCAGCCAGCGCGGTGTGGGAATGGAAGCGGGCCTGAAAATCCTTGATGAAGTGCGCCGCCAGCTGCAGCTGCCCATCCTGACCGATGTGCATGACGCCGCCCAGGTGGCCGAGGTGGCCAGCGTGGTGGACGTGCTGCAGACCCCCGCCTTCCTGTGCCGCCAGACCGACTTCATCCGCGCTGTGGCGCAGAGCGGCAAGCCGGTGAACATCAAGAAAGGCCAGTTCCTCGCGCCCTGGGACATGAAGAACGTCATCGACAAGGCCCGCGCCGCTGCGCAGGAGGTCGGCCTCTCGGAAGACCGCTTCCTGGCCTGCGAGCGCGGAGTGAGCTTTGGCTACAACAACCTCGTGGCCGACATGACCAGCTTGGCCGAGATGCGCAACTCCGGCGCGCCCGTGGTGTTCGACGTGACCCATTCGGTGCAAAAGCCCGGTGGCCTGGGTGCCGTGAGCGGTGGCGCGCGCGACATGGTGCCCGTGCTGGCCCGTGCCGGCGTGGCCGTCGGCGTGGCGGGCCTGTTCATGGAAACCCACCCCCGGCCCGCCGAGGCCTGGTCGGACGGGCCCAACGCGGTGCCGCTCAAGCACATGCGTGCGCTATTGGAGACGCTGGTGGCGCTGGACGACGTCACCAAGAAGAACGATTTTCTCGAAAACCACTTCGGAGTCTGAACTCCTGCAGTGCAATTTTGATAGCTGGAGGCGCTTGATGGATAAGCGCTACAGGCCCAAAAGACTTAAAAACCTGAAACTTCCACCCAAAGGAAAACCATGAGTGCCATCGTTGACATCGTAGGCCGCGAAGTGCTGGACAGCCGCGGCAACCCCACCGTCGAATGCGACGTGCTGCTGGAATCGGGCGTGATGGGCCGCGCCGCTGTGCCCTCGGGCGCCTCCACCGGCTCGCGCGAAGCCATCGAGCTGCGCGACGGCGACAAGAGCCGCTACCTGGGCAAGGGCGTGCTCAAGGCCGTGGAACACATCAACACCGAGATCTCCGAGGCCGTGCTGGGTCTGGACGCCTCCGAGCAGGCCTTCCTGGACAAGACCCTGATCGACCTGGACGGCACCGACAACAAGAGCCGCCTGGGCGCCAATGCCATGCTGGCCGTCTCCATGGCCGTGGCCCGTGCCGCCGCCGAAGAATCCGGCCTGCCCCTGTACCGCTACCTCGGCGGCATGGGCGGCATGCAACTGCCCGTGCCGATGATGAACGTCATCAACGGCGGCGCGCACGCCAACAACAGCCTCGATCTGCAGGAGTTCATGATCATCCCCGTGGGCGCGCCGAGCTTCCGCGAGGCCGTGCGCTGGGGCGCCGAGGTGTTCCACGCGCTCAAGAAAATCATCCACGACAAGGGCATGAGCACCGCCGTGGGCGACGAAGGCGGCTTCGCCCCCAGTGTCGAAAACCATGAGGCCGCCATCCAGCTCATCCTGCAGGCCATCGACGCCGCCGGCTACACCGCCGGCGAACAGATCGCCCTGGGCCTGGACTGCGCCGCCAGCGAGTTCTACAAGGACGGCATGTACGTGCTCGAAGGCGAAGGCGGCCTGCGCCTGACGGCCCAGCAGTGGACCGACATGCTCGCCACCTGG
>JANJVG010000081.1 GCA_024710165.1 Burkholderiaceae bacterium
CGCGCGCGATGGAGCGCGGCACGATGCCGTCGATGAGGGCGCGGCGCGAGGCCTCGCCGATCACCGACAGCATGTGCGCTTCGTCGGCCGCGTCGATGCCGATGTGGCGGGGCAGGAACTCGGTGGTGTTTTCGAGTGCGGACAAGGGCAGGGCGGCAGGCATCTGCATGGCGGGAACCAGTCTCAAAGGCTATTAAAAAGAGAGCTGCTAGCGCTTGTACTTAAAAGGTTTCAGGCACATTTCATATGAAAAGTGCCTGAATTCAAGCGCGAGCTGCTATGGTTTTTGCTGGGGCGCTCAGGCGCTGGCAGAGAAGCTCGTGTAGGCGGTTTCGTCCATCAGGCCGTCGAGCTGCGACGCGTCGGACAGCTTGACCTTGAAGAACCAGCCCGCGCCCAGCGGGTCGGAGTTGGCCAGCGACGGATCGGCGCGCAGCGCCTCGTTCACTTCGACGACTTCGCCGGAGACCGGCATGTACACGTCGGCAGCAGCCTTGACCGACTCGACCACCCCTGCCACGTCGCCCTGGGCGAACGTGGCGCCCACGGCGGGCAGGTCGACAAACACCACATCACCCAGGGCGTCCTGGGCGTGCACGGTGATGCCCACCACGGCAGCGTTGGCGTCGGCGGCGTTGACCCACTCGTGGTCTTTGGAAAATTTGATCGTCATGGGAAAGGCTCCTGAAAGATGAAGGGAATCCGGAATGTAGCCTGCGCTGCAGGCTTTTAGCCGCGGTAGTAGCGCGTGGGCACGAAGGGGGTGGCGCACACCTCCATGGGCACGGCCTTGCCGCGCACGATGGCGTGGACGCGCGTGCCCACGGCGGCATGCTGCGGGTCCACATAGGCCAGGGCGATGGGCTTGTCGAAGCTGGGGCCCAGCAGACCGCTGGTGACTTCGCCGATCTTCTGGCCGCCGGTTGTTTGCAGCTCGGTGTGCTCGCGCACGGGCACGCGCTCCAGGGCGACGAGGCCCACGCGCTTGCGCGTCAGGCTGGCGGGGTTGTCGAGCTGGGCCAGCACCGTGTCGGCACCGGGGAAGCCACCCGCGCGCGCGCCGCCGGTGCGGCGCACCTTCTGCATGGCCCAGTTCAAGGCCGCTTCCACGGGCGTGGTGGTGGTGTCGATGTCGTTGCCATAGAGGCACAGGCCCGCTTCGAGGCGCAGCGAGTTGCGCGCGCCCAGGCCGATGGGTTTGACTTCGGGCTGGGCCAGCAGCGCGCGCGCCAGCGTGTCGGCCTGCGCGGCGGGCACCGAGATCTCGAAGCCGTCCTCGCCCGTGTAGCCGCTGCGCGTGACGAAGCAGTCGCAGCCCGCGATCTGGAAGTTGCCGCCGGTCATGAACACCAGCTTTTCCACGCCGGGAGCCAGGCGTGCCAGGGCAGTGGCGGCCTGCGGGCCCTGCAGCGCGAGCAGGCCGTGCTCGGGCATGGGAATGACCTGGCAGCGCTGGCCGATGCGCGCCTGGATATGGGCGATGTCGCCCACCTTGCAGGCGCCGTTGACGATGACGAAGATTTCATCCTGCGCCACGCGGAAGAACATCAGGTCGTCGATGATGCCGCCCGCGTCGTTCAGCAGCAGGCCGTAGCGCTGCTTGCCCACGGGCAGGTCGATCACGTCCACGGGCATCAGGCTCTCGAACGCTGCGGCGGCGTCCGGGCCGACCAGGCGCAACTGGCCCATGTGCGACACATCGAACAGACCTGCGGCCTGGCGGGTGTGCAGGTGCTCGGCCATGAGCCCTGCCGGGTACTGCACGGGCATGGAGTAACCGGCGAACGGCACCATGCGGGCGCCCAGTTCGATGTGCAGTGCGTTGAGCGGTGTAGTGAACAGGGGGGCGGCGGCAGGTGCGGACATGAAAGCTCCAGGGCAAATGGGGGCCGCGGCATAGGTGCCACGGGATTTGCCCTGCTGTCCGCTTTACCTGAGAGATTCACCACGGCGCCCTGGCTGGCCGCGCGGCTTGCTCCTTCGGTGGATGGCCTGTGCGTTGCGCGCGGCCACCTCTCTCCAGCAAGGGAACGCCCGCATCACTGCGGGCGGTTGCCAGTCCTTTTGCCTGAGCGTTCGGCTGCTGCCTGCGCCTTCGGCGGTGCTGCTCGCGGGTGGCGGAGCACTCTCTCCTGACGAAGGCGCGATTCTACCTGTTTGTGGAAGGTGTTTGCCAAGTGCCCCGGTTGGCGATAACCAGCCGGGGCCTTGCCATTTCGTGCGTTCCGGTGAGAGCGCCTTGATGGAAGAAGTGTGCCCGGCCCACGCTGGATGGATTTTCTACATTTCTGCAAAAATGGTTTTAATGCAGAAAATTATTCTTGAATGAATACAAATGAAGAATAATTTGCCACATGGACCGACTTGACAAAAAAATTCTCTCCGTGCTCCAGGGCAACGCGCGCGCCAGCCTGCAGGAGATCGGCCAGGCCGTGGGCCTGAGCCCGTCGCCGTGCTGGGGCCGCATCAAGAAGATGGAAGAGGCTGGCGTCATCCAGGGCTACACGGTGCGCATCAACCCCCAGGCGCTGGATCTGGCCGACACCGTGCTGGTGCAGGTCACGCTCGACAGCCACTCGGACAACACGCTGGAGAAGTTCGGCGAAACGCTGGCCAGCATTCCCGAGGTGATCGAGGCGCACCTGGTCTCTGGCGACTACGACTACCTGCTGCGTGTGGTGGTCAAGGACACGCGCGACTACGAGCGCCTGCTGCGCGAGAAGCTCTACAAGATCAAAGGCATACGCCATAGCCGCTCCAGCTTCGTGCTACGCACGCTGAAGAAGGCCGATCTGCCGCTGTTCGCTGTTTGAACCCAGAGACCGCAGTTGACCGCTCCCAACCTTTGGAAAGACCGCATGCAATCTGACCATGTACCACTTGGGAGTGGTCACCTTCACGGTGAGAGCGCTATGCACCCGCCAGCACCGCGCTCGGCGCGCCATGCGGCGTTGCTCCTTCTTGCGCACAGGAGTGCGCTGCGTCGTCACGCCTTGCCTGGCACACCGATCACGGCACTGTCGGGCGCATCCAACTGCGGTTTCTAGGTTGAAAATCCAATAAAAAAGGGCCTGCAACGCAGGCCCACCAAGCGCAAGGCGCTATGGTTTTCGAATTACATGCCCGAGTAGTTCGGCCCGCCGCCGCCTTCGGGCGTGACCCACACGATGTTTTGCGTCGGGTCCTTGATGTCGCACGTCTTGCAGTGCACGCAGTTCTGCGCGTTGATCTGCAGGCGCTGGGCGTTGCCGCCCTTGGTTTCGTCGGGCACAAACTCGTACACCCCGGCCGGGCAGTAGCGTGCCTCGGGGCCCGCGTATTGGGCCAGGTTGATCTTCACCGGCACGCTGGCGTCCTTGAGCGTCAGGTGCGCAGGCTGGTTCTCTTCGTGGTTGGTGTTGCTGATGAACACGCTGCTCAAGCGGTCGAAGGTCAGCTTGCCATCGGGCTTGGGGTACTCGATGGGCTTGCACTCGGCGGCGGGCTTGAGGTATTCGTGGTCGGCCTTGCTGCGGTGCAGCGTCCAGGGCATGTGGCCGCGCAGCACGAACTGCTCAAAACCGTTCATCAGCGTGGCGGTGGTCAGGCCGTACTTGAACCAGTTCTTGAAGTTGCGGTCCTTGTTCAACTCGGTGTGGAGCCAGCTTTCTTCAAACGCCTTGGGGTAGGCGCTCAGTTCGTCGTGCTGGCGGCCTGCGGCCACGGCCTCGAAGGCGGCTTCGCCCGCGAGCATGCCGGTCTTGATGGCGGCGTGGCTGCCCTTGATGCGGCTGACATTGAGGTAGCCCGCATCGCAGCCAATCAGCGCGCCGCCGGGGAACACCGTCTTGGGCAGCGAATTCAGGCCGCTAGCGTTGATGGCACGCGCGCCGTACGACAGGCGCTTGGCGGTGACTTCGCCCTGTGCGTTTTCAAAGTAATAGCTGACGTTGGGGTGCGTCTTCCAGCGCTGGAATTCCTCGAACGGGCTCAGATACGGATTGGTGTAGCCCAGGCCGGTGACAAAGCCCAGCGCCACCTTGTTGCCTTCGAGGTGGTACAGGAAGGCGCCGCCGTAGGTGTCGTTTTCCATGGGCCAGCCGGCGGTGTGCATCACAAAGCCGGGCTGGTGGCGCTCGGGGTCGATCTCCCACAGCTCCTTGATGCCGATGCCAAAGCTCTGCGGGTCGCGGTTGGCATCAAGCTGGTAGCGGGCAATGACCTGCTTGCCCAGGTGGCCGCGCGCGCCTTCGGCAAAGATGGTGTATTTGCCCAGCAGCTCCATGCCCAGCTGGAAGTTCTCGGTGGGCTCGCCGTCCTTGCCCACGCCCATGTTGCCGGTGGCCACGCCCCGCACGGCACCTTGCTCGTTGTAGAGCACTTCAGCGGCGGTGAAGCCGGGGAAGATCTCCACGCCCAGGCTTTCCGCCTGCTCGGCCAGCCACTTGGTGACCGCACCCAGGCTGACGATGTAGTTGCCGTGGTTGTGCGCGAACGGCGGCAGGAACATGTTGGGCACGCGAAACGATGACTTCTCGCCCAGGAAGATGTAGGCGTCGTCCGTGACGGGCTGGTTCAGGGGGGCGCCCTTTTCCTTCCAGTCGGGGATGAGCTCATTGAGCGCCTTGGGGTCCATGATGGCGCCCGAGAGGATGTGCGCGCCGGGCTCGGAGCCTTTCTCCAGCACCACGACAGAGACATCCTGGCCGCGTTCGGCAGCGAGCTGCTTGAGCCGGATGGCGGTGGACAGCCCACCGGGGCCGCCGCCAACCACCACCACGTCGTATTCCATGGACTCGCGGGGACCGAACTGGGCGAGGAT
>JANJVG010000086.1 GCA_024710165.1 Burkholderiaceae bacterium
GACCGCGTGAAGGTGCGCCAGGACCTGCAGCAGCGCCTGGCCGAAAGCATCGAAGCGGCCCTGCGCGTGGGCGGGCACGAGGGCCATGGCCGCGTGCTGGCGCTGGAGATGGACAGCGGGCAGGAGCACCTGTTCAGCGCCAAGTTCGCCTGCCCGGTGTGCAGCTACTCGCTGGGCGAGCTGGAGCCGCGCCTGTTCTCGTTCAACTCGCCCATGGGGGCATGCCCGGCGTGCGACGGCATCGGTCAGCGCGAGGTGTTCGATGCGGCGCGCGTGGTGGCTTTTCCGTCGTTGAGTCTAGCCAGTGGCGCCATCAAGGGCTGGGATCGGCGCAACGGCTACTACTTTGCGATGCTCGAGAGCCTGGCGCGGCACTATGCGTTCGACATCGAGGCACCGTTTGAATCGCTGCCCGCCCCGGTGCAGCACGCCATCCTGCACGGCTCGGGCGAGGAAGAAATCGCCTTCAGCTACATCCTGGACAGCGGTGCCTCCAAGGGTAAGGTGCACACCAAGAAGCATGTGTTCGAGGGCATCCTGCCCAACATGGCGCGCCGCTACCGCGAAACCGATTCGGTGGTGGTGCGCGAAGACCTGGCCCGCTACCGCAGCACCCAGCCCTGCCCCGAATGCCACGGCGTGCGCCTGCGCCGCGAGGCACGCCACGTGAGGCTGGGCGAGGGCGCCCAGGCCCGCGCCATCTTCGAGGTGAGCCACGCCACGCTGAGCGACGCCCATGCCTGGTTCCAGGCCTTGCAGCTGACCGGCGCCAAGGCCGAGATCGCCGACAAGGTGGTGCGCGAAATCGCCACGCGCCTGCAGTTTCTGAACGACGTCGGCCTGAGCTACCTGAGCCTGGACCGCAGCGCCGAGACGCTCAGCGGTGGCGAGGCACAGCGCATTCGTCTCGCATCCCAAATTGGCTCGGGTCTCACGGGCGTGATGTATGTGCTCGACGAGCCCAGCATCGGCCTGCACCAGCGCGACAACGACCGGCTCATCGCCACGCTGCAGCACCTGCGCGACATCGGCAACAGCGTGATCGTGGTCGAACACGACGAAGACATGATGCGCGCCGCCGACCAGATCATCGACATGGGCCCCGGCGCGGGCGTGCACGGCGGGCGCGTGATGGCGCAGGGCACGTACGACGCGGTGCGCGCCACGGCGCAGTCCCTCACGGGCCAATACCTCTCGGGCACACGCTCGATTGCCGTACCCCGGCGCCGCACCCCCTGGCTGCCGGTACTGGAACAGGCCGCGCCGGTGGTGGAGGCGAAGGCCAAGTCGCGCTTTCCACAGACCGAGGCCAGCAAGCGCCGCGCCGAGCGCATGGCCGAGCACCACGCGCGCCAGGGCGCCGTACAGGCGCTGCGCGTGGCGGGCGCCACGGGCAACAACCTGAAGAACGTGACGGTGGACTTTCCCGTGGGCCTGCTCACCTGCGTGACGGGCGTTTCGGGCTCGGGCAAGAGCACGCTGGTCAACGACACGCTGTATGCCGCCGTGGCGCGCCAGCTGTACCGCGCACACGACGAGCCCGCCGCGCACGAAGAGATCGTGGGCATCGAATATTTCGACAAGGTCATCAACGTGGACCAGTCGCCCATCGGCCGCACGCCGCGCAGCAACCCGGCCACCTACACAGGCCTGTTCACGCCCATTCGCGAGCTGATGGCCGAGGTGAACACCGCCAAGGAACGCGGCTACGGCCCGGGGCGCTTCAGCTTCAACGTGGCCGGTGGCCGCTGCGAGGCTTGCCAGGGCGACGGCGTGGTGAAGGTGGAGATGCACTTCCTGCCCGACGTGTATGTGCCCTGCGACATCTGCCACGGCCAGCGCTACAACCGCGAAACGCTGGAAGTGCTGTGGAAGGGCAAGAACATCGCGCAGATTCTGGAGCTGACAGTGGAGGACGCCGCCGCCTTCTTCAAGGACGTGCCCACCATCGCGCGCAAGCTGCAGACGCTGCTGGATGTGGGGCTGTCCTACATCCGCCTGGGCCAGAGCGCGACCACGCTCTCGGGCGGCGAGGCGCAGCGCGTCAAGCTCGCGCAGGAGCTATCGAAGCGCGACACCGGTCGCACGCTCTACATCCTCGACGAGCCCACCACCGGTCTGCACTTCGCCGACATTGATCTGCTTTTGAAAGTGCTGCACCAGCTGCGCGACGCGGGCAACACCATCGTGGTGATCGAGCACAACCTCGACGTGATCAAGACCGCCGACTGGCTCATCGACATGGGCCCCGAGGGTGGCGCAGGCGGCGGCACCGTGGTGGCGCAGGGCACACCCGAGCAGGTGGCGGAGAATGCGGCGAGTTACACAGGGCGGTATTTGGCGCCGTACCTGGCGGGCAAGAGAGTTTGAGCCAAATTGGCCTCTAGTCCCTGTGCAGCAAGCGCAAGAAGCTATTAAAACAAGAGCATTACACGCATTGCAGCACAAGCCCGCACGCCATCAGACTGGAACCAATTCCTGCACTTGCCGCCCCGCTTGGCGCCACAGCGCTACTTGGGCCGCCAAAGAACCCGCCAGGCTAGCGTGCGCCACCACCATGCTGTGGGCCAACTGCCCGACCAGCGCGTTGCGCGCCGTGGCCTGCTGCTGCGTCAGGCGGCTTGCCGTCGGCGCCGCACTCACCACCGCCAAATGCCCCTTTTGCAGTGCATCCCGCCATTCAGGCGGCAGCCTGGCCCCGGCTATCGGACGGGCCAGCACCACCACAGCGGGGCTACTGGCGGCCAGCAACACCCTCAACACCGACTGCTCCAGCGGCGAATGAAAGCCGCTGACCACGGTTTGCCGGGCACGGGCCTGCTGCAAAGCCCAATCCATCGCCGCACGAATGGCAAGGCCCGGGCATTGCCTGGAGGCGAAAAATGCCGTCAGGGGCAGTGCCAGTAGGCCTTGATGACCCACCCCCGTGAGCTTCACCCCGGCGTGAGACATTGACCAAGTCGGCATGGTTAAAAAGGCGGTTTGAGTGGCGTGGACAACCCGAAAAGATAAAGAAAATTATGCTAACCAATTGATTTAATTTGGTTTTTCAGCATTTCAATTTCCTTTATCTTTCAGGTTTGGAGAAAGAAATAGGCTGCAGTTCACCCGTTGTGCTCGTCACCGCGCGCCAGCAGCAAGTCCAGTTGCTCATCACCTTGGGTGGGCTTGTGATATGCCGCATTGCTTCTCACCCGCCCCGGCAGCAGCTCCAGCAAGCCACGGTCTACCCAGCCGCGCAACATCTTGGAGGCCTTCAGCGTGTCCACCTCGGCAATTCGGCACACGTCGGCATTGGCAATCGGGCCGTTGCGGTCTATCCAGTCGCTCACCTGCACCCACAACGGCGGGCGCTCTTCATTCAGCAAGGTGACACACAGGGTCGGTACCGCTGCTTCGATCTGCTCGCGGTACAGCGGCTCGTACAAATTGGCCTGTGCCATCTGCGCAAACATCATGGGAACGCCCTCGCCTGCGTCCACATTGGGCGGATTGGGAAACTCCCGCAAATGGCGCGCCAGCAAGCTGTTGCGCGGCACCGAGCCTGTCTTCTCGATGGTGGCTGGCGTCAGGTTGCCGGGCAGGCGGCCTGGGCTCTCCACCTCCACCCGGTCATCAAAGATACGGATCTGGATGTCGCGATTGAGCCGGTAGTCCCGGTGCAACACCGCATTGGTGATGGCCTCTTTGATCACCCGCTCTGGGTAGCGGTAGCGGGTCTTGAAGCCCGAGCCCTCCATCGTCAGCCCCACCGCCAGCCGTTCCAGCACATAGGCCTGCGCCTTGGCAATTTGCTCCACCACCGGGCCGGTAATCGTTCTGGCCGGTAACAGCAAGTTGGGCACCTCACCGCGCTGCACTGTCTTGCCTTTGTAGTGAAATACGCGAATGTCCGCCCGCATACCCTGCCCCGCCAGCAAAGCCCCCGGCTCGTCGGCAAACAGCAGCAGCGCAGCCAACAACGGCTGCAGCGCGCCGTCCACCGGCACGGCCAAACCCAGCCGGGGCAGGCGCACCGCCAAATCCATGTCTGCCAAGCCCCTTGTGAGGCAGTAGCTGCGCCACGCATCGGTGTTCAGCAAATCCAAGGCCACCGGCATGGGCAGGGTCTCGGCGCTTTTGACGCCGCGCTGGTAGGCCAGATCGGCAATCTCGGCGGCGCTCAATTCGCGGTTGCTGGCGTCCATGCGCGTCCAGGTGCCGTTGTTCACCACGCTGTGTACCTGGTCGCTCTTTTCTACCCGCAGCACCACCACATGGCCGCTCTGGCCGTTGTGCAGCGTGCAGGGCAGGCGCAGCCAATGCAGTTTGGTGATGGCGGGGGTAAACCGGTGCAGGAGTTCACGGCGGAAGTCGTCAAACCCTTCGGGGTTTTCTTCGATGCCGAACAGGCGGCTCTGCGGCTTGTCGCCCGGCTTCATGGCCTTGGCATCGCCGATACCGATGACCAGCAAGCCGCCCTCGCTGTTGGCAAACGCGCACACCGCCTCGTACATGCGGCTTTGCTTGCCGCTGATGCGTTTGAAGTCGAGGGTGCGGCTTTCGGGGGCGGCCAGCAAGGCGGCGATACGGTCGGCGGATTGGGCGGGGGAGAGGTCAGTCATCGTTGTCCTCAATGCTTTGGCCCATGCGGTACTTGATGTCATAGTTAAGTACGAAGTCCAGCTGCTCTTGCGTAAATCCGAAATGAGTCCCGAGTGCTATATCCACATTATCAATCTCCGCTTTTGATCGTTTAGGAATAATGCACTGCACCCGCAAATGATCATGTGAAAACTTCATTGACCGAAACTCACTATTGGTTTTCAGTGAAGCGCTCAATACCATCCCAAGTTCAACCCAATGATTTCCAACATCTTGGTGCGGCACATTGGTAAGTGGAAAGTTATCAACCTCCCGCTTGTTTACATGCCGACAGTCGGTAAAAACTTGGATGTACCACCGAAACAAAGATGAATTGAGTGTACAAAGCGCCAATCCAGCCAAAGACGGTGTCGGAAATTTAAGCGGCTTCAACTCTGTCGGAGGCCGCAGCGCTCCATCAGAGCCATAAACCTCTGGTACAAAATCAACCACCTGCAGAAAATTATGAACTTTCCTAGAGTAGTAAACCGGATTTACTTCTCTTGCTCCATAAGACGCAGCGAGTGGGTATCGCATTTTCGACAGTTGGTCCCATAGTTGGGCTTCCAAAGCAGTTCGAATCTTTGGGATCGTGTTGGGTAATGCGTGCTTGGGTGGGCACGCATAAATCAACGTGGGAAATAGATCATTCCGTTCTGCAGCAGACCATCTTTTGCAATCCGTGACGTATTGCTGCGAATTAACACAAGTCTTGTTTTCCAATAAATGAATCGTTAACTGAATGTGCTCCAGACCATCAAAAAGACGTGATGGGCGATCATCAAATGAACTGAGATGCGCGTTTCGGCAAAAAATAAATTTTTGAAGTGACCTATATCCTTCAGTCGAAATCGAAGACACAGGAACAATCAATCCTATACGCCCATATTCAGAGGCAATCAGGAGCGACCGCTCAAAACAAAGAGGGTAGAGATTTTTAGTACCAATAGTTGCGTAACCCACAATATCTGCAGCGCCACCACCCTTTAAGTCTTTGTATGGTGGGTTACCAATAACCGCATCAAATCCACCACTTGCAATCAGTGGATGGAAATCCACATACCAATGAAACGGCTGGTGTGATTTTTTCCAGGATTCAAAATCTTTGGTCTTCGTGGTGTTGACGCCATATTCCCGGGCCAAGTGGTAATTCAGCATTTCCTCCAACTCAGACAAGGTGGCAATCAGCGCCTGCTTGTCCGCCGCTGACACATGGCCACCACGCTGTACCTGCTGAATCTGGAAGTTGTTGTACTGCTGCTCCACCGCAGTCAGGCGGATGCGAATGTCTTCCCATGCGTCGCTGAACAGATTGCCTTGCGTGGCTCCTTTCACTGCCTTTTCGGTTTCGTCTGCCGTGGCGTAGCCCACCAGGGTGTTGCCATGGCGGATGTTGAAATCAATGTCGGGCAGCGGCTCAATTTCATCGCCCGGCTCCAGCAGCGCCACCAGCTTGAGGAACAGGCGCAGCTTGGCAATCTCGGTGGCTTGCTTTTCAATGTCCACGCCGTAGAGGTTATTGACAATGATGTGTTTGATGACCGCGTAGTCTTGTGCGCGGTCTGATCCGGCTGCGGCAAAGCGGGCCAGCAGTTCATCCACTTCAGCCCACTTCTCGGGGCTGCTCTTCTCGCCCGCTATCAGCGCATCAGTGCGCACGGCTTGCAGGGTGCGCAAGGTGGCGTCGTACAGGGGCTTCAAGATGCCCAGCGCGGCAAACAGGAAGGCGCCCGATCCGCAGGTTGGGTCCAGCACGCTCAGGCCGTGGCGAAACTTTTCGTTGCTCTTGCGCGGCAGGCGCCCCGCCAGGCTGAACCAGAAGCTTTTGAGCAGGTCCACATCAGTGCAGCGCTCGATCAGGTCTTGCGCAAACTGCCGGATGTTGAGGTTGTAGGTGATGAGGTCGCCCACCTCTTTCATCTCACCCGCCGCCAGCTTGGCGCGCACTTCACGGGTGCGCTGGTGGCGGGCAATGGTTTCGCGCCATATCTCAGTCGGCAGACTGACTGCGTCGTCGGCGCGCTTGTTCCAGGGTTTGCGGCGCGCCAGCAGGTCGGGCGCTTCGGTGTCCAGACCGTTGGCAATCTCGGGCGGGTAGGGCACGTCCACGCCTTTGAGCATGGCGGGGTAGAGGTAGGCATCACCGCTTGCTTGCAGCAGGGGCCACGCCAGTGCATCGAATGCGCCGGGGTGTTCAGCGCGCACCTTGCCCAGCAGGGCCGGAATGATGGTGTTTTTGCCGATGTAGTCGGTGATGTCTTCCTTGGTGTAGTACGCCCCCATTTGCTTTTGGTTGACGAATTTTTCAAAGATGTAGCCCAGCACGTCAGGGTTGATTTCTTTGCCGCTTTTCAGGGGGCGCTCGTCCAGATGCCATTCCCAATCGTCAAAAAAAGCGAAAAGTTTGCTGAAAGCGGCATCACTCACGTCCAGCGCTTCGCCATAGGCTTCTTCCAGTTCATGCTGGGCAAACAGGCCGCCGTTGAGGTAGGGCACATTGCCAAACTCGGCGGCAATGGCGGCGCGGTTGGCCGCTGTGCGCTCTTGGGCAAAGCCACGGAAAAACAGCGGGCACAAAAAGCTTTTGTAAAAGCTGCTGCCAGCGCCGGCCGTCAAATGCTTTTCCAGCCGCGCCTGCAGATAGGTTTTGTTGTTGTCCAGAAAGCCTTTTTCTTGCAAGAACCACAAGAACATGAGCCGGTCTATCAACACTGCGGTGTACCAGCGCAGGTGCTCTTCTACGCCGGGTATGCCGTCAATGAATTCGGCAAAAGCTTTGCGCTGCTTTTCAAATTCGTTGTAGAACTTTTTGGTAACTTTTTCGCGCGGTGCGGCGTCGTCCATGCGGGCGGCAACGCCCAGCACGGTGAGCAGCTCTTCTTCGTCCAGGGTGAATTTCAGGCGGCTGAGTTTTTGCGTCAGCAGCTCGGGGGCTTCACCACCACGGAAGTGGACTTCGCGGTACTGCGCCGTTTTGCCCTGTGTGCGGTTAACCCACTGCCAGATTTGCGTGGTTTGGGCTGCATCGGTAAACACAATCAAGTGCTCACGAACCTCCGCGGTTACCGTCCGTTCTATCTTCTGGCGCGTGGCGTAGTCAGGCAAAGCACCCGTGGCATGGGGCAGGCAGTGCAGGACTTGGACGCCTTTTTTCACGGCCACCACTTCCAGTTGCCAGGTGTTATCGCCCACGCCCACGGCATAGGGCTGCTGTTGCTGGGGCAAGTCCCAGCCCAACTCATTGAACAGTTGCTTGAAACGGAAATGCTGGATGTGGTCTTGATTGAAATCGGCCATGTCGCTCTTTAGCTGTTGGCGGGCACCAAGCCCATGGAACACACCACGCGTGGCTCGCGCAGGGCGGTGTCGTCTTCGGTGTAGGTCAGGCGGCCTTCTTCGCGCAGCGATTTAACGGCCTCTGCCAGCTCTTCGTCGTTGACGCCGCTGCGCATCAGGCGGTTGAGCATGTCGGCAGCGGTTTCGAGCAGGGGGCGCTGGTACAGGTCGTCCAGCGCGCGCTCCAGTTCATCATCACGAAACAGGGTTTTCATTTGCTCGGTGGCATAGGGCTTGAGCCGCTCGTAGGCGCGGCGGCGCGGGCTGCTGGGGCGGCCCAGGCCACCGCCCACGGCTTTGTCCTGGCTCACGGCCAGTTGCAGGCCGGTGGCCACCCAATCGTGGTGGTGCTCTGCCCGGGGTACCGCGGGGGTATCGGGTTCGCATTCGGCAGCGCGCAGCACGGTGAATTGCGATTCGGTCACGGTTTTGCCGTTGGCGCCCACCCAGGCCAGGTGGTCGTTGCCCTCGGGGGATTTGACGTACACCAGCGCGCCGCCTTGCGCTGCATCCACGCCCAACAAAGGGAAGCGGGAACTGTCGAGGGTGAAGCCTTTGGCGCTGTACACCACGGGGGGCAGGGCTTCCACAGTGCGGGCCAGCTCGGGGTGGCCCTCGGTGGCTTGCTTCCATACCTGCCAGGCGTAAGAGGCCAGGTCCACTTCGTCATCGGCGTCGTCGAGCACGCCTTGCTGTTCGGTGTAGAGGTTGCGAATGGTGCTGGCGTCTTCGTCTTCAAAAAACGCTTCGTCGGTGCCCACCACTTCGGCGTTTTCCAGCAAGCGCTGGCGGATGCGGGCGCGCAACTGGATGAGCTGCTCCACGCCATCGGCGGGCAGAAAGGAATAGCAAAAAATTTCTTCGGCACGCTGGCCAATGCGATCCACGCGGCCCGCGCGCTGGATGAGGCGGATGATGGCCCAGGGCAGGTCAAAGTTGACCACCACGTTGCTGTCTTGCAGGTTTTGGCCTTCAGAGAGCACGTCGGTACAGATGAGCACGCGCACTTCGTCGGCCTTGGCCACGGTTTTGTGGTTGGACTTGGGGCTGAAGCGGCAGGCCAAAGCAAAGGGGTCTGCACTGGCGCCTGTGGCTACCTCCACATGGGTGACGCCCGCTGCACGGGCTTGCGCAGCCAGGTAGCGTGCCGTGTCGGCAAACTGAGTAAAGACGAGCACTTTGTCTTTGCCGTGCGTTTGCTTGACCAGGCGCAGATAGGCTTGCAGCTTGTGGTCTTTGGCGGGCTCCCACGGGCCTTGGCTGTGGAGCAGCTCGGTCAGGGTTTGGGTGTCTTGCGCCAGATCTTCGGCCAACTGCTTTTTAAAGAGGCTGGGGCGTATCCACTTGAAGCGTTTTTTGTACTGGCCTGCGTACTGTGCGTACACGGCTTTGGCGCGGGCCAGGGTGTCGGGCAGGGCGTCTTCTTCGGCCACGGCTTCAACCAGGCCGTCGAGCAAGTCTTCCGGGTCGCCTTCGATGCCGTCGGCGTCTTCGTCTACGCGCTCCAGGTCCAGCAGGCCGGCATCGAGCACGCCCACGGGCAAGTCCAGGCCGTTTTCAATGGCGTACAGGTAGATCTGGTTGCGCAGGATGTGGCGGTCGATGGATTGCAAAAAAGAGAAGCCGCTGGATTCGAGCCGCTTGAACAGGTTGGTGCGGCAGAAACCCATGAGGCGTTTGCCGGCCCGGCCGAGGTTCTCGATTTGCTTGCGCTCTGCGGCTGTGGCGGTTTTCTCGGCCTGCGGATCGACATACAGGCCCAAGCCGTAGCGTGGAACGTGCAGCGCGTTGATGTCGTCCACCACCGCGGGTGAATAGAGTCGTGCATAGCGATCGGCCGCGTCGGCCTCATCCACCGCAAAAGTCAGCGACCTTGGCTTGCGCACGGGGAAGTAGCGCTTTTCATCGTCTTTGCCAGAAATATATCGGCGGCCTTTTTCATCCGCTTCGGTGTAGTGCTGCACGATGAAGCTGCGCGTACGGCGCACCATGTACAAGCGAATGAGTTCGCGCCAGTCGTCGAACTCGTCACTCTTTTCAATGGCCAGGATTGAGTTGACCTTGCACTGGTGCTTGCGCTCAAACTCGGCCTCGCTCATGCCCGTTTTGCGCATGTAGCGCTCCGGGCGAATGCCGATGTTGGCCTTTTCATCAATGAACAAACGCAGCTGGGAAGACAGGTCGGTTTTGGTTTTGTTGTAGGGCGTGGCCGTCAGCAAGATAACTTTGGCGTCGCAGCTTTTGATGTAATCAGCAATGGCTTTGTAGCGGCGGCCTTCGCGGTTGCGCAGGTTGTGGCTTTCGTCAATCAGCACCAGGCGGTAGCGTTTGAGGCTGGGCAGCTTTTTTGTCACCTGTGATACGGGCAGCACCATGCCGCGCAAGCCGTACTCTGTCCGGTACTGCTCCCACATGGGTTCGAGGTTTTTGGGACAGATGATGAGCGTTTCAAAGCCCATGTCGTCTTCAAACATGCGAGCCAGCGCCGTGGCCATCATGGTTTTGCCCAGGCCCACCACGTCGCCAATCATCACGCCGCCACGGCGGTGCAAGTGGCGCGCGGCGATTTTGACAGCGCTTTTCTGAAATTCGAACAGTTCGTTCTCAAAGCGTCCCGACAGCCGGAACTGGCTCAAACCGGCGCGTGCCTCGGTGCTCAAGTGGTAGGCGATGTTCAGATAGATGTGATACGGGGGAATAGTCTCTTCACGCGCCCAGCTGCTCTCGATGAGCGCAGCCAGATCGGCCGAGACGTCCAGCGCCCACCGGTCGGTCCAGCGGGCGTTGAACCATGCCGACAGTTGCTGTGTACCCAAGTGGTCGAGCACGTCCACGTTTAATTCACCGTGGCGCGACAGGCCGGCCAGCGTGAGGTTGCTGCTGCCGACAAAACCGGTGACCGGATTGTTCACGTCGTCACGAAACAGCAGGTACAGCTTGGCGTGCAAGGGGTAGGGCAAAAACAGCTTGACGACCAACTGCCCACATCGCAATTGGCGGGCCAAACGGCGCAAACCAGCTTCATCCTGCCCGGTGGGGATACCCAGGGTGATTTGCTCACGCAGATGAGCTGCAAACTGCGTTTTGAGTCGGCTGGCCGTGGCGTTGTCGATCAACCCTGCGTCATCGGTGTGTCGGTACAGGGCTCTGATTTCTTCGTATGGGGGGCGCTGCATGCCCACAAGCACGCGGCAAATTTGACCGGCCTCGGGAACCCAATCGATGATGTGTTCGTCCAGCGCCTGCCAACCACGCAAGTTCAAATAGCCAATGCAAAAATCGGCCCGGCTGGAAACTTTCAGCGTAGACCGAAGGGCTTCAAGAAGGTCTTGCTGAATGTTGTCAAAAATGCGGGACATGCTTGATGGGTAGTTCTGACCATGGAATGACTCATTGTGCCTTCACATAGTGGAACAGCCCTTGACAATCCCAGCGCATTACCAAGGCGGGCACTTGCCCATCATCGTGCGTTAATAGGGTGCCGTGCGGGGCGGTAACACCCAAAACAACGCAGACAGCCACACGGGGCGCTACCTGCAGCAGTATTTGTAGTGTTTCGGGCTGCCAGTGCTGAAAGATCAAGCGCCCACAGCTATCAATTTTGAACCGGTGACTTCATTTTGCGCCCGGATGCGGGCGGCGGGTCTTTGTGCCAGTCCCAGCGGCGGTGGTCGTACCGCAGCTTCCAGACAACGATGCCGGCCGACACCAGCATCAGCCCGCTGAAGGCGGACAGCAGATGGTCCAGAGTAGCCAGGCTTGCAACGCCGCTGCCCACGTACAGGTAGGGCAGCGTTTCGTAGAGCCAGCGCGGCTTGTGGTAGTTCAGCATCCCGCAACCTCCTTCGCGCCGCACGGGCGCAAGACGTGCACAACGTGACGCCCCGCAAGACATTGCATCGCGCCCCCGTGCGGGGCCCCCGCGGCGGGGACCAGGCCCGGGGAATGGATGGGCCCACACTATCCTGCAGACGGTGCCGGGCGTCAACCCGGAGGGGGCGGGAGCAACGCCCCCGGGCCCATGGGCATGCCCCTCCCGGTGTCAGATCCCGTGCCGTTGCAGAATAATAGGCATACCAACGATCTGCCCCGACTGCCATGCACTCCATCACCCTGCGCTTCCTGGCTTCCCACAACGAAGGCGAGCATGTCGCCGGCAAGATCAGCGGCGGCACCGTGCTGCGCTGGGTGGACGAAGCGGGCTTCGCCTGCGCCACGCGCTGGGCCAAGGGGCCGTGCATGACGGCGCTGGTGAGCGGCGCGCGCTTCGCCCACCCCATCCTGGTGGGCGACCTGGTCGAGGTGCAGGCCCGGCTGGCCTACACCGGCACGAGCAGCATGGGCATCGCGGTCGAGGTTTTCAGCGGCAGCATCCCCGGCGGCGAACTGCGCCAGGTGCTGTATTGCGCCACGGTCTATGTGGCCACAGACAGCGGCGACCGTCCGCGCCCCGTCGACACTTGGACCCCCGAAACCCCCGGCGACATGGCCCTGGCCGAGCGCGTGCGCGCCCACGTCAACGCGGTGCGCACGGCTTGATGCCCCACGCCACCCGCCCCATGGGCGCCACCGACCTGCTCACCGCGCTCGCCGTGGTGGTGCTCTGGGGGCTGAACTTCATCGCCATGAAATACGGGCTGCGCAGCTTCAGCCCGTTCCAGCTCGGCGCGCTGCGCTACCTGAGCGCCTGCCTGCCCATGGTGCTGCTGGTGCGCCCGCCGCGCATCCACTGGAAGTGGGTGGTGGCCTACGGGCTGTTTGTCGGCCTGGGCCAGTTCGGCTTCCTGTTCCTGGCGCTGAAGGTGGGCATGGCGGCCGGCCTGGCCAGCGTGCTCATGCAGACGCAGGTGTTCTTCACCGCCACGCTGGGCCTGGTGCTGCTGCGCGAGCGCCCCGGCCGCGCGCTGAAGATCGGCATGGGCCTGGCAGCGATCGGTCTGCTGTGCTTCACCATGGATTTCGTCGGCCCGTCCGGGCGCGGCGCGGGCGCCACCACGCTCGCGGGCTTCGGCCTCACGCTGTGCGCCGCCGCCATGTGGGCGGTCTCGAACATCGTCGCACGCCGGGCCCAGGCGCACACGCCCGACTACGACCCGCTGTCCTTCGTGGTCTGGAGCAGCCTGGTGCCGGTGCTGCCCTTCGTGGCCCTGTCGGCCTGGCTGGACCCCGGCGCCAGTGGCTGGCTGCAGTGGCCGGCGGTGGCCGAGGTGCCGCTGATCGCCTGGCTGTCCATCGCCTACCTGGGCTGGGCCGCCACCGTGGTGGGTTACGGTCTGTGGACGCGCCTGCTCACACGCCACCCGGCCAACCGTGTGGCGCCCTTCAGCCTGGGCGTGCCGGTGGTCGGGATGGCCGCCGGGATGCTGGTGCTGGGCGAGGCGGTCACGCTCTGGCAATGGGCCGGCATCGCCTGCGTGGTGACCGCGCTGGGCTGCGTGATGCTGGGGCCGCGATTTGGGATCAAATAAGCCTGCAGCCCCCGCCAAACAAGCGCTGAATGCTATGAAAAACACGCCTCTGATGTCTTCCCCACCTGCTCGCGCCACCCTGCAGGACCGCCTGCGCGCCGCCCAGCCCTGCCTGTGGACCAACCCGGGCCGCCAGGCCGAGGTGCCGCCCCGGCTGTCGGCGGGCACGGGCACGGTGGGCCTGGAGGACATGCAGGCCGCCGTGGCGCGCTTTGGCCGCTTCGCGGGGTTGCTGGCCGAGCTGTTCCCGGAACTGCAGGCCAGCGGCGGCGTGATCGAATCGCCGCTTCTGCCCGCGCCTGCGCTAGGCCAGGCCCTGGGCATGGGTGCCGACACGGGCGCGCTCTGGGTCAAGTGCGACCACCTGCTGCCCGTGGCCGGCTCGGTCAAGGCGCGCGGCGGCATCCACGAGGTGCTGGAATTCGCCGAGAAGCTCGCACTGCAGCACGGCCTGGTGACGCCGGGCAGTGACTACCGCCAGCTCGCCACGCCCACAGCGCGCACGCTGCTGGGCCGCTACCAGGTGGCCGTGGGCTCCACGGGCAACCTGGGCCTGTCCATCGGCGTGGCTGCGTCCGCACTGGGCTTTCGCGCCGCCGTGCACATGTCGGCAGACGCCAAGGAATGGAAGAAGGAACACCTGCGCCAGCGCGGCGTGGAGGTGGTGGAGCACACGGGCGACTACGAGCAGGCCGTGGCCGCGGGCCGCGCCCAGGCCGCGAGCGACCCGTTCTGCCACTTCGTCGACGACGAGCGCTCGCTCTCGCTCTTGCAGGGCTACAGCGCCGCGGCCCCGGCGCTGCAACGGCAACTGGCGGCGGCGGGCATCACCGTGGACGCCACGCACCCGCTGTTCGTCTACCTGCCCTGCGGCGTGGGCGGCGCGCCGGCGGGCATCACCTTCGGCCTGCGCCAACTGCTGGGCCCGCAGGTGCACTGCTTCTTCGCCGAGCCGGTGCAATCGCCCTGCTTCCTCGCGCAGATGCTGGCCGGGCCGCACGACCACCCCAGCGTGTACGACTGGGGCCTGACCAACCAGACCGAGGCCGACGGCCTGGCCGTGCCGCGCGCCTCGCTGCTGGCCGCCAGCCTGATGCACCCGCTGCTCTCGGGCGTCTTCACCGTGCAGGACGCCACGCTGTTCCAGCACCTGGCGTGGGCGCACGACACCGAGGGGCTGCGCATCGAGCCCTCGGCGGCGGCCGGGTTCTCCGGCCCGGCCATGCTCACCGGCACCTTGGCGGGCCGCGCCTGGCTGCGCGCGCAGGGCCTGGAGGCGCACCTGCCGCGCGCCACGCACCTGACCTGGACCACCGGCGGGCTGTTCGTGCCCGACAGCGAATACGATCTGTTTTTGCAACGCGGGCGCGCGCAGCCACAAGCGGCCAGCGCCTGAAACCTGGAGCCTCACCATGGAACCCTTGGATTTCGTCGTCATCGGCGCGGGCATCGCCGGCGCCAGCGTGGCCTGGCAACTCGCCGAGCAAGGCCGCGTGCTGCTGCTGGAGCGCGAGGCGCAGCCCGGCTACCACACCACCGGGCGCTCGGCCGCGCTCTACATGGAGACCTACGGCACGCCGCGCATCCGCGCGCTCACGCGCGCCAGCCGGGCCTTCCTGGACCAGCCGCCGCCGGGCTTCGCCGACAGCCCCATCCTCTCGCCGCGCGGCGTGCTCTACATCGCCGGGCCGGACCAGATGGACCTGCTGGAGGCCACCTGGCAGGAGCTGCACACGCATTCGCCCAGCCTGCGCCGCCTGAGCCCCGCCGAGCTGGTAGAACGCGCACCCTGCCTGCGCCTGGACGCGCTGGGCGGGGGCCTTGCCGAATCCGGCGCGGCCGACATCGACGTGAACGGCCTGCACCAGGGCTACCTGCACGGCCTGCGAAAGCAGGGCGGCGCGGTGCGCATGAACGCCGAGGTCACGGCGCTCACGCGCGAGGGCGGCCTGTGGACCGTGCGGCTGCAGGACGGCAGCAGCGTGCAGGCGCGCACCGTGGTCAATGCTGCCGGCGCCTGGGCCGACGTGGTGGGCCAGCTGGCGGGCGCCGCGCCCATTGGCCTCACGCCGTGCCGGCGCACGGCCTTCACCTTCCCCGCGCCCGAGGGGCTGGACCTGCCCAGCCTGCCCGCCATCATCGCGGTGGACGAGAGCTTCTACATCAAGCCCGACGCACGCCAGTTGCTGGGTTCGCCCGCCAACGCCGACCCCATGCACCCGCACGACGTGGCGCCCGAGGAGATCGACGTGGCCACGGGCATCTGGCACATCGAGCAAATGACGAGCTTCCAGATCCGGCGCCCCTCGCACACCTGGGCCGGGCTGCGCTCCTTCGTGCCCGATGGCGACATGGTGATCGGCTGGGACGGGCAGGTCGAGGGCCTGTTCTGGGTGGCCGCGCAGGGCGGCTACGGCATCCAGAGCGCGCCGGGCTACGCGCTGCTGGCGCGCAACCTGCTGCTCGGCGAGCCGCTGGATGCGTCGCTGGTGGCCGAAGGGGTGGACGCCGAGGGGCTGTCGCCCCGTCGTTTGCGCTAGTAATTCAGGAGCTTTTTGCGCTTACCTGTATTGGTTTTGAGCATGAAATGATGCTGAAAACCAATATCTACGCGCGCTGCCAGCTCCTATTTTTGACGACCTGCAGTGATCCACTGCGCGAACGCTGCACCCGCGACGCATGCACCCTGCGCGCCCCAAGCCAGGGCTCCCGCGCAAGGGCCGCCAGTATTCCCACGTGCGGGCGCTGGCGGCGTCCCCCTGCCCGCAGCGCGCAGCGCTGCGAGAGCGGGGGAAAGGCGCCGAAGGCGACTCAGGCGGTGTTTCGCTTCAGGGCAAGGGAATCGCCGCCTGCAGCAGGTTGCGCGTGCGCTGCGCCTCGTGCCGCGCGGCGGCGGCGAAGTCTTCGCCATTGCTGGCGTAGAGGATGGCGCGCGAGGAGTTGACGATGATCGGCCCGTCCTGCCGCCAGCCCGCGCGCACCGTGGCGGCGGCGTCGCCTCCCTGGGCGCCCACGCCGGGAATCAGCAGCGGCACCTGCGGCGCGATGGCGCGCACGCGCTCGATCTCGGCCGGGTAGGTGGCGCCCACCACCAGGCCGAGCTGGCCATTCTTGTTCCACGGTCCCTGCGCCAGGCGCGCGATGTGTTCGTACAACAGCGGCTGGCCGTCCACACTGGCAAGGCGCTGGTTCTGGAAGTCGTCGCCGCCGGGATTGGAGGTGCGGCACAGCAGGAAAGCGCCCTTGCCGGGGTACTGCAGGTAGGGCTCGACCGAATCGAAGCCCATGAAGGGCGAGAGCGTGACCGCGTCGGCGCCGTAGCGCTCAAAGGCCTCGCGCGCGTACTGTTCGGCCGTGGAGCCGATGTCGCCGCGCTTGGCGTCCAGAATCACCGGCACGTGCGGCGCGTTGGCGCGCATGTGCTGCATCAGGCGCTCGAGCTGGTCCTCGGCGCGGTGGGCAGCGAAGTAGGCGATCTGGGGCTTGAAAGCGCACACCAGGTCGGCCGTGGCATCCACGATGGCGGCACAGAAGTCGTAAATGCGGCGCGGGTCGCCCTGCATGCCCGCAGGAAAGCGCGTGGGTTCGGGGTCCAGGCCCACGCACAGCATGGAGTTGTTCTGCGTGGCCGCGTCACGCAGCATGTCGAGGAAGGTCATGGGATAGGGTTCAATTCAGTCACTACAGATGCAGCGTTGCTCAAATCAGACGACTAGGGGCTGCGCTACGCAGGATGGAATGTGCGTCTTGCACTTGTCAATTTTTGGTTTTAACCTGCCTTACAAGTGGATAGTGCCGGGGGCCATCTCTCTAGCGCATCAGCCCAAGCGTATACCCCAGTAGCAAATTATCCATGGCTTTCTAGACTGAATGTGCATGCCTGAGGTTCCGCACTTTAAGAATGGAACCCGGCCCGGAGGGAAATTGCCATGCGCGCATCTTGGTTCAACAGCCGTTCGGAGCAATCCGCCAACGGCCCAAACAGCACGAGAAGCTTTGCAGCTGCCGGTGTGGGTGGCTTGGCTGCGGTGCTCATAGGATTGCTTGCCAGCGGCCCTGCGGCGTGGGCGTCTGCTGCCGCCATCTTGGCGATAGGCGTATGGGTCAGCCTGTTTGCAACCAGGGCGAATGTTGCAGGTTCGTCCAAGCCTGCGCCCCAGCAAATCGCAGCGATTAAAGACTACACAGAAAGCCTGAGGCAGCTGATCTCAGAAACCTCCACACGCTGGTCGGGCCATGTGGACATGACCAGAATCCAAACAGAAAAGGCCACCACGGCACTGGCTGCAGAGTTTGACGAGATCCAGTCGCGGCTGAGAGACGCGCTGGATGCATCACAGGCCTCCACGGCAGGCGATCAGGGCGTCCTTATGGTGATTGAGGATGCGAAAAAAGAATTGGCTTCGATCATCGGCGCACTGAAAGCTGCACTAGATGAAAAGCAGAGCCTATGGGACACCGTCACGGGCCTTGCGAAGCTGACAAGTGAATTGAAGCAGATGGCCGAAGAGGTGGGCGTCATTGCCAGGCAGACCAACCTGCTTGCGCTGAATGCAGCCATCGAGGCAGCCAGGGCAGGCACTGCAGGAAGAGGCTTCGCCGTTGTCGCCGGAGAAGTTCGAACACTATCGGGTCTCTCCGCCAAAACTGGGCTGAGCATTCGAGAGAAAGTTGAAATGGCCGATGCGACCATGAAAAAAGCTCTGGCTGCCGCAAATCAAATGTCGCAAAGCGATCGCCTGCTCGTCAACAACTCCGAAACTGCAATTAATAGCGTTTTGTCTCGTTTTAACCAAACGCTCTCGACGCTGGTGGAAACATCCAATCGGTTTGAAGAGGACGGAGCCGTAGTAAAAACCCAGGTGGAGGGGGCCATTGTTCACCTTCAGTTTCAGGATCGTGTAAGCCAGATATTGGCTTCAGTCCGCGGGGATATGGAGCGGCTGGTCGTATTAATAGCAAGCGATAATTTTGGTATTGATGGACGTATACCGCCTCCGATCGATGTGGATCAGTGGATTCGCGAGCTTGAGGCCACCTACACCACTCTAGAGCAGCAGACGCTCAATGCGGGCGAAGCAGAAACGCCCCAAGAAATTACTTTCTTTTAAGGAGTCAACCACGATGTCAAAGACGATCATGATCGTTGACGATTCAGCCTCTCTCCGACAAGTTGTGTCAATGACTCTGCGCGGTGCAGGCTACAACGTCATTGAGGCCTGTGATGGCAAAGATGCACTGGCAAAACTTGGTGGACAGAAAGTGCACCTCGTCATATCGGACGTCAACATGCCCAATATGGATGGTCTGACTTTTGTGCGTGAAATGAAGAAAAATGCCATCTATAAATTCACGCCAGTCATCATGTTGACCACCGAAGCAGGCGAGGAAAAGAAACTGGCAGGACAGAGCGCGGGGGCGCGTGCCTGGGTGGTGAAACCATTTCTGCCACAGCAAATGCTGGCAGCAGTTTCCAAACTAGTCATGTAGGAACTCGTACCATGACGACTCAAAACGCAGAAATCATGGATCAACTGCTATCGATTGATGGCGAGCTTACCATTTCAACGGTCGCGGAAATAAAAAATACACTGGGTACCGCACTTGATAAACCGGGAAATCTGGTGGTCGATCTTGGTAATGTTGAAGAGTTGGACACAGCGGGCCTGCAATTGATGCTAGCGGCCGCGCGATACGGAGGCAACAGGATTCGGTTTACCAACCACTCTGCGGCAGTGGTTCAAACCCTTGGGTTGGCGAATATGGGCGCACCACTCGGATTTTCTGTGCCCGACCAGATGACCGGCGCTGGAGGTTGAAATAATGACCATCGACATGTCACAGGCATTAACGACTTTCTTTGATGAGAGCCGCGAACTTCTCACAGAGATGGAGAGAATTCTTCTCTGTGCAGAACACGAAGATTTCAATAGCGATCAGATGAATGCCCTGTTTCGCTGCGCTCACACCATCAAGGGCTCTGCTGGCATGTTTGGGTTGGAGGCTATCGTTCGCTTCACCCATGAAGTAGAAACCGTTCTGGATCGACTCCGGCACGGAGATTTTTCACTTTCACCCGAATTGATTGGTCTTCTACTGGAATCACGCGATCACATGGCCAATCTTCTGGATTCGGTCACCAGTGGTGAAGCAGTCGATGCGCCAACAGAGAGTTCGATCATTTTGCGTATGCAGGCCTTTGGAAATAATGGCTCTGTGCAGCAAGAGGCCAAAATATCCGGTTTGGCTATTTCATCTGAGCCCGAGCCAAGCACTAGCCAGGCCACTGAAGAAGACACATCAGATCACCATTACTGGCATATCTCTTTGCGCTTTGAGACCGAAATTTTGCGCTACGGTTTCGATCCGCTCTCGATGATCAACTTCCTCAAAACACTGGGTGATATTGTCCATATCGAAACAGTCAGTAGTGGAGTTCCTGAATTTCCGGCGCTTGATCCAGAGCAATGTTTTCTTGGCTTCGAAATTTCATTCGAGAGCAATGCAACGAAATCGGAGATTGCAAACGTTTTTGAGTTCGTCAGCAGCATGGCGAGAATCGCGATTCTTCCTCCACACAGCAAAACCAGTGAATTCATTGCATTGATCGAATCGCTGGAAGAAGACAAAACGAAAATCGGCGAACTACTGGTCGCCTGTGGCACCATTACCCCTGAAGAGTTATCGCAGGCACTTTCGCAGCAGAGTGCATTGGGGGAAAGCAGGAAAGTCGGCGAAGTGCTGGTGGCACAGCGGGTGGTCTCTCCCGTGGTGGTTGACGCTGCCCTTACCAAGCAAAAAAAATTGGATGAGGCGCGAGCGAACCAGGCCAAGAGTGTGAAGGTGCCAGCGGATCGCCTGGATGCGCTCATTGACCAGGTGGGTGAATTGGTGATTGCGGGTGCCGCTACCCAAATCCATGCGCGGCGTGCACGCAATCGGGAGTTGCAGGAAGTCGCATCGAATTTGCTGCGTCTGGTTGAAGATGTGCGCGATACGGCATTGCGTCTTCGCATGACGCCCATCGGCGAGGTGTTTAGCCGTTTCCCCCGCGTTGTCCGCGATGTGGCCAAGGAACTCGGCAAGGACATTGAGCTGAAGATCAGCGGTGCCGAGGCCGAGTTGGACAAATCAATGATCGAAAAAATCGGCGATCCGCTGATGCACCTCGTGCGCAACAGCATGGACCATGGCATTGAATCGCCCGAACTACGTGCTGCGGCAGGCAAGCCCGCCCGTGGCACGGTATCGCTCAACGCATACCATGAGTCTGGCAGCATCGTCATCGAAGTCGCCGACGACGGCGGTGGCCTCAATGCCGAGCGCATCCTCAGCAAGGCGGTCGAAAAAGGGCTGGTATCGGCCGACGCGAACCTCACGCCAGCCGACATCTACCGCCTGATCCTCGAACCGGGTTTTTCGACGGCCGAGCAGATCACCAACTTGTCCGGCCGTGGCGTAGGTATGGATGTGGTGAGAAGCAGTGTAGAAGCGCTGCGAGGCACGCTCGACATCGACAGCAGCCTGGGCGCGGGGACGACCATTCGCATCTGCCTGCCACTGACGCTGGCCATCATCGATGGCTTTCAGGTGGGGGTTGGTTCATCAACATTTATCTTGCCGCTGGATTCTGTCGTCGAGTGCATTGAGCTGCCTACCGACGCTGATCTCACCGATTACCTCAACCTGCGCGGCGAGGTGCTGCCTTTCCTGCGGCTGCGTCGCAGGTTTACCGTTGAGGGCAATGCCCCGTCACGGCAGAACATCGTCGTCGTTCGGTTTTCAGGCCGCAAGGCGGGCATTGTGGTCGATCGGCTTTTTGGCGAGTGCCAGACAGTCATCAAGCCTTTGGGGCAGCTATTCGCAGGTATCAGTGGTATTTCCGGCTCAACGATTTTGGGCACTGGCGAAGTGGCGCTGATTCTCGACGTTGCGCAATTGGTTCACGGTGCGGTGGTATCGGCCGTACCCCATGCGGCAGCAGCTACTACTTCGCCGGTTCAGGCGTGATCATTTTCTAGGAGGTATTGACATGTTCGACAACATGAAAGTCTCGACCAAGCTCTTCTTGGCGTTTGGTCTGGTGATCGCCCTGTTAATGGTGGTTGCGGGGCTCGGTATCACCCAGCTCAAAAACGCGGACGAATCCGTTAGCGACATCGTGCATGACAAGTGGCCCAAGGTGGGCCTGCTGCAGGAGGGCCTGGCAGGCATCAACGAGGTTGGTATTGCAGCCCGGGATATGGCGCTGGCCACAGAACGTGACGATATCGTCAAGGCCAAGGAGAGAGTTCTTGAAGGGCGCGCTGCCATCGCGAAGGCGTGGGACAAGCTGTCACCGACGCTGGTTCAACCCAAGGGCAAGGAGTATTTTCAGGCCATTCTCTCCGCCCGCGACCGCTACGTTGCTGCGCAAAATCAGGTGATCAAGCTGGTGGAAGAATCCCGCCGAGAGGAGGCCGCACAGTTTCTTGCGGCCGAGTATCGCGCGTCTGCATCGGAATACCGCACGCGGGTCAACGCCCTCATCAAATACCAGGGCGACTTGCTAGACACCATTGGCAAAACCACTACAGACAGTGTGTCCGCCGCAGTCAACATCGTTTTGGTGACGGGAGGTGCCGCATTGGTGGTTGCTGCCTTGGCGGCACTTTTGATCATCCGCAGTCTTTCTCGGCAATTGGGAGGCGAGCCATACTACGCGGCCGAAATTGCGCGTGAGGTGGCCGGCGGCAATCTTGCCGTCAACGTGGAACTGCGCAAAAACGACCAGGGAAGTCTCTTGTTTGCACTCAAGGGCATGGTTGAAAAGCTGTCGCAGACCATCGGTGAGGTGCGCTCGGCCGCCGACTCACTGTCTGCAGCCTCGGAGCAGGTCAGTGCCACATCGCAATCGCTGGCCCAGGCCTCGTCCGAGCAGGCCGCTAGCCTGGAGGAGACGACTGCCTCTATCGAACAGATGTCGGCCTCGATCTCCCAGAACACCGAAAACGCGAAAGTGACCGACGGCATTGCCAGCAAATCTGCGGCCAATGCCACCGATGGCGGGCAGGCGGTGCGCGCCACGGTGGAAGCCATGAAATCGATTGCCGACAAGATTGGCATTGTCGATGACATCGCTTACCAGACCAACCTGCTGGCGCTCAATGCGGCCATCGAGGCCGCGCGGGCCGGAGAGCATGGCAAGGGCTTTGCCGTCGTGGCCGCGGAGGTGCGCAAACTGGCCGAGCGCAGCCAGGTGGCCGCACAGGAAATTGGCGAACTGGCAACCACCAGCGTGAAGACGGCCGAGAAGGCGGGGGCGTTGCTGGAGGAAATGGTTCCATCGATCCGCAAGACTGCCGAGCTGGTGCAGGAAATCACGGCAGCGTCCGAGGAGCAGTCCACAGGCGCGGGCCAGATCAACACCGCCATGGGCCAGATCAGCCAGACCACGCAACAGAATGCGTCGGCCTCAGAAGAGCTGTCGGCCACCGCTGAGGAAATGAGCGGACAGGCCGAGCAGCTACAAAGCCTGGTAGCCATGTTCAAGATCAGTGGGGAGAGTGTCGGTAAACCGTCTCTGGTGAACAAGAGCAACCGAGGCAAGGTGGCTGCAGTTCCCAAGCGCAGCTCTATCAAAAGGTCGATGTTGCCGGTAAGCCAGTCCATTCCGGATGACGATCCAGAGTACGTTCGGCTCTGACAGGAGGACACCATGGCACGTACAACTATGGGTACTGCGCACAGCGGCGTGGCAGGGAGTTCTGAGACAGGCAGTGGTCGGCAGCACCTTGCGTTTACTCTGAATGGAGAGGTATTTGCCATCGAGATTCTGCAAATCCGCGAGATCATCGAGTTTGGCGCCTTGACCGAGGTGCCGATGATGCCGCCGACCATTCGCGGTGTGATCAACCTGCGGGGCGCCGTCGTTCCGGTCATTGATCTGTCCGCGCGATTTGGGCGCGGGCCATCCGCTGTAGCACGGCGTACCTGCATCGTCATCATCGAAGTCCACATGGAAGAGACGAGTCAGACGCTTGGCGTAATGGTCGATGCTGTCAACGAGGTGATGGAGATTGCCGCAGAAGATGTGAAGCCAGCGCCTGCTTTCGGGGCACGGATTCGTACTGACTTCATCGCGGGCATGGGCCGCGTCAATGGGCGTTTTGTGATCATTCTGGATGTGGCACGCGTGTTCTCGCTCGACGAACTGGCCACTTTGGGAAATGTGGCAGCCGAAGCCGCTACGTGACCTGACACCAGAGGTCTTGATGTCCACCGAACTGGCGATCAGCGATAACGAGTTTCGGCAATTTCGCGACCTGATGCGCAAAATTTCTGGCATCGATCTGGGTGACAGCAAGAAACACCTGGTCAGCGGGCGGCTCTCAAAACGGGTGCGCGAGCGCGGAATGCGCAGCTTTGGTGATTACTACCGGTTGATCACTTCAGGGCTGGACCGTGACGAATACCATCGCATGGTTGACCTGCTGACAACCCACGAAACGTATTTCTTTCGCGAGCCCAAGCATTTCGAGTACCTGGCCGACACGGTTTTGCCCGCCTTACGAGTGCAAGCCGCTGGCGCCAGGCCCATCAGGCTGTGGAGCGCCGCGAGCTCATCGGGAGAAGAAGCCTACGGTCTCGCAATGGTCATGATGGATCATCTTGGCAAGGACTACCCTTGGGAAATTTTGGCCACGGATATCAGCCGGGAGGTGTTGGCAAAAGCACGCCAGGGGGTCTACGGCACAGAGCGCATAGACGGCGTACCACGTGAATACCTGCGCCGCTACTTTCTTCACGGTATTGGCAGCCGGACTGGCACCTTGCGTGTGGCGCCCGAGATTCGCGCGCGGGTGCAGTTTGCCGAGATGAACCTGAATGAATCCCTCGCGTCCGTCGGGGAATTTGACGTTGTCTTTCTTCGCAACGTTTTGATCTATTTTGACCCGCCCACCAAAAGTGAAATTGTCGCCCGGGTGGTGGGGCAAATCCGTCGCAAGGGCTGGCTTTTCATTGGCCATTCAGAAAGCCTGAACGGAATCACCACAGCCGTGCGCCAAGAGCGGCCGACCGTTTACCGCAAGGACTGACATGTACCTTGCCAGTCCCGAGCCCATTGACGTTTTTTTGCAGCCCGGAGATTTTTACTTCGGCGAGGCTGGCACGCGGATTCGCACGTTGCTGGGCTCCTGCGTCTCCATTACGCTATGGCATCCGATCCTGCATATCGGAGGCATGTGCCACATCATGCTGCCCGAACGGGGGGAGCGCTCGCACCGTCGTCTGGACGGGCGCTATGCAGATGGTGCCATGGCACTTTTCATGCGCGAACTCAAAGCCACAAAAACCAGCCCGCGCGACTACGTGGTAAAGCTCTTTGGTGGCGGCAGGATGTATGCGATGCGGCGGGCCAATGCCAAAGTGATCGAGGCGATGGATATTGGCCAACGCAACATTGCCGCAACGCGCAAGTTGCTTCACGAACACGGTTTTTGTGTGAGTGCAGAACATTTGGCGGGCGACGGACATCGGAACGTCATTTTTGATCTGTCCAGCGGGGACGTCTGGATCCGGCATGTGGAACAGTTGCAAAGCACATTGAACACAGAAACAAGAGTTCAAGGAGAAAAATGATGTACATCGAATGGAAGGATGTCTATTGCATCGGCGTGCCGCGCATCGATGAACAGCATGCCCAGCTGATCAAGATGCTCAACGATTTGTACCAGAAGATAGGCCCCGAAAGCTCGCCAGGAAACACCTGGGAGCTTTTGAACGGTTTCAATCGGTACGCTGAAACGCACTTCATTTGCGAGGAGCGGATTGCGGTTGATGCAGGCGTTCCTCTGGGTGAACTCAACCTCCACAAGCAGGAACATGAAGACTATCGCGAACGCATGCGTACTTTTCAGCATGCCTTCTCTGAGAACGACAAAAATGCACCGATTCAGTTGATGGCATTTCTGTCGAACTGGTGGCTTTCTCATATTCTCATTCGCGATATGGAACTTGGACGGCTGGTGCGCAACGCGCAGCAGGGGACAAATGGCTGATCCGATCCGTGTTCTTATCGTTGACGACTCTGCCGTCGTTCGCCAGGTGATGAGTGAGGTGCTGGCACGGGCGCCGGGCATTGAGGTCATCGGCACGGCATCAGATCCGATTTTTGCCATGGATCGGATGAAGAAGTCCTGGCCGGACGTGATCACCCTGGACGTCGAGATGCCGCGCATGGACGGCATCACCTTCCTCAAAAAAATCATGGCTGAGCGACCTACGCCGGTGGTCGTGTGTTCCACGCTCACCGGCCATGGATCAGAAACCGCCATGCAGGCGCTGGCGGCAGGCGCGGTTGCTGTCATCACCAAACCCACGCTGGGGCTCAAGGATTTTCTCAAGGGTTCTTCAGACGACCTGATTGCGGCAGTTCGGGGTGCCGCGCGGGCCAATTTGCGCGCCCTGGGCGCCTGTACGGCGCCGCGCTCCCGCCCCACGCTGGCACCAGCGGCGCCGACAGAGTCCCTCAGCGCCATGGCGGAAACCACCGACCGGATCATTGCCATCGGCACTTCAACCGGCGGCACGCAGGCGCTTGAGGCGGTATTGACCCGTTTGCCCAGAACCACGCCCGGCATCGTCGTAGTGCAGCACATGCCGGAAAAATTCACGGCCTTGTTTGCGCAGCGGCTGAACCATGTCTGTGCGATGGAGGTGCTGGAGGCGGTGGATGGGCAGCGCGTGATTCCTGGGCGCGTGCTCATTGCACCCGGCGGGCGGCACATGAGTTTGCGGCGCAATGGGGCGCAATACGTGGTGGATGTGCGCGACGGCCCGCCCGTGAACCGCCACAAACCTTCGGTGGATGTTCTGTTTCGTTCGGTCGCACGGTGTGCAGGCCGCAACGCGCTGGGTGTGATCATGACCGGGATGGGTGATGACGGCGCACGCGGATTGCGCGAAATGCGCGACGCCGGAGCTCGAACCATCGCGCAGGACGAGGAGAGCTGCGTCGTTTTCGGCATGCCAAAGGAGGCCATCAAGCTGGATGCCGCTGAGCGCGTGCTCTCCCTGGATCAAATACCTGGCGCGATGGTTGCCGGAAGTTGAGGGGTCTGAATGGCAGCAATGAATACCCACCTTCCCCACATTGCATGGAACGACCAACTGTCCACTGGGCTGTCGGACATTGACGACCAACACCGCCAACTGGTCGACATGCTCAACAAGCTGGCAGAGTTGCGCAATACCAAGGGAAACGTCGATGCGGTTCGCCAGGTGATGGCTGAACTGACCAGCTACGCTGGATACCATTTCCGGCTGGAGGAAGAGCTGATGGCAAGCTGGGCGGTCAACCCCAAGAACCGGGCCGCTCACATCAAGGCACATGCAAGCTTCGTCGATTACCTGGGCAGGGCAGAGGCAATGCTCACGGAAAACGTGAACGACACCCTGGATCACTTGCTCGCCTTCCTTGTCAAATGGCTGATACACCACATCACTGGCATGGATGCACGCATGGTGCGCGAGCTTGGCGCACTGGGGATGCCAATGGCGGAGTCTGCGCCGGAAGCGACGCCAGCAGAATTGCACTCTACCCACGATGCACTGATCAATACCGTCAGTGAACTGTATGACAGCATCAGCGTGCGCACGTTGGAACTGCTTGATGTCAATCGCCGTTTGCTGGCGCAGATGCGTGAACGAGAAGCTGCAGAAAATGCCCTACGCGCCAGCGAGGCCCGTTACCGCGCGCTGGCCGACAATGGCCAAGCGCTCATATGGATTACCAACCGGGCTGGCGATGCGGTGGACTTCAACCGGCCGTGGCTTGCCTTTACGGGGCGGCGCTTGTCGATGGAACTGGGAAATGGCTGGTTGTCTGGTGTACATGAAAGTGACCTCCCGCAGTGCCAGACGGTTTTTCGCGAGGCACACCAGCGCCAGGAAAAATTCAGCGTCGTATGGCGCCTGCGCCGCCATGACGGTGTCCATCGCTGGATGATCTGCGAGGGCTCTCCAAGATTCGATGGCGACGGTAGTTTTGACGGCTACATCGGGCATTGCCTGGACATTACTGCGCTGCATGAATCCGAGGAGCATCTGCAGCTGGCCGCACGGGTGTTTGAAACCATGAGCGAAGCAGTGATGGTGACCGATCTATCGGGCTTGATCGAGCGCGTCAACGCAGCATTCACCACGATCAGCGGCTATACCGAAGAGGAGGTGCGTGGGCGCTCCCCCCGCCTTCTGGATTCTCAGCGCCACGACGAAGCATTTCACCATTCGATGTGGCGAGAGTTGCAAAGCTCCGGCGTGTGGGCTGGTGAGGTATGGAACCGCATGAAAGACGGCGATGTTCGACCGATGTGGCAGCGCGTGACGGCGTTGTGCAATGCCAACGGGAAAATCGAACACTACGTCTCGATCCTTTCCGATCTGTCGGAAGTTCGACGGGCGCAAGCTCTTGCGGAGCAACTGTCTCATCGTGACGCGCTGACAGGCCTCAGAAATCGTTCCTGCTTCCTTGACGAATTGACCCTGGCGGTGAACGAAGCACATAGGACTTCTGTCTGTGGTGCGGTGCTTCTGCTCAATGTTGATCGTTTCAAGCTGCTGAATGAAGCCCGTGGCTTTGCTACGGGCGATGGGGTCCTGGTTTCGCTTGCCGCAGCGCTAGCCTCGGCTTTGGGACCCGAGGACATCGTTGCGCGGCTCAATGCTGACGAGTTTGCGGTTCTGCCAGGGATCCGGCATAAGGATCGCCAGTCATTGGCGAGAAGCGCGCTCCAATTGTCGAATCAGCTCAAGCAGGTTTTTTCCGAGGGAGTTTTTGTGAAAGGCGTGGAATGGCAGCGTCTGGACTGCAGCATCGGCATTTCAGTGTTTCCCGAATTCGACGCGGAAACTGCGATGGATGCGCTACGCAGAGCCGACCTGGGCCTGCACCAGGCAAAGTCCGATGGTGGCGGCCACATACGCTTCTTCGAGTCGCACATGGGCGAGGTGGTCCAGGAGCGATATGAGCTCGAACAGGAATTGCGACAAGCGCTAGATGCAGGTGAACTGCGTCTCTATCTCCAAACGCAAGTGGGAGCAGACAAGCGACCCGTGGGAGCCGAGGCCTTGGTACGCTGGGAACATCCGCGACGCGGTCTGGTTTCCCCGGCGAGCTTCGTCCCGGTCGCCGAGGCAAGCAACTTGATCGTCAACCTTGATCGTTGGGTGTTGTCTGAAGTTTGTCGCCTTTTGGCCCAATTTGACACTGAGGGGCGCACACTTCATCTCTCTGTCAACATCAGCCCGCAACATTTCCAGAGTCCAGACTTCGTGGAATACGTTGCAGATGTATTGGAGCAAAGTGGTGCAGATGGAAACCATCTGATCATGGAAATTACCGAGGGCGTTGTCATTGGCGACATCACCGAGGTTATTGCGCGCATGAATCGCTTGCGCAATCTGGGTATCCGCTTCTCGTTGGACGACTTCGGCACGGGATACTCAAGCCTCTCTTATCTCAAGCAGCTGCCAATCTATGAATTGAAAATCGACCGCAGCTTTGTGAGGGACGTGGTTGATGACGTCAACGATGCCGCGCTTGTCGACGCGATTCTTTCAGTCGCACGCCACATGGGTTTGCAGGTCGTAGCCGAGGGCGTGGAGACGCAGGCGCAGGCAGATTTTCTGAACGCTCGCCAAAAAATTATTCATCAAGGCTACTTGTACGCACGCCCCATAGATGCCAACGCATGGTGCATGGCATTGCCTTGAACGCGCAAAAGTCGTGAACCAATCAATTTTTGACATATTTTTGTTGTATTAAAACAACTTCTTACAGGGCATCGCTACCGCCTCTTCGCTCAAACTTGAACACCGCCGTCCCCGCCCGCGCGTTGGGTAGCCAGCGCACGGCCTCGCTGTCTTGAAGGCCGAAGGCGTCGAGGATGTGCAGATCGTTCTTGTGCGCCAGCACCTCGAAGTCCTTGTAGGTGCCCACGCGGATATTGGGCGTGTCGTACCACTGGTAGGGCAGGCGGCGCGTGACTGGCATGCGCCCGCGCAGCACCGACAGGCGGTTGGGCCAGTGCGCGAAGTTGGGGAAGGCAACGATGCCCGTGCGCCCCACGCGCGCAGTTTCACGCAGCATGACCTCGGCGTTGCGCAGGTGCTGCAGGGTGTCGATCTGCAGCACCACGTCGAACGAGGCGTCGCCAAACATGGCCAGGCCCTCGTCGAGGTTGAGCTGGATGACGTTCACGCCCCGGCGCACGCAGGCCAGCACGTTGGCGTCGGCGATCTCGATGCCATAGCCGCTGCAGCCGCGCTCACGCTGCAGGTAGTCGAGCATGCTGCCGTCGCCGCAGCCCAGGTCGAGCACGCGCGAGCCTTCGGGCACGAGGCGCGCCAGGGCTTGCATGGTGGCTTTCTCGGTCATGCCTGCTCCTTTGCAATGCTATCGAAATAAGATCTCATGACGCTCATGTAGCGGGCGTCATCGAGCAAAAAGGCATCATGCCCATGGGGGGCATCGATCTCGGCGTAGCTCACGTCGCGGCGGTTGTCGAGCAGGGCCTTGACGATTTCGCGCGAGCGCTTGGGCGAGAAGCGCCAGTCGGTGGTGAAGCTGACCAGCAGGAACTTCGCCGTGGCGCGCGCCAGGGCCTGGGTGAGGTTGCCGCCAAAGGCGCGCGCGGGGTCGAAGTAGTCGAGCGCGCGCGTGATCAGCAGGTAGGTGTTGGCGTCGAAATAGTCGCTGAACTTGTCGCCCTGGTAGCGCAGGTAGCTCTCGATCTGGAATTCGACATCCTGGGTGCTGTACAAATAATCGCGCAGGTCCGGCGCTGGGCCGCCCCGAGCCGGACCAGCCCCCTCGGGGGGCAGCGAACCACGCGAAGCGGGGAGCGTGGGGGCGCGCAAACTGCGGCCGAACTTCTCGTTCATCACGTCGTCGGAAAGGTACGTGATGTGGCCGATCATGCGCGCGATGCGCAGGCCGCGCTTGGGGATCACGCCGTGCCGGTAAAAGTGGCCGCCATGGAAATCGGGGTCGGTGACGATGGCGCGGCGCGCCACCTCGTTGAAGGCGATGTTCTCGGCCGTGAGGTTGGGCGCGCTGGCCACGACCACGGCGTGGCGCATGCGTTCGGGGTACTGCAGCGTCCAGGAAAGCGCTTGCATGCCGCCCAGGCTGCCGCCCTTTACCGCCGCCAGTTGCGTGATGCCCAGGCGGTCCAGCAGGCGCGCCTGCGCATCGACCCAGTCCTCCACCGTGACGACGGGGAAGTCCGCACCGTAGACCTCGCCCGTGTCCGGGTGGCGGTGCATGGGCCCCGTGGACCCGAAGCACGAGCCCAGGTTGTTGACGCCGATGACGAAGAACTGGTTGGTGTCGACAGACTTGCCCGGCCCAATCATGTTGTCCCACCAGCCCTCGCTCCTGGGCTGGCCTGCGTAGCTGCCTGCGACGTGGTGTGAGGCATTGAGCGCATGGCATACCAGTACGGCGTTGGAGCGGTCGGCGTTGAGCGTGCCGTAGGTCTCGTAGGCCAGGGTGTAGTCGCGGATCGAGGCCCCCGACTGCAGCGGCAGGGGCTCGGCGAAGTGCATGGTTTGCGGTGTGGCGATAAACGACATGAAAAAACCCGGCTTCGCTAAACAACGAGGCCGGGTCCGGGTGCGTGCTGGGGTGGCAGGCGTGTCGATCGGTCACGTCTTTAGCTGGATTTGTAAAGCGCCCGCAAGCGGTGCAAATCGGCGCGTCTGCGGGCCATTATGCCAAAGGCGTCGCATCTCCCGCAAACAGCGCCAGCAGGCCCAAGATCAGGAAGATCAACGCAGACACCAAGTGCACCACGCGGATCGGCACCTTCTTCACCAGCCGATCCCCCAGCCAGACCACGGGCGCATTGGCCAGCATCATGCCCAGCGTAGTACCCGCCACGACCCAGAAGTAGGCGCTGTACTGCGCAGCCAGCATGACGGTGGCGACCTGCGTCTTGTCGCCCATCTCGGCCAGGAAGAACGCCACCAGCGTCGTGCCGAACACGCCGAAGCGCGGCGCCGCACCGTCACCGTCGTCGTCCAGCTTGTCGGGAATCAGCATCCACACCGCCATGGCAATGAAGGAAAGACCCAACACCCAGCGCAGCACCTGCGGCCCC
>JANJVG010000137.1 GCA_024710165.1 Burkholderiaceae bacterium
GCATCTCGCCATGGAACCCCTGGGCCAGCCATTGCATCAACCCGTCTTCCGCGGAAGACAGGTCCACACCGGCCACGCCGATTTGGGAGAATCCCAGCTCGCGCGCCCACTGCTGAATTTGAGGAACCCATTGACTGCTGCTGACCACCATCGCCCGATTGTAGAAAGCCCCCCCGCCCTGGCGACGCGGCAAGCCACCTGGCGCAGTGAGGACGATACGGCTGCGTTCGCGGACCAGCTGGCCGCGCAGCCGCTGCTGGCCAACGCCTTCATCACGCTGCACGGCGACCTGGGCGCGGGCAAGACCACGCTGGTGCGCCACCTGCTGCGGGCACTGGGTGTGCAGGGCCGCATCAAAAGCCCGACCTATGCCGTGGTCGAGCCGCACGAGGTGCCGGGGCTGGACATCTGGCACTTCGACTTCTACCGCTTCAACGACCCGCGCGAGTGGGAGGACGCAGGTTTTCGCGACGTGTTTGCCAGCCCCGGCCTCAAGCTGGCAGAATGGCCAGAAAAGGCCGCAGCGCTCATCCCTGCTGCGGATGTTGCTATCTTCATTGAAGCACTGAACGAAGAGGCGCGGCGCGTGACCCTTCACGCGCACACGCCCCTGGGCCAGCAACTGCTGCAAGGATTGCACCCATGACGCCTGCGCCGCACCACCGCCATCCCACGCAAACCGCCGCTGCCCACACGCGGCGTGCGCTGCTACGAGCGGGCACCCTGGTGCTGCTGCTGGGCACGCAGCACATTGCACGCGGCGCCACCATCGTGGCCGTACGTGTGTGGCCTGCGCCAGAGTACTCGCGCGTGACGCTCGAATCCGACCAGTTGCTGCGCGTGCGCAAGCACTTTGTGAGCGATCCGCCGCGCCTGGCCGTGGACATCGAGGGTATCGACCTGAGCCCCGAACTGCGCGAACTGGTAGCCAAGGTGCGCCCTGACGACCCCAACATTGCCGGCATCCGCGTGGGTCAGAACACCCCGAACATCGTGCGCCTGGTGGTGGACCTCAAGCAGCGGGCCTTGCCCCAGGTGTTCTCGCTTGAACCCGTCGCCGCCTACGGACACCGGCTGGTATTTGACCTGTACCCTGAAAACCCCATCGACCCGCTCGAAGCCCTGATCGCCGAGCGGCTGCGCGATACCGGCCACAACACGGCCACCCCTTCCCGGGATGCCCCACCGTCGTTCAGCCTCGATGTGGCAGACCCGCTGGGCGACCTCATCGCCCGCACGGACGCTGCCAGTCAGGCGGCTGCAACGGTCGCGGCTGCCCCCGCCATGCCGGCGCCCACACCCCAGACCACCCGCAAGGCGCAGCACACCGACCGGCTCATCATCATCGCCCTGGATCCGGGCCATGGTGGCGAAGATCCAGGGGCCATCGGACCTGCCGGCACGCGCGAGAAGGATGTAGTGCTCAAGGTCGCCCACCTGCTGCGCGATCGCATCAACGCCACCACCGTGGGCGGCAATCCCATGCGCGCCTACCTCACGCGTGACGGCGATTATTTTGTGCCACTGGCCACGCGGGTGCGCAAGGCCCAGCGGGTGCGTGCCGACTTGTTCGTGAGCATCCATGCCGACGCCTTCACCAACCCCGACGCACGCGGCGCCAGCGTGTTCGCCTTGAGCCAGAGCGGGGCATCGAGTTCGGCCGCGCGCTGGCTGGCCAACAAGGAAAACCGTGCCGACCTGGTGGGCGGCCTCAACGTGCGCGCCAAAGACCACCATGTGCAGCGTGCCCTGCTCGACATGAGCACCACCGCGCAGATCAACGACAGCCTGAAACTCGGCAGCGTGCTGCTGGGCGAGATCGGCAACGTGGGCAAGCTGCACAAGCCGCGCGTGGAGCAGGCGGGCTTTGCCGTGCTCAAGGCCCCCGACATCCCCAGCGTGCTGGTGGAAACCGCCTTCATCAGCAACCCCCAGGAAGAAGCCCGGCTGCGCACCAGTGCCTACCAGGAAGAGCTGGCCGACGCGCTGATGCGCGGCATCACCCGCTACTTCGCCAGGAACCCGCCGCTGGCACGCAGCCGCAGCGTGTAGGACTGCGCCTCTGTTCACCGCCCCTCAATGGGGGTAGATTGCGCTGAAGCCCCATCGCCCTGAAGATCTGCGTTATGCCGCACTCGCGGCACTACCGGGGCACCAGCGGTGCAGGCGCGCCCCGTGGTAAATCCGGGATGAGGGTTCAGCAAGGAGGCAAACCATGGCACAAGCCCACGCACTGTCCGGCCAGATCGTCAGCGTACGCCCTTTGGGGGCGCAGTTGCGGAGCACCAGCAGCACCGCCATCCTGAAGGCAGGCCAGCTGGAGGTGATGCGCATCGTCTTGCTGGAGGGAAAATCCCTGCCCGAGCACACAACCCGCGGCGAGGCCACCGTCCAGTGCATCGAGGGCGAGATGGAGTTTCTGGGTCGCGACGGCACACAGCGCATGCATCCGGGCGACTTCGTGCATCTGGAACCCTGTGCCTTGCGCGCCCTGACCGCAGTGCAGGATGCATCGCTGCTGGTGACGCTGTGCCTGCTGCCGGGGTAAGGCCCCTGCAACCGATTTTTCTGATTCATCCCAGATTTTCGATGAGGGCTTGGGATGACCGCACATGCACCGCTGACTCCCAGACGGCGCCGAAGCTGCACCGAATGGGAAATCCGGGTCAACAAATGACCTGCGCCACAGGCGCAAAGCCGTGGTTCAGCGGTCCATGGCCGTGGCCGGTGCGCACGACGGCACCCGCCTGGATGGCGCCCAGGATGTAGGCGCGCGCCCGGGCCACGGCGTCTGCCAGCGGCAGGCCCAGCGCCAGGTGCGCGGCAATGGCGGACGAGAGTGTGCATCCCGTGCCGTGGCCGTTGTGCGTCGCGATGCGTGGCGAACGCAGGTGTACCAGGCTGCCATCTGGCTGCGCCAGCACATCCACCACCTCGTCACCCGGCAGGTGCCCGCCTTTGAGCAGCACGGCGCGCGCGCCCAGCGCCAGCAAATCGCGTGCGGCATCGTCCAGCGCCTCCGCGCCCACAATGGGGCGGCCCAGCAGCAGCGCGGCTTCGTCAAGGTTGGGCGTGACCACCTCGGCCAGCGGGAACAGTTCGCGCACCAGCACCTGCACGGTCTGCTCGGTGGTGAGGCGGTCGCCGCTGGTGGCCACCATCACCGGGTCGAGCACCACGTGCGGCAGGCGGTGGCGGCGGATGGCGGCGGCCACCACCTGCACCACCTCGGGGGCATGCAGCATCCCGATCTTCACGGCATCGACGCCGATATCTTCCACCACGGCGTCGATCTGGGCCTGCAGTATGTCGGGGGGCACCCCATGGATGGCGCGCACGCCCAGGGTATTCTGCGCGGTGAGCGCCGTGATGGCCGTCATGCCGTAGCAGCCCAGGGCGCTGAAGGTCTTGAGGTCGGCCTGGATGCCGGCGCCGCCGCCGCTGTCGGACCCGGCGATGGAGAGCACGCGGGCGTAGCGCGGCGCCTGCGGGGTGGAAGGTTTGGTTTGCGTCATGGCAAAAATTATGCGGGATGCGGCACTGCTCCGGCAACGCGGCTCCGGGGCCGCCCCTGCGCCATGTCAAGGCCAGGGCCATCGGGATGTGCTGTAATCCGCCCAGGACGAAACAGGGGTGTCCCGCCAACGTGGCGCGGACTGAGAAACACCCTGGGGCACCACGCCCCGTTACCCGATCCAGGTCATGCTGGCGTGGAGAGTTTCCAGTGCAGGCACCTGCCCGTTTTGTCCCCTGTAGCTTCACAGACGGACAACGATGACCCTCCAATCCACCTCCTTCACCATTCTGGGCGCCGGTCTCATGGGCCGGCTGCTGGCCGTGGCGCTGGCCCGCCAGGGCCATGCCGTCAGCATCTACGACAACGGCGGCCCTCTGGCCGAACATTCGGCCGCCCGCGTGGCCGGCGGCATGATCGCGCCCCTGGCCGAGTCGGCCATCACCGAGCACGGCGTGGTGCGCATGGGCCGCCACTCGCTCACACGCTGGCCCGACTTGCTGGGCCAGTTGAGCGCGCCGGTGTACTTCCAGCAGGAGGGAACGCTCATCGTCTGGCACCGCCAGGACGCCCAGGAGGCCGCGCGCCTGCGCCAGCAGCTCGACAAGACCCGCAGCGTGGTGACCGAGCTGCCCGCCATGCTGGTGCTCGACAGCGCCAGCATGGCGCAGGTGGAGCCCGCGCTGGCGCAGCGTTTTTCGCAGGGCATGTACCTGCCCGGAGAAGGCCAGCTCGACAACCGCCAGCTGCTGGCCGCGCTGGCCCAGGAAATGGGGCGCCTGGGCGTGCAAACGCACTGGAACAGCCCCAAAGACCCGGCCGATTTCCCCGCCGACCATGCCGGCTGGCTGCTCGACTGCCGGGGTCTGGGCGCGCGTCCCCAATGGCACAGCCTGCGCGGGGTGCGCGGCGAGGTGGCGCGCATTCATGCGCCTGATGTGACGCTGCAGCGCCCCACGCGCCTGGTGCACCCGCGCTACCCGATCTACATTGCGCCCAAGCAAGACCACGTGTTCATCATCGGCGCCACCGAGATCGAGTCCGAAGACCTGTCGCAACCCAGCGTGCGCTCCGCGTTGGAGCTGCTGAGTGCGGCCTACGCCGTGCATCCGGGCTTTGCCGAGGCACGCATCATCGAAGTGGCCTCGCAGTGCCGCCCCACCCTGCCCGACAACCTGCCCGCCATCCGCCAGACGGCGCCGCGCCAGCTGGAGATCAACGGCATGTATCGCCATGGCTACATGATTGCCCCCGCGATGCTCGACGTGGCGCTCGAAGTGCTGGACACGGGCGGCTCGGACCTGGCCCGTGGCTTCGACCTGTCGCTGCAGCTCCTTTGACCCCCCCCCGCGCTCCCATGAACATTCTCATCAACCTCCAGCCCTACGAGTTGCCCGACGGCGCCACCGTGGCCGACGCGCTGGCGGCCATGCAGGCCCGGCCACCCTACGCGGTGGCCGTGAACACCGTTTTTGTCCCTGCAACCGAACACCCGAGCCACCCGCTGCAGGCAGGCGACCGGGTGGAAGTCATCTCCCCCGTCACCGGGGGCTGAAAGCCATGACCATGAACACCACCAACGACGACGCCCTGGTCCTCTACGGCCAGAAGTTTGCAAGCCGCCTGCTGCTGGGCACCGCGCGCTACCCCTCGCCCACCGTGCTCAAGGCCGCCGTGCAACGCGCCAGGCCTGCCATGGTCACGGCCTCGCTGCGCCGCCAGGGCGTCAACCCGGCTGAGAGCGGCCACGGCTTCTGGGAGCTGCTGCGCAGCCTGGACGTGCCCGTGCTGCCCAACACCGCAGGCTGCCACAGCGTGCAGGAAGCCATCACCACCGCGCAGATGGCGCGCGAGGTGTTCAACACGCCGTGGATCAAGCTCGAAGTGATCGGCGACGACTACACCCTGCAGCCCGACACGTTCAGCACCGTGGCGGCCGCCGAGCAGCTGGTGCGCGCCGGCTTCTACGTGCTGCCCTACTGCACCGAAGACCTGGTGGTGTGCCAGCGCCTCGTAGACGTGGGCTGCCAGGCCGTGATGCCCTGGGCGGCCCCCATCGGCACCGGGCGTGGCCCGGTGAACCCCTACGCGTTGCAGGTGCTGCGTGAGCGCCTGGATGTGCCGCTGCTCGTGGATGCGGGCCTGGGCCTGCCCTCGCACGCCTGCCAGGTGATGGAGTGGGGCTTTGACGGCGTGCTGCTCAACACTGCCGTGGCCCTGGCGCAAGACCCCGTGGCCATGGCCGGCGCCTTCGCCGACGCCGTGCAGGCCGGCCGCACCGCGCGCCACGCCGGCGCCATGCAGCCCCAGCAGGCCGCGCAGCCCAGCACCCCGGTGCTGGGCACCCCCTTCTGGCACCACGCCTGATGGCCATGCAGGATACCGACGCCCTGGTGGGCGAGATCCTGCGCCAGCACGGCGCCACCTTCGCCAGCTTCGAGGCGCAGCCCGTGCCCGCCAGCAACGAGGCCGACCCGGTGTTCCGGGCCGCGCTGCAGGCGTGCAGCAGCTTGGGCTTCATCGCCCACGATGCGCAGACCCTGGCCCGCGCCTGGCAGGCGCAGACCGTGCGCACCGGCGGCTTCGACGCCCGCCACTGGCCCGATGACCCGCGCGATTTCGGCCTGCAGCCCCTGCCGCGCGCACAGGCGTTCGCGCCCTGCCCCCAAGCGCTGGGCCTGTATGGCGTGCTGCCCGACGCCGCCTGGGTGGGTCGCATGGCCCGCGCGGGCGTGCCCACGGTGCAGCTGCGCTTCAAGTCCGACGACACGGCCGCCATCGCGCGCGAGGTGCGCGCCGCCGTCGACGCCGTGCGCGGCACGGATGCCCTGCTGTTCATCAACGACCATTGGCGCGAGGCCATCGCGGCCGGCGTCTACGGCGTGCACCTTGGCCAGGAAGACCTGGACGCGCTGACCACAGTCGAGCTGCAGGAACTGCGCGCCAGCGGCCTGCGCCTGGGCGTGAGCACACACGGCTACGCCGAGATGCTGCGCGCCGACGCCGTGGGGCCGAGCTACGTCGCCCTGGGCGCCGTGTTCCCCACCACGCTCAAGCGCATGGCTACCGCCCCGCAAGGCGTGGCCCGGCTGGCCGCCTACGTGCGGCTGATGCGTGCTTACCCGCTGGTGGCCATTGGCGGCATTGCGCTGGAGCAGTTCCCCGAGATCCTGGCCACGGGCGTGGGGTCCATCGCCGTGGTGCGCGCCCTGGTGAATTCCGGCGATCCCGAAATTGCGGCAGCCACATTGACGCAGGCCATGAAAAACAAGTAAAAAAGCCTTCCAGCCCTTGTCAATCAAGCGCTGAATGCACTACTTTTTATAGTGCAAATCTGAGAAGCTGCTAATCCGGCAACAGCTATTCGGACTTACGTGGATCCAGTTCAAAGCGTGCTTCGAAGCGGTCGCTGTTGCTGCCAAAACCAATGGGCTGGTCGTCTCCGGGAGGGCTGGAGGCGGGCAGGGGTGGCAGGCCATCCTGCAACAAAGGAGGCAGCGGCACCGGCCCGCTGGTGAGGGGCTCGCTCAGATCGAAATCCAGCGCCATGCTGCCTTCGGGCAGCAGCATCTCTGGTTCGGACTGCTTTGGCGCGGCCTCGGGTTCTACCGGTTTGAGCTGGCTGTCGAGCAACCAACCCGAGTCAAAATCCAGCAGGTTGTCGTCAGTCACCCCGACGCTCCCACCTGTGGAGGGAACCACCAATGCCCCAGCGGGAGCCTGGTCCACCACGGGCAGCCCCGGCTCCTCGGCGTCCAGGGGCGTGGTGCGTTCCCGCGGGGGGGGCGACCCACGAGCAGTGTGCGGCGTGGTGTGTGCAATGGCGCTGAGCAGCAACAAATCGTCATACGCCGCCATGTCAAAACGCTCCGGGGCGGTATCGTCCTGGCAGAACAGCAGGCTGTCGAGCAACAGCAGCACCGATTCGTGGCTCCAGACCGCCTCAATCTGTGCAAGAACCTCGGGATAGGCCCAAAGAGATCGACCGGGGCGATTAAAGCCGGCAAATTCGGGCAGCAGGGCATTGAAGTGGCGGTGAAACTGCGCACGCAACTGGTTGAAGTCGTCCACGCGGCTTAGCGAACGGTACAGCCGCAGCAATTCCAGATACGCCGCAGGTGCCGATCCTTCGTTGGTGGCGATGTACCTCTTCAACACCTCGATGGCCTGGTCATGCTCTCCCACAGACACAAAAAACTCGGCCTGCTGCTGCAGGTCAAACAGCTCTTCGGGATTGATCAGCAGCGCGGGCGGCGCTGGCCTGAGCACTTCGGAGGGCACCTCCGGTTCGAGAGACGCGGCAACAGGTACCGGCGCCGGCAGTTGCTGCGGCAGCACAGGGGGCTCCATGACCGGGTGTGGCTCTGGCGGCGTGGGGGCCGGCACCACATCGGCGTCGTGCACCAGCGGAGCCTGCAGCGGGGCCGGCGCCGAAGCAACAACCGCGCCCCCCTCCAGCGGCTCCGTCCGATCCGCCGGCTGTGGCGCCTGCTGGGCCACAGCGGCTGCCCAGGCGTCCTGTGCCTGGAGGGAAACCGCACGCAAGCGCGTTGCGATCCAGGCAATCAAGGCCGCCATGACCACCAGCAGCCCCAGAAGCAGGTACACCAGGGTGCCTGAATAGCGATCAGACTTTTCCGCTTCAAGGCGCTCGATCAGTTGCCGTGCCGCGTCACGGTCTTGTGCAGCCTGGGTGCGCAACTGCGATATCTCCTGGGTCAGCGCTGCCGTGCGTGCGCTTTCCTTCAGGAGCTCTTCGGGGTTCAAGCTCAGCGCTTTCCAGTACGCCTGCGCTTGCGCACGCTGCTCCGGCTGGGCGGGTGATTCCGGCAGGCTCAGCTCGGGGCTCAGGCGCAGGGAAGCCGGACTTTGCGGCCCATCGACCAGGGGCTCCATCACCAGGCGCGACTGGGGCGCTGTGGGCGCCTGGACAGGCTGGGCCGGTCGCTTGGGTTTGCGTGCCACCGGTGCAGCGGCGCGCGCGCGCGCCTTCGCAGGCCCAACACCCGCTGCCGACGCCGGTCGGGCGCGTGGCCTCGGAGACGCGACCACGGCTTCGGGTTGGACCAGCGGCAGAGCCGCGGCCGAAGGCATGACCCCGGACGACATCACGGCGGCGGGTTCGCGCTGGGGCACAGCACCTGCCGCATCGGTACCGCCCTGCAGGGGAATTGCCACCGGGCGGGCACTGGCGGCCACGGTCTCGGGAAGATCGGCCAGAAAGGTGTAGGTGCGGGTGATTTTTCCGGCGCAGCCGGCCTCAAGCACCACGGTCAGCACGGGCTCGACGGCCAGTGCGGATGACCGCACCCGCACAGAAGGGAGCCGCCCTGCAACCGCAGGTTGCGGCGTAACCCCCACACGGGCATCGGGTACGGGGTTGTCACCCGAAAGCACTCGCGCCGCAATGCAGGCGCCCTCCAGCGATTGCCCCGGATCCGTGAGCACATCAAAACTCAGGTCGACAGGGTGACCCAGCACCACCGCACCCCGGGCGTTGCCCAGAGAAAGCGCTGCAGCCCCGCAAGCGGCGGTCCCCAAGCAAACAGCGACAAGTGCGTTACGAAAATTCACAGTGGTTCTCGATGTATTGCACGATTCTTGCACAAAACCCATGGAAAGCGCCTATCACCAACCCTGCCGCCATAATCTTGCTATGAAAACACATTTTTCTGTGGTGGGAGTCGTTGGCGCGGGTGCCATGGGGCGCGGCATTGCGCAGTTATTGGCCCAGTCGGGCGTTCGGGTGCTGCTGCTCGATGCGCAGCCGGGTGCAGCGCACGCTGCCTGCCAGAGCATTGCATTGCAGTGGCAGCGCATGGTCGACAAAGGCCGCCTCGACGCAGACCAGTCTGCACGTTGTGCCGGCTTGATCCAGCCGGTGCATACGCTGGCGCAATTGGCCGTCTGCGATCTGGTGGTGGAGGCCATTGTCGAACGATTGGACGCCAAGCAGGCGCTGCTGCGGGAACTGGAAGGCGTGCTGCGGCCCGATGCTGCGCTGGCCACCAACACCTCATCCCTCTCGGTCACAGCCCTCGCTGCGGCCCTGCAGCGGCCACAGCGCTTTGCTGGCCTGCATTTTTTCAACCCGGTGCCCGTGATGAAACTGGTGGAAGTGGTGCCAGGCCTTCGCACCGACCCCGCGCTGTGCACCGCCCTGGCCGAGCAGGTGCGCGCCATGGGCCACACCCCGGTGCTGGCACAGGACACACCGGGTTTCATCGTCAACCACGCGGGCCGGGGGTTCACCACCGAGGCGTTGCGCATCGTCGGCGAGGGCGTGGCCGATTTCGCCACCGTGGACCGCATCCTGCGCGACCAGGCCGGCTTCAAGATAGGACCGTTCGAGTTGATGGACCTGACCGGGCTGGATGTCTCGCACCCGGTGATGGAATCGATTTACCACCAATACCACGAAGAGCCACGCTACCGGCCCAGCGTCATCACCGCACAGCGCGTGGCCGCAGGGCTGCTGGGGCGCAAGACGGGCGAGGGGTTTTATGGCTATCTTGACAACGTGGCACAGTTTCCGCACGAGCCCCCTGTCCCCGATGTGGCGGGTATTCCACCCGTCTGGGTATCGCCCCGGGCGGCACGCCGACCCGAGATCTACCAGATGCTCAAAACCCTGGGCGCAACCATCGAGACCGGTGCCGCGCCATCGTCAAACGCCATCATTCTGGTGGCGCCGCTGGGCTTTGACATCACCACCGTGGCGGTGGTGGAGCGCCTGGACCCGGCGCGTACCATTGGTATCGACATGCTGGTCGAGGAAACTGCCACGCGCCGGCGCGTACTGGCCACCAACCCGGTGACACGTATCGACATCCGCGACGCCGCGCACGCGCTCATGGCGCGCGATGGCAAGGCTGTGAGCGTGATCCGCGACAGCGGCGGTTTTGTCACGCAGCGCGTGGTGGCCACCATCGTGAACATCGCCAGCGACATCTGCCAGCAGCGCATCTGCACCCCACACGACCTTGATATCGCCGTCGTTCTCGGTCTGGGTTACCCGCTCGGACCGTTGGCCATGGGCGATCGCTGGGGCCCGACCAATGTCCTCGAAGTGCTTTTCAACATGCAGACCGTGTACGGCGACAGCCGCTACCGCCCCAGCCCCTGGCTTCGCCGGCGCGGCGCCATCGGCCTGAGCCTGCAGCACGAAGAGGCGTGATTTCCGGCCTGAATCTGACCGCACTCGCATCCAAGACCCGCCCATGCCCGCCGAACTCCGCAGCACCTACCATGGCCAGACCCTTGTTCTAAGCCTGAACCACTCCGACCTGCGCACTGCACCGGACCCCGCCATCTATGCAGCCGGCATCGAAGTGCTCAATGGCGCTGAACGCAACCCTGACGTGCGCAGCGTGGTCATCGCCGGCGGCGAGGGTCTGTTCAAGGCAGGCTACGACCTGCAACGCTTGCAGGTCCCTTGCGCCCAGGACACACGGGCACAAGAGGAGCGCATCGAGGCCCTGCACAACTGGATCGAAACCATCTGCGCCCACCCGCGGCCCGTGATTGCCGCCGTGGAGGGCATGGCCGCAGGCTCGGGCTTTGCGATGGTGCTCGCCTGCGACCTCGTGGTGGCGGCTCGCAATGCCCGTTTCGCCATGCCCTACAGCCACCTGGGCCTCTCGCCCGAGGGCGGCGCCAGCTGGAGCCTGGCCCGCAAACTCCCCCAGGCCATGGCAGCCGAACTGCTGCTGTGCGGCGACCCGCTGCCGGCAGAGCGCCTGCATGCGCTGGGGCTGATCAACCGCCTGGCCGAGCCCGGCAATGCACTGAGCACCGCACTCGAACTGGCACAGACACTCAATGACCGTGCCCCGAATGCACTCACCAGCGCCAAGGAACTGCTGCACGAAGCGCCCCAGCACACGCTCAACGCCCACCTGGCACGGGAACACCAGCATTTCATGCGCAACCTGCCCCACGCCCAGCCGCAAGAAGGCATGACCGCCTCACCGGAACAGCACCAGCGCCGTTTCCAGTGATGGCGCCGTGCTGTCCGGCGGTTGACGGAGAAACGTTGCCGCGGCTTACTGCGCCCGCAGTGCAGCGCGCAATTGCGCACCCAGCTCCGGCTTGTCGGCAAACGGGTCGGTGGGGTTGCGCGCCAGCAGGATGTCTTCCATCCGGGTCTGCACCGAGCCGATGGCTCGGGGGTGGCTGTAGATGTAGAACTGGCCTGCGGCCACGGCGTCAAACACCTTCTGCGCCACCTCGGCGGCGGTCACCTTGCCCGAGCTGACGGCCTTGCCGATCATGGCCTGGCCGATGAGCTGGCTCTTGGTGGGCTTGTCGCCTGCCAGCGCACCCGGGCGGTTGCGGTGGCTGTCGTTGATACCCGTGGCCACGAAGTACGGGCACAGCACGCTGGCGCTGACCTGGTCGGTCACCAGCGAGAGGTCCTGGTACAGCGTCTCGCTCAGGCTCACCACGGCGTGCTTGCTGACGTTGTAGATGCCCATGTTGGGCGGCGCCAGCAGGCCCGCCATGCTGGCGGTGTTGACGATGTGGCCGTGCCACGCAGGGTCTTGTTTGGCGGCCTCCAGCATCATGGGGGTGAACACGCGCACGCCGTGCACCACGCCCATGAGGTTCACGCCCAGCACCCATTCCCAGTCTTTCACCGAGTTTTCCCACACCAGGCCGCCCGCGCCCACACCCGCGTTGTTGAACACCAGGTGCGGCGCGCCGAAGCGCTCCCGTACGGCAGCACCAAGCTGCTCCATCTGCTCGGCGCTCGAAACATCCACGCGCCGGGCCAGCACCTCGGCCCCTGCCGCGCGCATCTCCGCGGCGGCGGCGTCGAGCGCATCCTGCTGCACGTCCACCAGCACCAGGTTCATGCCCAGGCGCGCGCCGATGCGCGCGCATTCCAGCCCGAAGCCCGAGCCCGCGCCCGTCAGCACGGCGGTCTTACCCGCAAAGTTGTCGATCATGTGTGTGTCTCCTTCAAGTTTGAGATGGGGTGTTGCATAGGAGTCGGCGCGGCCCAGGCCAGCAACCGCCGCGCAAGGGCCGTCAAGCCGTTCAAGCGGCGCTTCGCTTGCGTGCGCCGGCGGTGTCTCCCTTCCTGGCGAAGCCGAGAGAAGGGGGAAACGGCGCAGCCGCTCAGGGGGTTGCCCTTAAAACATAGCCAATACGGGGGAAATGCACATGGACGGTGCCCGCACGCGGGTCGGTACGGCGCAGCGTGTAGCGGGTGCGCGTGGCGGCCACCAGTTCGCCGGCCGTGGGCTCCTGGCCGAAACTTTCGGCCGCCACGGTGACGGGGCTGCCCAGCGGGATGCCGTGCTCGTCCTGGAACACGTCACCCTCCAGCGGCGCGGGCTCGGCGTTGGCGGCCACGGTGATGGCGTCCTCGGCCTTGAACTTTTCCAGGCGGCCATGGCCCAGCGCGGCGATGCGGTCCATCCACTCCAGCACGGCGGGAACAGGCTCGAAGATGTCGGCCATCGCGGGCGTGCACACGCGGGTGAACCAGAGCGGGTGGTAAGCGGCAAAGTCGGCCACGCAGGGCTCGGCACCGAACAAATAGTCGTGCTCCTCCACCATGTGGGCAATGCGCCGCAGGTATGAGCGGTAGGCCGCCGTGGCGTCCCCCGGGCGCTGGCGTACCATACCTGCACTCATCTCGCGGCGGTCCTCGGCAAAGGCCTTGGCCGCTTCGGGCGGCAGGCGGGCAAACATTTCAGCAACCCCGCGCGGCTGCAGGTTGTAGGCCATGGCGGCCCAGAACAGCGTGCTGTCGGCCCACTGCGCAAACACCCGCGAGACGCCCTTGAGATGCGGCGGAAACAGCACCGGCTCGGGCTGCTCGTGCTCCAGCACGTTGCAGATCAGCGCGGTGTCGCAGTAAATGTCGGCACCGATCTGCAGGATGGGCGTCTTGCGGTAGCCGCCCGTGAGGGCCAGCACATCGGGCTTGGGCATCACGCTGGGGATGATGACCGACTTCCAGGCCAGGTTCTTGAAACCCAGCACCGAGCGGATTTTCTCGGCGAACGGCGAAGACGGGTAGTGGTGCAGTATCAGCGTGGTCATGGCGTGCTCCTTAGGTTGCTTCCCACAGCATCTCGATGTGGGGAATGTCGTCTTCGAGGTATTCATCCGACGCGGCCGTGAAGCCCAGCGCGCCGTAAAAGGGTTGCAGATGGGCCTGCGCGCTGATGCGCACCGCCCTGCCCGGCCAAGCCTTTCGGCAGCGCGCCATGCCTTCCTGCATGAGCGCGCGGCCCACGCCCTGGCCACGCACCTCGGGCGCAGTGACCACGCGGCCGATCGCGGGCTCGGCAAACTTCACGCCCGGGTCCGCCACACGCAGGCAGGCCATCAGCCGGCCCGCGCCGTCGTAGCCCAGCAGGTGCCAGGAATGCTTGTCGCCCTCGTCCGGGTCCTGGTAGGGGCCCTGCTCCAAAATGAAGACACGGCAGCGCAGGGCCAGCGCGTCGTGCAGGGCGTGCACGCCAAGGTCGTCGAAACGCTTCCAGGTCCAGTGCAACGCAAGGGACATCGTTCAGATCAGCTTGACGAGCTGCTTGCCGAAATTCTTGCCCTTGAGCAGGCCCAGGAAGGCCTCGGGCGCGGCGGCAATGCCCTGGGCAATGCTCTCGCGCGGGCGCAGCTTGCCGGTGCCGACCAAGGTGCCCAGCTCGGTGAGCGCGTCAGGCCAGACTTCCATGTGTTCGCTGACGATGAAGCCTTCGATCTTCATGCGGTTGATGAGGATCAGCGCCGGGTTGGCCATGGGCAGGGGCGCACCGTCGTAGCCGGCGATCATGCCGCACAGGGCCACGCGGCTGAAGGCGTTCATGCGCAGCATGACGGCGTCCATGATCCAGCCGCCCACGTTCTCGAAGTAGCCGTCGATGCCATCAGGGCAGGCTTCCTTGAGGGCCTTGGACATGGCCTTCACGTCGCTGTGTTCTTTGTAGTCAATGCAGGCGTCAAAGCCCAGCTCTTCCACCGCGTAACGGCACTTGTCAGCACCGCCGGCAATACCCACAGCGCGGCAGCCGCGCGCCTTGGCCAGGGCGGCAAACGCGCTGCCCACGGCGCCGGTGGCGGCGCTCACCACCACGGTGTCCCCCGCCTTGGGGGCAATGATTTTGACCAGGCCATACCAGGCCGTCACGCCGGGCATGCCCACGGCGCCCAGGTAGTGCGACAGCGGCACATGGGTGGTGTCCACCTTGCGCAGCGCGCCCACGGCATTGCCATCGACCACGCTGTATTCCTGCCAGCCGCCCATGCCCACCACCTTGTCGCCCACGGCGAACTTGGGGCTGCGGCTCTCGACCACTTCGCCTGCTGTGCCGCCCTGCATCACCTCACCCAGCGGCTGGGGTTGGGCGTAGCTTTTGGCGTCGTTCATGCGACCGCGCATGTAGGGGTCCA
>JANJVG010000156.1 GCA_024710165.1 Burkholderiaceae bacterium
CAGGTGCAGGCCGTGCTGCGCACCTGCCACCGCCTGGGCGTGCCCGTGGTGGCACGCGGCACCGGCACGGGCCTGTCGGGCGGGGCCATGCCGCATGCGCTGGGCGTGGTCCTGTCGCTGGCGCGCTTCAACCGCATCCTGGCGATCGACCCTGCCAGCCGCACCGCACGCGTGCAGTGCGGCGTGCGCAACCTCGCCATCAGCGAGGCAGCAGCGCCCCACGGCCTCTACTACGCACCCGACCCGAGCAGCCAGATCGCCTGCACCATCGGCGGCAACATTGCCGAAAACTCGGGCGGCGTGCACTGCCTGAAATACGGCCTGACGGTGCACAACGTGCTGCGCGTGCGCGGCTTCACCGCCGAGGGCGAGGAAGTGGTTTTTGGCAGCGAGGCGCTGGATGCTCCCGGCTACGACCTGCTGGCCGCCGTGATCGGCAGCGAGGGCATGCTGGCCGTGGCCATCGAGGCCACCGTCAAACTGGTGCCCAAGCCCCAACTGGCGCGCTGCATCATGGCCAGCTTCGACAGCGTGCGCAAGGCGGGCGACGCCGTGGCTGCGGTGATTGCCGCGGGCATCATCCCCGCCGGGCTGGAGATGATGGACAAGCCCATGACCGCCGCCGTGGAAGACTATGTGCACGCCGGCTACGACCTCACGGCAGAGGCCATCCTGCTGTGCGAAAGCGACGGCACGCCCGAAGAGGTGGAAGAGGAAATCGGCCGCATGAGCGCCGTGCTGCAGAGCGCCGGCGCCACCGCCCTGGCCGTGAGCCAGGGCGAGGCCGAGCGCATGCGCTTCTGGAGCGGGCGCAAAAACGCCTTCCCCGCCAGCGGCCGCATCAGCCCCGATTACATGTGCATGGACTCGACCATCCCGCGCAAGCGCCTGGCCGACATCCTGCTCGCCATCCAGGACATGGAGAAAAAATACGGCCTGCGCTGCGCCAACGTGTTCCATGCGGGCGACGGCAATCTGCACCCGCTGATCCTGTTCGATGCCAACGACGCCGACCAGCTGCACCGCGCCGAGCAGTTCGGCGCCGACATCATGAAAACCAGCGTGGCCTTCGGCGGTGCCATCACCGGCGAGCACGGCGTGGGCGTGGAAAAGCTCGCCAGCATGCGCGAGCAGTTCACCGACGCCGAGCTGGAGCAGATGGAGCGCCTCAAACGCGCCTTCGACCCGCAAGGCCTGCTCAACCCCGGCAAGGTCATCCCCGCGCCCAACCGCTGCGGCGACATGGGCATGATGAAGGCCCTGGGCGGCGGCAACGCGGCGCTGTCGCGCGCCTGAGGCCCGGCCCGCAGGCGCCCCACCATGCAGGTGCTTCAGGGCCTGGCCATCCTGCTCACGCTGCAGTCGGTGGGCGAGGCCCTGTCGCGGCTGCTGCACCTGCCCTACCCCGGCCCGGTGATCGGCATGGTGCTGCTGCTGGTCGCGCTGCGCTGGCCTGCCGTGCAGCAGCGCGTGCAGACCGTGGCCCGCTTTCTGCTGGGCCACCTGTCGCTGCTGTTCGTGCCCGTGGGGGTGGGCGTGGTCACTCAGCTGGGGCTGGTGGCAGAGCACGGCCTGCGGCTGCTGGTGGTGATCGTCGCCTCCACCTGGATCGGCCTGGCCGTCACGGCGCTGGTGCTGCGGCGGCTGATGCGCCACACCCCAACCCCAGGGGACCGCGAATGACCGACTTCGTGCAACTGTGGGTGTACCTGTCGTCCACCCCGCTGTTCGGGCTCAACGCCACGCTGGTGGTCTATGTGCTGGCGCTGGCCTTCTACACCCGCATGGGGCAGGCACCCTGGGCCAACCCGGTGCTGTGGTCCATGCTGGTGCTGGGTACGGGCCTGTGGGCCACGGGTACGGCCTACCCCACCTACTTTGCAGGGGCGCAGTTCATCCACTTCCTGCTCGGGCCTGCCGTGGTCGCTCTGGCCTGGCCGCTGTGGGAGCGGCGCGCCGCACTGCGCGCGCACTGGGGGCGCTTTACCGTGGCGGCGGTGGTGGGCGGCGCCGCCGCCGCGGCCAGCGCCGTGGGCCTGGCCTGGGCGCTGGGGCTGCCCACCGATGTGGTGCTGTCGCTGGCGCCCAAGTCGGTGACCGCACCCGTGGCCATGGGCATTGCCGACAAGGTCGGCGGCATTGCCTCGCTGGCCGCCGTGTTTGCCGTGCTGACCGGGCTGGTGGGCGCCCTCAGCGGCAAGGCCTTGTTCGCCCTGCTGGGCATAGACCAGGACGCCACCGGCTGGATGGCACGCGGCTTTGCCCTGGGCACCGCCGCCCACGGCATCGGCGCCGCCCGCGCCCTGCAGGTGCACCCGGACGCAGGCGCCTGGGCTGCGCTGGCGCTGGGGCTGCAGGTGGTGGTGGCGTCGCTGTTGATCCCGCTGGTGGCGGGTTGGTTTTAGGTCCGCCCTATTTTTGCCAGTGCGTGGCCAGCCAGGCACTGAACGCCTGCAATGCCTCCGACCCCGGCCGGTGCTGCGGGCGCACAAACCAGTAGCCCTGCGTGCCCGCAAGCTCCTGCGGGTGGGCCTGCACCAGCCGCCCGGCATCGATGGTCTCCTGCGCCAGCAGCAGCGGCACCAGGCCCACACCCAGGCCCGCAGCGGCTGCGGCGATGACCATGGAGAACAGCTCGTAGCGCGGTCCGCGCGAGGCGTGCAGCGTGTAGTGCCAGCCACGCTCGGCATACCAGTCGCGCCAGGCATGCGCGCGCGAGGCCAGGGTGAGGTGCGGGCAGTGCAGCCAGGCGGCCTCGTCGTGCAGGGCGTGCAGGGCGTGCGCGGCGGCGTACTGCGGGCTGCACACGGGCACGCACGGCCCCTCGGGCACCACCATGCAGCCCTGGGTATCGGGCCAGAGCCGGTCGCCGTAGTAGATGGCGGCGTCAAAGCCGCTTTCGTCAAACGCAAAGGCCTCGGAGCGCACGGACAGGTTGAGCGTGATGCGCGGGTGCAGCGCCGCAAACTGCGGCAGGCGCGGAATGAGCCACTGCGTGCAGAAGGTGGACACCACCGCCAGGTGCAGCACATAGCCCTCTTCGCGGCCCACGCGGATTTCCTGCGTGTCGCGCTCGATCTGCTCCAGGTGCAGGCGGATGCGCGCCGCGTAGCTGCGGCCGGTGTCGGTCAACAGCAGGCGGCGACGCGCGCGCAGGAACAGCGTCACGCCCAGGCGCTCTTCGAGCGCTGCCACATGGCGGCTCACCGCGCTGGGTGTGAGCGCCAGCTCCTCGGCCGCCCGCGAAAAGCTCTGCAGCCGCGCCGATGCCTCGAAGGCTTGCAGTACCCCGAGGCTGGGGATGTCCTTGCGCATGGGCAGCAAGCTCCTTTATGTTCATAAAACTCAACAACCATGGAGGATAAAGCAGTTGTTGCGTGCACTGAACGCAATTACCATGCAAGCCATGCCCGGCGGACCGCCGCCAGGGCCCCATTCTTCGTTACACCTTTCTGGCCTTCCATGACCGTTTCCTCCCGCACTCTTTTCGACACCGTTTTGCAGCAACTGGGCCTGGATCTGGCCCCTTGGCAAGGCCAGGGCCTGAACGTGCGCGCACCCCGCGACGGCGCCGTGTACGCCCAGCTCGCCAGCCACACCAGCGCGCAGGCCCAGGCGCTCATCGAGGGCGCGCACTCCGCCTTCCTGCAGTGGCGCGCCACGCCCGCACCCGTGCGCGGTGAACTGGTGCGCCGCCTGGGCCAGAAGCTGCGCCAGCACAAGGAGGCGCTGGGCCTGCTGGTGTCGCTGGAGGCCGGCAAGGTGCGCTCCGAAGGGCTGGGCGAGGTGCAGGAGATGATCGACATCTGCGACTTCGCCGTCGGCCTGTCGCGCCAGCTGCACGGCCTGACGATTGCCAGCGAACGCCCCGGCCACCGCATGATGGAAACCTGGCACCCCATGGGCGTGGTGGGCGTCATTTCCGCCTTCAACTTCCCCGTGGCGGTGTGGGCCTGGAACGCCGCGCTGGCCCTGGTGTGCGGCAACGCCGTGGCGTGGAAGCCATCCGAAAAAACCCCGCTGTGCGCCATTGCCTGCCACCACCTGCTGCTGCAGACGCTGGACGAGTTTGCCGCCGAGCAGGGCGTGGACGCCCCCGCAGGCCTGTCCACGCTGCTGCTGGGCGGGCGCGAGATGGGCGAGCTGCTGGCACGCTCGCCGCGCGTGCCGGTGGTCAGCGCCACGGGCAGCACACGCATGGGCCGCGCCGTGGCGGTGGACGTGGCGCAGCGCTTTGGCCGCAGCATTCTGGAGCTGGGCGGCAACAACGCCATGGTGGTCATGCCCAGCGCCGACCTGGAACTGGCCGCGCGCGCCATCACCTTTGCCGCTGTGGGCACGGCGGGCCAGCGCTGCACCACGCTGCGCCGCCTCATCGTGCACCGCGACGTGGCTGCGCCACTGCTGACGCGGCTGGAGAAAATCTACGCCAGCGTGCGCGTGGGCGACCCGCTGGAGGACGGCGTGCTCGTCGGCCCGCTGGTGGACCGCGCGTCGTTCGAACAGATGCAGAGCGCCCTGGCCCAGGCGCGTGAACAGGGCGGCACGGTGCACGGCGGTGAGCGCGAATGC
>JANJVG010000161.1 GCA_024710165.1 Burkholderiaceae bacterium
CTTCCACGGGGCTGGGCGGCTGGTGTGGGTCAACTGGCGCGGGCTCGCCGAGTTTGAAGATGGCGTTGCGGTGCGCATGGCGGGGTCGCTCAGCGATCTGGCCGAGCGTGGCAGTTCCTACGATGCGCTGACCAACTTGCCCGGCCGGCCCTTGTTCCGCGATCGCCTCGCGCATCTCATCGCGTTGCACCAGAACGAGGCGGCGAGCGGTGATGGCGTGCCGGTACGCGATGGCGCCACGATGTTCGCCGTGCTGCTGCTGGATCTCAACGGGTTCAAGGCCGTCAATGACACCTACGGGCACCATGTGGGCGACCAGCTATTGCAACAGGTGGCGCGGCGGCTCGAATCCTGCGTGCGGGCGGTGGATCTGGTCGCCCGCATGGGTGGCGACGAGTTCAATGTGCTGTTGGAGTCCATTGACCCCGCTGAAGCCACCCAGCGCGCCCAGCAGATTGCCGCCGCCCTTGCAGCGCCCTACGTGATCGGCGAACACACCGTGAGCACTGGTGCGAGTATTGGTTTGGTCAGCAGCGCATCCAGGCTGGCGACGGTGGACGACTACCTGCGCGAGGCAGACAACGCCATGTACCGAGCCAAAAGTCAGTCGTTGGGCGTGTGCGTGTTTCAATAAAAGGCTTCAGGGACAACTTCCTTCGACGCTGTTGCATGGCTCGCAGCCCTCGTCCCCTTGTGGTTCGGGTAGAAATGAATCTGGCCCCATATCCATGGTTCGTCTGTGGAGTTGTTCGGCGCCCGCTGGTGATCTCTCAGCCTCTGGCCTCTGGCCGTCTCGTAGTTGCCAATCGCTGTGAACCCATCAATGTCGCACTCATTTCAAGCTTTTTTGGCCTCCAGCCCCTGTGCATAAAGCGCCAGCAGCTATTATTTTTGAAGTGTCGTATAGCACCTTTCTGGTGCAAAGACTATGCGCAGGGAACGTCGCCCCTTGCCGGGCTTGCAGTGGCTTTCGCCCCAAAAACCGAGTGCGCCTTGCTGGGATCGCATAAAAAAACCGGCTCCTCAGAGCCGGTTTTTTCACAGGGGGTTACCGGGTTCAGTAACGACCACCACCGTAGCCACCCGAGCCGTAGCCCACGTCCGAGCGTTTGTTGTCGCCGTAGCCATTGGCGCTGTAGCCACGGGCACCGCCAGTGGCTTCGCGGGGGCGGGCCAGGTTCACGACGATGGAGCGGCCGTCAACGGACATGCCGTGCAGGGCGGTGATGGCGGCCTGGGCCACTTCGGCGTTGGCCATTTCGACAAAGCCGAAGCCTTTGGAGCGGCCGGTTTCGCGGTCCATCATGACCTTGGCCGAGGAGACGTTGCCAAACTCGGCAAAGTTGCTTTCCAGGCTGGAGTCGGTCACGGAGTAGGGCAGGTTGCCCACGTAGATTTTGGTACTCATGGAAGTAGAGCCTTTCTAGGTATTGGTGTGCAACGAATGGCGCACCGTTGGGGTAGGGGCGTGCGGATCGGGAGTCCGCAGCAACGGGGATGGGTGGATGGGGTCTGGCGTGGCCAGGCCATCCATCAGCACGCGGGTGGGTGCGGCATGCTCGTCTGCAGCCAGCCTTGGGTGACTGCAAAGAGCCGGGCGGCTTCGCGCGAGGCAAAGGCTTTGTCAAAACGGAAGACGCGGCAGTAGCTGCCGTTGCCCTGGGAACGATGGACCGAGAAGGAGGCGCGATAGCGGCCGCAGTCGGTCGGGTGTGTCGTGGGCGAAACGACGTACTTGCCCATGAAAATGGCGGTCTTTGAAATCTGGTGCATTCAGGGTCGCAGGCTTTGAATTTGGCCTGCGTGAGCATCAAGGGACTCGGTGGGCTGCAGCTCTACAGACCCACTGGGCGACATCAGTCGCCAAAGGCAACCTGCACGGGGAGGCTTGCGCCTCCGGGCAGGGGTTGCGGTGACTGCACTCGTCAAGAGCGGTGACTGCAACGCGGCGAAGTATAACTCAATTTGTATTTTTTCTTTATTCAATATTATTTTTGGTTTTAAAAATGCGTGACGGATGCTGCCCACGCTTGTGTCGCGGCGGCAATGCGGGAGGGGCGCTGCGGCAAACCCACCCGGTGCAGTGCGATACCCGCGCACTGATACCATCGGCCCCATGCATTTTCAGCCCCCGGCAATGTTCCATCCAGGCCCCCTTTGCGGCGGCCTGTGTGTGGGCGGGGGCGCCGTTGTGGTGCGTGAGATCTGGCCCTACAAGCCGGTCGCACATTCCTCCGCCCGGCGATAACCTTTCCCCCTCATTTGCGCAGAACATCCATCGCCGGGCACCCGCTCAGCGCGATGGCGGCCTGCTCAATCGTTGATTCGTTAATCGTTTCATCGGCCCGGGCCGCTCCTCCAGGAGTTGTCTCATGCACCCCGTTCATGCTCGTGGGCCCGCGCCCGTCGGGTCGCACCCCGTTCATCCCCCGTCCACACGGCTGCACCAGGGGTGAGCGCGATGGAGTTCACCAAGAAGTTTTTGCGGGCCAAAAGCCCGTGTGCCGATGGCTTTCGATGGTTCAGCCGCAACGTGGAAGACGGCAGCGGCTACCAGGAGGCACTGGACACACTGGTCAACGCCGGGCGCGTGGACGATGCCTGCTGGCTGCTGTCGCAGTTCGGGCCGACCAATGCGGTGCTGGTGGTAGATGCACTGGAGGCCGAGGCCGTGGTGTTTGCCGGCACGGTGGAGGTGCGCGGCTCCATTGATGTGGCCACGGTGGTGCAGGCCGGGCGGTCCATCCGTGCAGGTGGCGGACTGCGGGCGGGGCGGGCCATTGTGGCGGGGGAGGGCATTCGCGTGGCGGGCAGCATCATCAGCCAGGGCACGCTGCAGACGGGTGGCGATGTGCGCGCGGACTGGGGCGTGGAGGTGGAGGGCGACATCACCTGCGCGGGCGACCTGCGGGCCGCCTGGGATGTGGTTTGCTACGGCAGATTGCAGCTCAAAGGCGGCGCTTTTGTGGGGCAGGACCTGATCGCGCATGGCCTGGTGGAGTGCGACAAGGGACTACGCGTGGGCGGCCACCTGACGGGGGCCGAGAGCCTGCGCGTGAGGCAGGGCATTGTGGTGGGCGGGGCCATCACCGGCGTGGCGCACCTGGAGGCAGGCTGGGGCATCAAGGCGGGCGAATGCATTCACACCCATGGTGCCATCAAGGTGGGCGAAAGCCTGTGCGCAGGCGGCGAGATCTGCGCGGGCCGCGGCTATGGTGTGTTTGCCGGGCTGAATGTGCAGCAGGAAACCTGGGAGGCCAGCGCGCAGGTGTGGTCGCCGCAGCGGCCCGAGGGCCTGCGCAGCGGCGTGTGGCTGGGGCCGAGTGCGGTGTGAGCCGCCGCAGCGGCCGCAGCGGCCGCAGGCGGCGGAACCTTGCGCCATCCACCTACACGAACTGGCCGCCACCCGCCGCTACACTTCAGGCCCCCATGACAGTTCCATCCTTCGGCATGCGCCTTGGCGCCTTCCCGCGCGTCCTGGCGTACCTTGTTCTCGCCACCCTGGCCGCCTGCGGCAACACCCCGCCCAGCGCGCCGCCCGCCGCCCCCGAACCTGCGGCAAGCACGACCCCTATGCCCCCCATCAGGATCGGCATCGCACTGGGCGGCGGCGCGGCCAAGGGGTTTGCGCACATTGGCGTCATCAAGATGCTGGAGGCCAATGGCTTCGCCCCCGCCGTGGTAGCGGGCACCAGCGCGGGCAGCGTGGTGGGCGCGCTGTATGCCGGTGGCATGAATGCGTTTGAGCTGCAGGAAAAGGCCGTGGCGCTGGATGAGGCCAAGATCCGCGACCTGCAGCTATCGTCTGGCGGGCTGGTGCTGGGCCAGAAGCTGGAGGACTACGTGAACGAGCAGGTGCGCCGCAAGCCGCTGGAGCAGTTGGCCAAGCCCTTCGTGGCGGTGGCCACGCGGCTCGAAGATGGCGAGCGCACGGTGTTTGCGCGGGGCAACACGGGGCAGGCGGTGCGGGCGTCGAGCAGCATTCCGGGTGTGTTCCAGCCCGTCACCATCGGCAAATTCCACTATGTGGACGGCGGCATCGTCAGCCCGGTGCCGGTGGATGCGGCGCGCCAGCTGGGTGCCGATGTGGTGGTGGCGGTGGACATTTCCAACAAGGCGCGGGGCCAGTCGCCCAGCCACATGCTGGGGGCGCTGGGCCAGTCGATTGCCATCATGGGCCAGAAGCTGGGTCAGGCCGAGCTGGCGCGGGCGGACGTCCTCGTGCGCCCGCAGGTGCTGGACATGGGGCCGGTCGATTTCAATCAGCGCGCCGTTGCCATTTTGCAAGGCGAAAAAGCCGCCTTGGCCGTGATGCCGCAGTTGCGCCAACGCGTGGCCCAACTGCAGGCCGAGCGAGCCCAGTCAACTCGCCTGGCGCAGAGAAAGGCAGCCGAGGCAGCGTACCTGGACTGCATCGAAAAACGATCCCGTCTGCAGAAGTGGGCTGGCGCGGTGGGCCTGAACGATTCCTGCAATCCGCCTTGAATTTGTAGCTCCAGATCTTGCATTGCCACCGTGGGAATAGACAGCGGATAACTTCATAGAGCAATGTAATTTTACATAATATACATCGTATTTTTTGTAGTGAAGGTTGATGGAGTGCTACAGCACTTTTGCAACTCAAGTCTGTGGCAGTCGCCGCAGCAAACCAGCCATGCTGCGCGGACGGCCCACGGGGCCGAACCAGGCTCCGCCGGCGACGGCCCAGGCATTGACCAGACCGTACAGCACCAGCGCCACACCTTGTGCGGCAAACACCGCAGCCAGGCCGCCACCCCAGCGCAGTGCCAGCCAGCCGCCCGTCACTGCCACCGCAAGGCGCACGATGTTGCCGAACACTGGCCACAGCAGGCGCCCCGCGCCTTGCGATGCAAAGTACAGCACCAGGCCCAGGCCGAAAAAGCCGTACACCGGCCCGACAATGCGCAGGTATTGCGCGCCGGCCGCGAGCATGGCCGGGTCGCTGTTGAACAGTGACAGCCATACCCCGGGAAACGCTGCAGCCCACAGGCCGATGGCTTCGGCCATCGCAAACGCCATGGCGGCACCGATCCAGGTGGCTCGCAGGGCGCGCTCGCGCTGACCCGCGCCCATGCAGGTGCCCACCATCGCCACCAGTGGCGCGCCCAGGCCAAAGACCAGCGGCACCAGCAGGTATTCAAGCCGCGATGCCGTGCCATAACCCGCGATGGCCGCCGTGCCAAAACCGCCCACCAGCGCGGTGGTGACGCCAATGGCCAGGTTGGTCGCCACGGTGGAGACGGTGCCCACCAGCCCCACCCGCAAAATGTCCTTGAACAAGGCCCAGCGAAAACGGATGTGCGCAAACGACGGCCGAAGCAGGCTGCGCGGAGACCACAGATACGCCGCAAGCACCAGGCTACCGGCCAGGTAGTACCCCATCAAGGCGATGGCGCCCCCGGCGATGCCCAGGCCGGGCACCGGCCCCCAGCCAAAGATCAGCACTGGCGACAGTGGTACCAGCACCAGCGCACCCAGCACCGTGACATAGGCAGGCACGGCCATGTTGCCCGTGCCCCGAATCACGGCCGACAGCGTGTTGAACACCCACACCAGCAAGGCACCCGCAAACACCCAGTTTGAATAGGTCAGCGCCGCATCCAGCGCACCACCGGTGCCGCCCATGCGGGTGTAGAGCCAGCGCCCTCCTCCCACGACGGCCAGTGTGAAGATGAGCGAGAAGACGGCGGCAATGACCAGGGCATGCAGCACCAGCGCATCAGCGTCGGCCCTGCGCCGTGCGCCCAGGGCCCGGGCAATCGCCGATGCAATGCCACCGCCCATCGCCCCGGCAGACGTCATCTGCATCAGCATGACGACCGGAAACACCAGCGCCATGCCCGCCAGGGCATCGGTGCCGAGCTGGCCCACAAAGTAGGTTTCGATCAGCCCCACACCGGCTTGCGCCAGCATCACCAGCACATTGGGTGCGGCCAGCCGCAGCAGCGTGGGGGCAATGGGCGCCTCCAGCAGCATGCGGGTGCGCGAGTCCAGCACGGTGTCACTCCCCATCGCCCGGCTCCTGCGCAGGAAGGGCCAGCAAGGCCAGGGCATCGTCCACCAGCGTGTGCAGTGCCAGCACGCGCTCTACCCCCAGCGCATCATTGAGCGCCAGTTGCGCCGCCTTCCAGCGGCGCTGTGCTTCAACGCGCTTGTCGCGGCCAGCATCGGTGATGTGCACCAGGCGGCTGCGGGCGTCAGCGCCTGGCTCCAGCGTCACCCAGCCGGCATCGACCAAGGGGCGCAGGTTGCGCGTCAGGGTTGAGGCGTCCATCTTCATGGCGACGGCCAGGTCGCCCGGACGGATGGGACCGAGTTTCAGCACGTGCGAGAGCAATGAATACTGCGTGGTCTTGAGGCCACATTGCGCCATCTCGGCGTCGTAGTGGTGGGCCACACGGCGCATGAGCTGGCGCAGCTTGAAATTGGTGCAACCCTGCGGCAATGCGGTTGCCGCAGGAGGAGCAGCGGTCTCGGTGGGAGGTTTTTCGGCTTGCATGGTTTTGATTGTATCTGCAATAATTGCATATGCAAGTTATTCATCGCCGCCACCCAACCTCCCTCCAGACACCATGACCACACACCACCTTCTTGAACACTGGCTCGCGCAGGAGCGCGACATCCTGACGCGGCTGGATGCCGGCCCGGGCCCCGGCGTGGCCCGGCGCGAGCAGATCGCCCACATGACGGGCCTGGAGCAGATGCAGGCGATGCTGCGCGGTGAACTGCCCTATGCGGCCATAGCCCGAACGCTGGATTTCCTCATCGTGGAGGTGGGTGATGGCAGCGCCGTCTTTCAGGGAACACCCCGCCTTGAGCACCTCAACCCCATGGGCACCGTGCATGGCGGCTGGTTTGCCACCCTGCTCGACTCCGCGCTGGGCTGCGCGGTGCACACACGCATGGAGCCGGGGCGTGGCTACACCACGGCCGAACTGGGCATCAACCTGGTCAAGGCCATCACCCCCAAGGTGCAGCGCGTGCGCGCCGAGGGCCGGGTGATCCACAGCGGGCGCCAGCTCGCCACGGCCGAGGCGCGACTGGTGGGGCCCGACGGCACGCTGTATGCCCACGCCACCACCACCTGCCTGGTTTTCGATCTGCCGGCACAATCACGGGCATGAGAATCCTGCACACCATGCTGCGCGTTGGCAATCTCCAGCGCTCCATCGACTTCTACACCCAGGTGCTGGGCATGCAACTGCTGCGCCAGTCGGAGAACCCCGAGTACAAGTATTCGCTGGCCTTCCTGGGCTTTGACGGGGGCAACCCCGGTCAGGCCGAGATCGAGCTGACTTACAACTGGGGCGTGGAAAGCTACGACCACGGCAACGCCTATGGCCACATCGCCCTGGGCGTGCCAGACGCCTACGCCGCTTGCGAAAAAATCAGGGCCGCCGGCGGCAACGTGACGCGCGAGGCCGGCCCCGTCAAGGGCGGCACCACGGTGATTGCTTTCGTGACGGACCCGGATGGCTACAAGATCGAACTGATCCAGCGCGCACCGGGCGGCAGTGGTTCGGGCTTGCGTTGAAAACGCTATTTTTTTGAAAGCTAATGGCGCTTTCCCGATAAGGGCTGAAGGCCATTTTTATCAAAACTTTCCCGCGCAGCAGCGCGGGGGTTCCTGACAAGGTTCGACGGGCGGTGGCCCTGCTACGGCAGGTTGCCGCCCTGCTCCACCACGTCCATCCTCCGCCGCAGACGGGCGGCAGTGTCCGCGTCGCCGCCCTGTTCAGCGCGCTGCGCCTGGAGTTGCAGCCAGGCGAGCAAAGGGCGGCGCCAGCCTTGGGAAGAGGCGGTGTCGGTGGCCAGGCGCATCACTGCGGGGTCGGCGGCGCCGGTTCGGAGCAAAACCCCTGCGGCGACCAAGCGTGACAGCGGGTCGGGAATGGCTGCCAGTACGGGCGCTGCGCTGCCAGTGTGTGCTGTCGCTACCGCCCGCTGTGCGGGCGCAAGCAACGCCGCATCCTGCGGCGCCAGCGTGGCGGCCAGGTACCTGGCGTAGGCCTTTTCGGCGGGAGCTGCGTCCTTCTCCAGGGCTTCGAAGGCGCTGCAGCGGTCCTGCTCCAGGCTGGCCACCCGTGCTGCGCATTCCAGCAGCACCACACGCGCCAGCAGTGCGGGCTGGCCGGTGCGGGCCGTTTCCTGGCGGGCGCGGGCAAATTCCACGGCCGCCACGCGGGCGCTGCCCGACAGATAAGCCTGCACGGCTCGTTGTGCTGCGCTGTGGGCGTTCAACTGCCAGTCGGGTGCGGGAGGGGTGCTGGAGCAGGCGGCCAGTGCCATGCACAGACCAGCGAGCAGCAGGGTTGGAAAGCGCCGCACGGTGGGGCGGGGTGCGGCAGTCATGGCAGCTTGATCTCCGTCTCGCGGGCAAAGGGCCATTTGCGATTGATTTCGTTCACCAGGCTGTCGATCTTGCGCAGGTTGGATTCGACCTCGGCACGCAAGGCGCCCAGGTCAGCCGTGCCTTCGCGCACATTGGCGCCCACGGCCTGCGCCTCGGCCAGCACGGCGTCCACTTTTTTCAGGCTGGCGCGGGTGTCGGCCAGCAGGCCGCCCAGCTGGGCCACCGTGGCCTGTACTTCGGGCAGCACGCCGCCGGGGCCAAACACTTGGGTGTCGGCCTTGGCGGCCAGGCGGTCGATGCGTACCAGCAACGCGTTGGTGCGGTCGAGCGTGGCGATGATCTTGCGGGCATCCCGTTCGTTGCCCATGAGCACCTGGAGCGCACCCCCTGGACCTTTGATGCGCTCAGTCAGCGCCTGCACATTGGCCATGCTGGCGCCCAAGGCCGCGTCCTGGGCGGTGAGGGCCGTGAGGTTTCCGAGCAGTTCCCGCGCCGAGGCCATGAGCTGCGGAATCTCTGCCGTGGCATCGCCGCGCAGCACGGGCCTTACGGCGCCATCGGGCAGGGGCGCATCGTCCAGCATGCCGCTGTAGGCGCGGATGTTGGTGCCTCCGACCACGCCACGCACCAGCGTAAAGATGCTGGAGACGCGCAGCCAGTGGGCGTCCTTGCGGGGCACGTCCACCACGATGCGGGCATTGCCTTCGGGCGCCAGTTCGATGCGGCGCACCCGCCCGATGGGGAAGCCCGAAAACGTCATGTCCATGCCCACCACCACGCCCTCGGAGTCGTCGGCCGTGAGCACCAGCGTCTGCGTGGGTTCAAACGCGCCGCGTGCATACAGCAGATACATCGCCGACCCGACGATGAGCGCGAGGGTGAACAGCATCAACACCATGGCCTTCAGCTCCAGGTGGGCCACGGGACGCAGGATCTCGTCGGTCGTGGGCGGCTGCATGGAGGGCGTTGCGGGGTCTTGCATGGGCGCCGGTTTCCTTGTTCAGTAGTAGTTGCCCACGAGCGATGCCACCTCGATCAGCAGCAGCACGGCAAACATGCGCGCCAGGCCGCCCAGCTCGCTGTCTTGCGAGGCGCCCTCGCCCACGTCGTACAGGCCAGCGGTCATCGGGATCAGCGCCACAGCCAGGCTCGACAGCAGTGTCTTGATGCCAAACACCAGCGTGACGGCCGGGGAAAACACGTGGCCGAACATGCGGGTGTAGCTGGGCAGGCCCGCCAGGTTGAAGCCGTATACGCCCAGGTAGGCCATGACCAGCGCCACCACGCACGACAGCGCTGCCAGCGTGATGCAGGCAAACACGCCCGCCACCACGCGCGGCAGCAGTTCCACGCGCACCGGGTCGGCGCCCGTGCGCCGCAGCGCTTCAAGCCGCCCCGACTGGCGCAGGCTGGCCAGCCGCGCGCCGTTGGGGATGGTGCAGCGCATGGCCACAAACAGGGCGGCCGTGAGCGGAATGAGTTCAAGCACCAGCACGCGGATCACCATCTCCAGCGCATAGGCCGTAAGCCCGTAGCTCAGCGCCGTGACGACCACGATGCGCGTGAGCACCAGGCTCAGCAACGCGGCCAGCACCGTAAAGCCGGGCAGGATGGGAGCGGTGTCGAGGTAGATGTGGCGGGCCATGCTGTGCCGAGCACTGCGGGTGTAGCTCGATGGGGTGAGCACCAGCACCAGCACCACGGCGCCCAGGTACACGATGCGGCCCCAAGCCAGCGCCCAGCGGCACAGGGCGTTCCAAAGGCGTTCGTGCAGCATGAGGTGTACAAGGCGCATCCGCATGACCGCATGATAGCGGTTGTGGTATTTTTTTGAACCAAAATGGCCTCTAGCCATTGAATGACAAGCGCTAGTAGCTATCTTAATAATAGCATTTGAACCGCTACACATGGTGTTTTTTTGGGCTGGCGCGCGGTGCAGGTCCCCTGGGTTGGGCATCGGCCTGGGCGTGCAAGGCCTCGATGATGCGGCAGTGGCCGCCGCTGCCGTCGCAACGGTTGCGCAGGTCCAGCAGGTCGTGCTCCAGCGCCTGCAGCTCGCGCAGGCGTGCGCGCACATGCTCCAGGTGGACGTCCAGCGTTTCGCAGGCGGCATCGCAGTCGGCCTTGGAGCCCAGGTCCAGCCCCATCAGCGTGCGCACCTCGTCCAGCGACATGTCCATGGCCCGGCACAGGCGGATGAAACGCAGGCGGTGCACTTCGGCGGCGCTGTAAAGCCGGTAGCTGTTGCTGCCACGCCCGCCGGGCGTCAGCAGCCCCTCTTTTTCGTAATAGCGGATATTGGCGGCCGTTACGCCCGACAGGCGGGCGGCTTCGCCGATACGATGGCAGGCAGTGGTGTCGGACATGGCTTGACCTTCGAGTGACTTCAGGGTTTCCAATCATGCCATCCCTCACCTTCTGGAGAAAACATGTCCGCCCATTGCCATGATGGCTGCAGCAGCAGTCGCCCCGCCAGCGCTGACCCGCGTTACCGCCGCATTCTGTGGATCGCGCTCGTCGTGAATGCCGCCATGTTCTTCGTCGAGCTGGGCGCGGGCATGCGTTCGGGCTCGGCTTCGCTGCTGGCCGACGCCATCGACTTTTTGGGCGACGCCGCCAACTACGGCGTTTCGCTGTGGGTGCTGGCCATGGCCCTGAGCTGGCGCGCCCGCGCAGCCCTGCTCAAGGGGGCCAGCATGCTGGCGTTTGGCGTGTTTGTGGTGGGCCGTGTGGCGTGGGGCGCCTGGCAGGGAGTGCCACCGGAGCCTTTCACCATGGGCAGTGTGGGTTTTCTCGCGCTGGCGGCCAACCTGGGGGTGGCAGTGCTGTTGTATGCCTGGCGCGAGGGCGATGCCAACATGCGTGGCGTATGGTTGTGCACGCGCAATGACGCGCTGGGCAACTTGGCTGTGATGGCGGCCGCGCTGGGCGTGTTTGGCACCGGCGCCGCCTGGCCCGACCTGACCGTGGCGGCCATCATGGCGGGGCTGGCCATCAGCGGCGGCCTGAGTGTGGTGCGGCAGGCGCGCGGCGAACTGCGCGAACACGCGCTGCACGCTTGAGGGCGTCTGTCATGGCCGCTCGCACCTTCCGGGCGTCATCCGGGTCGGTCGGGGCCGGTTGAAACCGGTGCAAGCCCGGTGCAAGCCCGGTGGCGGGTGATCGTGGTCCAATCGGCCACCGCAGACGCTTGCCCGTATCCGTTTATGAACCGCTCTACCGCTCCGACTCCTGCCGTTCCGCACTCCCCCACCGAAGACGCCGTGGCCATCTTCATCGGCGTATTGATGATTTCGGTGGGGGTGGCCTTTTTCACCAGCGCGGGGCTGCTCACGGGCGGCACGGCCGGGCTGGCTTTCTTGCTGCACTACAGCACGGGTATCGGCTTTGGCAAGATCTTCTTTGTGCTCAACCTGCCGTTTTACTGGCTGGCACTGCGCAAGCTGGGGCGCGAGTTCACGCTCAAGACCTTCGTGGCGGTGCTGCTGCTGTCGCTGCTGACGGAGCTACAGGGGCAGTTTCTGCAGTTTGCACGCATCGAACCGCTGTATGCGGCCATTGCGGGCGGGCTGATCACGGGCACAGGCTTTCTGGCGCTGTTTCGCCACCGCTGCAGCCTCGGCGGCGTGGGCATTGCTGCGCTGTACCTGCAAGACCGCTATGGCTGGCGCGCGGGCAAGGTGCAGATGGCGGTGGACTGCTGCATCGTGCTGCTGGCCCTGTGGTCGGTGGAGCCGATGCGCGTGGCCTGGTCGATTGCCGGGGCCGTGGCGCTGAATCTCGTGCTGGCCATGAACCACCGGCCCGGGCGCTACATGGCGGTGTGAACTTTGCCCATGGCGGGCGCTCCCACACAGGCAGATGCCGCACAATGAGGGCATCTGTATCCCCTGTTTTTTCATCCGATGAACCCCCGCGTGGCCCGGTGACAGCTGGCCCCGGCCCAGGAACACTGCCATGACCGTACCGCACCTTCCCACCCCCCTCCTGCGCAGCCGCCGCGAATGGCTCGCCGACACCCTGCCCTGGCTGGGCGCGGGCATGGCCGTGGCGGCCCTGCCCTCCGTGGTGCGCGCAGCCGCCCCCCAGGGCACGGCTGTCGAAATGTGGAAAGACCCCAGTTGCGGCTGCTGCCAGGACTGGGTGGAGCACATGCAGGCCACCGGCTTCACCTTCACCGTGCATGAAACCGGCAACACCGGCGCACGCTCGCGCCTGGGCATGCCGCAAAAGCTGGGCTCGTGCCACACCGCGCTGGTGGGGGGCTATGTGCTCGAAGGCCATGTGCCCGCCAGCGACGTGCGCAAGCTGTTGCAGCAAAAACCCCGTGCCCTCGGCCTGGCCGTGCCGGGCATGCCGGTGGGCTCGCCCGGCATGGATGGCGCCGTGTACGGCGACCGGCGCGACCCGTATGACGTGCTGCTGGTGGCGCGCGACGGCAGCACCAAGGTGTTCAGCAGCTACCACCGCACACCCAAGGCATGAGCCGCGCCGCCTTTGACCCCGGCAGCATCACGCGCGTGGCCGGTATCGAGGTAGGCCACTACACCGACAGCCGGCGCCCCACGGGCTGCAGCGTCGTGCTGGCGCGCGCCGGGGCCGTGGGGGGTGTCGATGTGCGCGGTGCGGCGCCCGGAACGCGTGAAACCGACCTGCTCGACCCCTGCAACCTCGTCGACAAAGTGCATGCCGTCATGCTCTCGGGCGGCAGCGCCTGGGGCCTGGAGGCCGCCACGGGCGCCGTGCGCTGGCTCGAAGAGCAAGGCGTGGGGCTCGATATCGGCGTGGGGCGCCTGCCCCTGGTGCCCTCGGCCGTACTGTTCGATCTGATGGTGGGCGACATGCGCATCCGCCCCGATGCGGCAGCAGGCTATGCCGCCTGCGCCGCTGCCTCCCGGGCCGACCCCGTCGAGGGCAATGTGGGCGCGGGCACGGGCGCCAGCGTGGGCAAGATGTTCGGCATGGCACGGGCCATGAAGGGCGGCATCGGCAGCGCCTCGGTCACGGTCGATGGCGTGACGGTGGGCGCGCTGGTTGCCTGCAACGCGGTGGGTGATGTGCTCGACCCCGACACCGCGCAGCCCGTGGCAGGCGCGCGCACCGCCGATGGCCTGCGGCTGGTGGACACCCGGCGCGCGCTGCTGCGCGGCGAGCTGGCGCAGTCGCTGCTGGCGGGCAGCAACACCACCATCGGCGTGGTGGCGACCGATGCGGTCATCACCAAGGCGCAGGCACACCGCCTGGCCGTGGCCGCGCACGATGGCCTGGCGCGCAGCATCAACCCGGTGCACACCCAGCTCGATGGCGACACCCTGTTCACCCTGGGCACCGGCCTGGCAGGCCGCAACCCCGGCATGCTGCTGCTGTGCGCCCTGGCCGCCGAGGCCACGGCCCGCGCCACCCTGCGCGCGGTGCAGGCAGCGCGCAGCATCACCACGCCCGAGGGCCTGTACCTGCCCTGCATGCACGATCTCGGCTGAAAGCCCCATGTCCCAGGCCTTTCGCAACTCCTTGCTGTCGCTGCGCGACATGGTGGTTTCCGCCGGGCCGCTGGCGTTGCTGCCAGTGCTGCTGCTGGCACTGGCCTACTGGTGGCTTCAGCCCACACCGCCCAAAACCGTGGTGCTGGCCACCGGCCCGGCGCAGAGCGCCTACGAAGCATTCGGCAAGCGCTACCAGCAGGCGCTCGCGGCTGAAGGCATTGCGGTGCAGTTGGTGCCCAGCGAAGGCTCGATGGCCAACCTGCAATTGCTGCGCGAGGGTCGCGCCGACCTGGCCTTTGTGCAGGGCGGAACCGCCGATCTGCAGGCCCAGGACCGAGAGCAACTGCAGTCGCTGGGCAGCCTGTTCGTGGAGCCGTTATGGCTGTTTTACCGAGAGAAAGCCGCGCGCAGCGTCTCGGCGTCCGGACGGCTAGACGCCCTACCCCAGCTGCAGGGCCTGCGCGTGAACGTGGGCACCGCGGGCAGCGGCGTACCCACCCTGATGGGCAAGTTGCTGGAGGCCAACCACCTGGATACAAAAGCCCTGCGGCTTTCGCAACTGGAGCAGACCCCGGGGACGGTGGCTTTTCTGGCCGGTGACATCGACGTGCTGGTGTTTGCCTCGGCCCCCGAGTCGCCCATGGTGCAGATGCTGTTACAGACGCCAGGCGTGCGCCTGATGGATTTTGCGCAGAACGAGGCTTACGGCAGGCGCTTTCCGTTCCTCTCGCCCGTCACCCTGCCCCGGGGGGTGGTGGATCTGGCGGCCAACGTGCCTCCTGCCGATGTGCGCCTGGTGGCATCGACCACCGCCCTGCTGGCCCGCGAGGGCACTCACCCGGCGCTGTTGCAGCTGTTTGCCCAGAATGCCCAGACCCTGCACGGCGCAGCAGGCTGGTTCAACCGGGCGCGCGAGTACCCCACCACGCGCCTGAGCGAGCTGCCCATCGCCCCCGAAGCCGACCGTGCCATGAACGAGTCGGTTCCGCTGCTACAGCGTTACCTGCCGTTCTGGGTGGCCAACCTGATCGAGCGCATGTGGCTGGTGCTGGGCGTGGTGATTGCCATCACGCTGCCGCTGTCGCGCATCGTGCCACCGCTCTACCAGTTCAGGGTCCGCTCGCGCGTGTTTCGGTGGTACGGACAGCTGCGCAGCCTAGAGGACGACAGGGCCAGCGGCCGCATGCCGGCGCGTGCCGTTTTGCAGGCGCTGGACGAACTCGAGGCCCAGGTGGTGAAAGTAAGTGTTCCGCTAGCCTACGCCGACGAGCTGTATGCCCTGCGCAACCACATCCAGCTGGTGCGCCGAAAAATTCCTCCTGCCTGACAGAGCGACCCAGGCGATAGCGTCGCTGCGCTTATCGGGAGTCCGAGGCAGAGCGCAGCCGCAGCGATCCCTCCCTGGCCAGCCTGTCGCGCATGCGCCGGGTCATGGACTGGGTGCTGCCATCGGCCGCAGTGAACAGAAACAGCGTTTTGTGGGGGCTGGCCCAGGTCAGCTGCGTGCGCAGCACCTTGCCGTTGGTGACCAGGTCCACCCATGCTCCGACGATAAAGGCATCGTCGATCGCGGGTGTGGGTGACTGCGCTGGCAGGTCGCTCAGATCCAGATCAAGGCCCTCGTCCGCAAGAATGACCGGACCGCCCGACGTTGATTCGACTTCGGGCTCGGGAGGCTGGTTGCTGTGGGGGCTGTCCAGCACCTGCTGGTGCAGCAGCACGAGGCGTTCCAGCAGCTCGTGGGTGCGCTCGGCGGGGTGCTCGATGGAGGCGAGGCCTTCACGCACGGTGGCAAGCATTCCCGGTATAACATCAACGAGGCGACTTTTTTCGGCGCCCACCAGTTCGGGCTGCACGCTCCAGAACAGCTGTGGCACCAGGGCCAGATAGCCGCCCGGGTCCGACTGCGTGGAGTCTTCGGGCATGCTGATTTGCGCGCGTGCCACCACCTCGGCCCAAGGGCCGGCGGCGAAATCGAGGATGTCGGACGGCACCTTGCCGATGTCGGGCAAGGCACGGATATTGGAGGCCACCTTTTCAGCCAGTGCAGCGCGTTTCTCGGCATCGCGCAAGGCTTTTTCTTCAGCCTCGCGGACGGCCTGGAGCTTTTTTTCCTGCGTGTCCCAGGCTGTCTCCAGCGCCTTGAGCACGGCTTCAAAAGGTGCGGCGCTTCCCACGTCCTGCTGGGCCAGATGATTGACGGCCTGGTCCACCAGGCGCATGTAGCGCTTGAAGTCGGGCGCATCCTCACGCTTGTAGGCCAGGCTGCGCTGGGTCAGCTCGTCAAGCAGACGGCGGGCAGGGTGGCGGGCGTCGCTGAAAAAACCGGCTTCGTGGCGCACCAGCTTGCGAATGGCGGGCTCGAGCTTCTGCACGGCCTGCTGCACGGGTGGCAGCAGCCGCGTGTCCTGGGAGATGTTCTCGACCATGCGCGCCACCACCTCGGCGGCCATTGCCGGAGATTCGGCCGCGTTGCCATAGGCCACTCCATACAGGCTGCGTGCAACCCCCGGGCTGGTGGCCACCGGGCCGGATTGGTTCTGTGCAAGACGGCCCACCAGCCGTTCCAGCTCGGCAATGTCTTCCATCGCTTCAGATACTGCTGCATCGGGATAGTGCCCGCCTAGTCCTGCACCGTGCGAACTTGCGCCACCCAAAGGCTCTGCCCAGGCGGCCTGCAGCGGCACGGCCGGCATGCCGCGCAGCGCATCGAAGGGGTCGCCCGCACCGGCTAGCATCTGCCGCAGGATGCCCACGGTGAGCAGGGCTTCCTCGGCCTCTGGCGCCAAGGCACCTGCACCGGGATCGGCCCAACCCGAAACCATGCCACCCCGTCCGTAGACTGACGGGTTGCCGTAGCTGGTGGCCTCGCCCATGGCGCCATGGGCCGTGGCACCACCCCACGAACTGCGCCCGCCCAAGCCCAATCCGGCCGGCCCGCTGACCACGCCATAGCCCACCGGCTGGACGCCACTGTCGCGCAGGCTGCGTGCCGCCTGCTGGTAGACGGCGACCAGCTGCAGCCCCAACAGGTCGCGCATGTGCTGCATCCAGAGCTCGCGGATGGGCGCAGCCACGCCCGTCTCGCCCACCACCTGCTGCAGCGCCCGGATGTAGTTTTCGGGGCGCAGCGGGTTGCGTTCGGGCTGCACGCGATGCAGGCCCTGTGCAGCACTGACCAGGCCATTGAGCTCGGCCAGCACGGCATCGGTAGCGTGCAGCGCCTGCTGGTGGGCGCGCGACAACTCCACCTGAGCCTGGACCTCGTCATCGTCCACCAGCGACAGTTCGCCAAAGTCCAGCGGTGAGGCGGCGCTTTGCCCGGTTCTGGCCGAGCCCGGGCCGTCGGCAAAAATTTCCAGCAGCGCCATCGGGTAAGCCTTGACCATGGCGGCCTCATGCTCGTCCAGCAAGCGCAGGGCGTCGCTGAGCAGATTGCGGCGCGCAATGTCACGCACCTCACCCTCTTTGGCCCGAAGCGCGCCGCGCGTGACCTTGATCAACTCGGTGATCAAGCCCTCTCCCTCGCGCACGGCGTTGACAACGCAGGCACGGAAGGCCGTCCGGGAGCGGTTCACGGGCAATTCCATGGCGACGCGGGAAGGGCGTAGATGAAGGCGCTTCGGAAACGGGGGTTACTTGAGTGCCTTGAAACGCATACGGTGCGGGCGCGCACCCTCTTCACCCAGGCGTTTCTTCTTGTCGGCCTCGTATTCCTGGTAGTTGCCGTCAAAGAAAGTCCACTGGCTGTCGCCTTCGGCCGCGAGGATGTGCGTGGCGATGCGATCCAGGAACCAGCGGTCGTGGCTGATAACCAGCACCGTACCCGCGTACTCCAGCAACGCGTCTTCCAGCGCACGCAGGGTTTCCACGTCGAGATCGTTGGAGGGCTCGTCCAGCAGCAGCACGTTGCCGCCCTGGATCAGCGTCTTGGCCAGGTGCAGACGCCCGCGCTCGCCGCCCGAGAGCATGCCCACCTTCTTCTGCTGGTCGCCGCCGTTGAAGTTGAAACGACCGCAATACGCCCGACTGGCCATCTGGAACTTGCCGATATTGAGCATATCCAGCCCGCCCGAGACGTCTTCCCAGACGGTTTTTTCGTTGGCCAGCACGTCGCGGTGCTGATCCACGAAGGCCATCTTCACGGTCTGGCCGATCACCACCTCGCCGCTGTCGGGCTGTTCCTTACCGGCGATCAGCTTGAACAGCGTCGATTTACCGGCGCCGTTCGGGCCGATGATGCCGACGATGGCGCCCGCAGGAATGTTGAAGCTCAGGTTGTCGATCAGCAGGCGATCTCCGAAGGACTTGCTGACGTTCTTGAACTCGATGACCTGGCTGCCCAGGCGGTCGGCCACAGGAATGAAGATTTCCTGCGTTTCGTTGCGCTTCTGGTATTCGTAATCGCTCAGCTCCTCGAAGCGTGCGATACGCGCCTTGCTCTTGGCCTGGCGGCCCTTGGCGTTCTGGCGCACCCACTCGAGTTCCTTCTTCAGGGCCTTGGCGCGGGCTTCCTCACCCTTTTGCTCGGCCTCCAAGCGGTTCTGCTTCTGCAGCAGCCACTCAGAGTAATTGCCCTTGTAGGGAATGCCGTGGCCACGGTCGAGTTCGAGAATCCACTCGGCCGCGTTGTCGAGGAAGTAGCGGTCGTGGGTGATGGCCACCACGGTGCCGGGGAAACGCGAGAGGAACTGCTCCAGCCAGTCCACCGATTCGGCGTCGAGGTGGTTGGTGGGCTCGTCGAGCAACAGCATGTCGGGCTTGGACAGCAATAGGCGGCAAAGCGCGATGCGGCGCTTTTCACCGCCGGAGAGCACGCCCACCTTGGCATCCCAGGGCGGCAGGCGCAGCGCGTCGGCGGCAATTTCAAGCTGGTGCTCAGAATCGGTGCCCGCCGTGGCGATGATGGCTTCCAGGCGTGCCTGCTCGGCGGCCAGGGCGTCAAAGTCGGCGTCTTCCTCGGCGTAGGCGGCGTACACCTCCTCCAGCTTGGCCTTGGCGGCAAACACTTCGCCCATGGCCTCTTCGACGCTTTCGCGCACCGTGTGCTCGTCATTGAGCTTGGGCTCCTGCGGCAGATAGCCGATCTTCAGGCCCGCCATGGGGATGGCCTCACCCTCGATCTCCTTGTCAACGCCCGCCATGATCTTGAGCAGCGTGGACTTGCCCGAGCCGTTGAGGCCCAGCACGCCGATCTTGGCGCCGGGAAAGAACGAGAGCGAAATGTCCTTCAAGATCTGCCGCTTGGGCGGCACGGTCTTGCTGACACGGTTCATGGAGTAAACGTATTGGGCCATCGGTAGTAATCAAACCTGCAAAGCATAAGGAAGCGGAAAATTCCGCGCGCAGAGCGCAATTATCGACTCATGCGACAATACCCTCAGTCGGGCACTCCAGTTGTGTCCGATATCAGCAAGATGCTGGGGACGAAGCAAGCCATTGCGGGCTCCCACTCCTGAACCCGTCAGCTTGACACTGGCTCGGCAACCCCACCCCCGGTTGCCCCGACAGGCCGACACCCAGCGCCCGGATGGGCGTATTTCAATCCATGACATTTGACGATCTGAACCTGGCTCCGGCCATCATGAAGGCTGTGCGCGAGCAGGGCTACGAAACCCCCACCCCCATTCAGGCACAGGCCATCCCGGCCGTGCTGCAAGGCCAGGACCTTCTGGCCGGCGCCCAGACCGGCACCGGCAAGACCGCCGCCTTCACGCTGCCCATGCTGCAGCGCCTGTCGCAAGAGCCCGCGCCCAAGAGCAAGTTTGGCGGCAAGGGCGTGCGCGCCCTGGTGCTCACGCCCACGCGTGAACTCGCTGCACAGGTCGAAGAATCCGTGCGCCAGTACGGCAAATACCTCGACCTGAACTCCACCGTGGTGTTTGGCGGCGTGGGCATGAACCCCCAGATCGACCGCATCAAGCGCGGCGTGGACATTCTGGTGGCCACCCCCGGCCGCCTGCTCGACCTGCAGCAGCAGGGCTTTCTCGACCTGTCCACCGTG